>NZ_CP026363.1:845000-1150000 GCF_004117055.1 Brevibacillus agri
ATGATGGCAGATGTATTCGCGCGGGAAGTAGACTTTTTCAGCATCGGAACCAACGACCTGATTCAATATACGATGGCAGCGGATCGAATGAACGAACGGGTAGCCTACCTGTACCAGCCGTATCACCCTGCGGTCCTGCGGCTGTTGCGCAACGTCATCGAGGCAGGGCACAGCCAAGGCAAATGGGTAGGGATGTGCGGAGAAATGGCAGGCGATCCTGTTGCCGTACCGATCCTTTTGGGACTCGGCCTCGACGAGTTCAGCATGAGCGCGAGCAGCATTTTGCCAGCCCGCAAGCAGATCAGCCAGTTGAGCCGGGAGGAAATGGCAAAGCATATCGACGCGATTTTGCAGATGAGCACATCCGCGCAGGTAGAAGCGTTTGTCAAAGAAACAATTTTGCAAGAAGACATCTAAGGAGGCACAACAGGATGGTGGAGAAGAAAATTGTAGTCCAATTGCCGCACGGCTTGCATGCGAGACCGGCAGCTAATTTTGTGAAGATGGCCACGTCCTTTTCCAGCGAGATCAAGATCGTCAAACAGGAAAAGACGGTCAACGGAAAGAGCATCATGGGCATCATGGCTTCGGCGATCGCCAAAGGGGAGGAAATTACCCTGATTGCCGATGGCGTAGACGAGAACGAAGCGATTGCTGCGCTGGAAAAAGTGTTGCTGTCGCAAGAAGGATAAATTCCGGAAAAACCCCCTGTCAGAAAGGGGGTTTTTCTTTTGACACAAAGCAAAGCGCTTCGTGACAGCAAGCTTGCTTTCTTCAAGAGTGCGCTCCGTTGCCTTGCTGCCGTGACGCGCGTCGAGGCGTGAGCCGCTTCTGCTCTCGCTGTTCGACCAGCATCCGCTCCATCTGGCGGCGCACAGGCTCTGCGGAAGGATTGGCATAGGCAGGTGCGGCGAGATTGCGCATTTCAGATGGATCTGTGCTGAGATTGTACAATTCGTATTCGGGTTCGATGGCCGGGGAAGACTCGGCAGGTGATGGGGGCACCGCGAAGTAACGAGAGTATTTCCACAACTCCCGGTGTCCATGTCCAGCAGACGGCAGGCAGGCTATGACGGTTTCGATTCGGTTCGGCTCGATGACGGAGTGATAGGGCTGGCCGAACAGGCTGATCTGGTGCTGTCCTTTTGTCACATCATCCTCCGACATGAAGTATAGCGGCCCGGTATCGCTTGCGTCTGTTTCGCCGTTGCCGAGAATCAGCGCAGAGAAATCTTTTCCCGCAAGCGGGCGGACTTCGCTGTGAGTCAACTGCAATTCTGCGGAAATGGCCGCCACATCCGCATGGGCACAGCCGAGCAGGGTCGGGAGGATATCCACATGGCTGGTCAGCATTTCGGTAGACAGAGGCTGTGGAAAAAGCAGCGGATTGTGGATGATGAGCGGGAGGTGAATCGCTTCCTCGTAGGCGCAATACCATTTTTG
Source organism: Brevibacillus agri (assembly GCF_004117055.1). Lineage (NCBI taxonomy): Bacteria > Bacillati > Bacillota > Bacilli > Caryophanales > Paenibacillaceae > Brevibacillus > Brevibacillus agri. Next base: position 846,444 of record NZ_CP026363.1, read on the forward strand.
ATGGAGCCCGCCGTGTGCCCCCAGCAGTTCGCCGTGGTCGGATGTGAACAAAATCAATGTTTCCGGGTAAAAGGACGTTGCCGTCAATGCTTGCAGCACGCGCATGATCTGTTGATCGGCATTTTTTTGCAACTGGTAATACAAGCGGCGGTAAAAAGGCTCGTCTGAGATCGGCTGGAACGCTTGTGGATAAACCTCGCGATAGCTCGCCTGGCAGCGCGGCTTCGTCTCAAGCGATTCGTGCCGGGTCGGAGGCGGAGCGATTGCGGGCACGGATGGCTCTACTTCAAAGCGAAAAAGCGGAACTTGTGCCGAGATATCCCCATAGAGGGCGATATCGTGTGGATTGACAAAAGAAGCGACGATGAGCCACGGCTGGTACGTCTCCGGGCGTGTGAGCCGACTTTTTTCCTGATCGAGCCAACCGAGCAGGCTGACAACCTCGCTGCCGTACACCACGTCCCGGCCGTTTACGCCGATGGCGGCTGATGAGCCTGAATTGTGCGGGGCTCTGCCGTGCGGCTCAGGGCCGATCCAGCCGGAAAAGCCGTAGTCGTTTAACCGATTGGCGAGCCAGTACAGGCGCTCCTTTTCCGGGTCGGGCATGCCTGTGCCGGAATCGTAGCTCAGGATGGGCAGGTGCGTGCCCGGTACCCAAATATCGCGATCGGATATGTGCCATTTGCCTTTGTAATACGTGCGGTAGCCGAGAGCGCGGAAGTAGTCGCCCATGGTAGGCACGGTGTTTGGATCGAGCCAAAACATGTCGCTGTCAGGGGAGCTTTTGGCGGCGCCGCTCGTCTGGGTGACGCCGTGCAGGGACGGGTACTGCCCGGTAAACAGCGTGGCCCTGCTGGGACAGCAGGCTGTCGCGCCTGCGTAGTGGCGCTTGAACTCCAGGCCGTGGCTGCGCAAAAAAGAATGAGCGGGAAGCTCTGCATCGCGCCATGCCCGCACAGAGGCTTCCTCGTAAGCGGGCGGATAGCGCTCCTGATCGACAATTATCAACAGGATGTTCGGACGGGTTTGAAAAAAGCGACTCAACATATGGACGCCTCCAGGTGAGATGTTCACACTGTTATCAACATATGGGGATAAGCTTTGTCCTTATCCACAAAAAAACGCCTGGCTGCGCACCAGGCGATGATGGGTTCTCCACAGGCTAGATCAGCATGTAGGACAGCGCGGATAACAGGATCGAGGTAATGGACATGGCGATCAGCGGCTTTGCCGCTTTTGAGCGCAGGGCACGCAGGTTGACGTTCAGTCCGAGACCGACCATCGCCATGGTCAGCACGAAGGTGGTCAATTGGGCCACTCCGGCGTTGAAGGCGGCGGAGACAGGAATGTGCTTGCCGAGCACGTAGCTTCCGAACAGGCTCATGACCAGAAAGCCGATCAAAAACCAGGGAAACTCGATTTTGGCTGCGCCTTGCCTTTTCCCGCTGCGCTTCATCCAGAACATCAAGAGAAAACAGAGCGGGACCAGCAGGAGCACGCGTCCCAACTTGGCCAACAGTCCCATTGCCAGGCCGTCCTGCCCGGCAGGCGCGGCCGCGAGTGCGACGTGGGCGATTTCATGCAGGCTGATGCCCGACCACATCCCGTAATCGACGGCAGTCATAGGCAGAAAAGGGCGCAGGACGGTGTAGGCGATTGCGAAAACGGTTCCGACGAGCGCGATGATGCCTACGCCAATGGCGGTATCTTCGTCTTTGGCCTGGATGATCGGCGAGACGGCAGCGATGGCCGCTGCTCCGCAGACTCCGGTTCCTACGCCGAGCATGAGCGAGAGCGAGGTGTCGGCTTTCAGCCATTTGGCGATCAGCATGGTGAGCGCGATGGAAAAAACGATGACTCCTGCGTCGTAGACAAGCAGTCCAAGTCCTTGATGCAAAACGACGCCCATATTCAGCTTCAGTCCGTACAAAATGATGGCGAGCCGCAGCAAACGCTTGGCGGAAAATTGAATCCCTGACCGCAGCGGCTCCGGATATCCCCAAAACTGGCGATAGGCCACGGCGATCAGGATGGCACAGGCCAACGGTCCGACCCGGTCAAAGCCGGGAATGTAAGCTAAGCCGTAACCCAGTAGCGCGATGACAAAGGTGAAGGCGACACCGCCGAGCCAGAAGGAAACAGGGGCAGGTATGTTGTGAGGCTTGCTTTCAGCTTTGACAGATGCCTGGTCGTTGTCGTTCAATGGCGCGCTTTCATGCAGCGGGGAGGCCATTGCGATCACTCCTCGAACAGATTTGACAACCAAAGCATAAAACAACTATAACAATAAGAAAAATAAATCATTGCTATGATGATGATAAGTAAAAGCGTATAGTTGTTGGAAAAAGAAGAGGGGGATGCTGCATGGATCAGCAACTGCGCGTATTTGTCACGGTCGCAGACAGGCAAAACTTTTCGCGGGCCGCCGAAGAATTGCACATGACACAGCCAGCCGTCAGCCAGTACATTCTCTCGCTGGAGCGGGCGATCGGGTCGAAGTTGCTGGAGCGCAGCAACAAGTACGTCAGGTTGAACAAGGCGGGGGAGATCGTTTACCATCATGCCCGGGAAATTTTAGGGCTGTACACGCGCATGCAGAGCCTGGTCGACGACTTGATGAACACGCCGAGTGGGCATTTGACGATTGGCGCCAGCTACACGTATGGAGAGTATGTCCTGCCTCACGTGATCGCGAGGCTGCGCAAAGACTACCCTTTGATTACGCCGACGATCACGATTCACAATTCGACCGTCATCGCTGACCTGGTAGCGACCCGGCAACTGGATGTCGGGATCGTGGAGGGGGAGTACGTGAACGAAAAAATGTGCATCGAGCCGTTTGCCGACGATCGCATGTACGTGATCGTCTCCCCGCAGCATCGGCTGGCAGGCAAGGAGAAGGTTGCGGTCAGCGAGCTGATGCAGGAGACGTGGATTGTGCGGGAGGAAGGCTCCGGGACGCGGGAGGCGGCGGAAAAGATGTTTCGCCAGCTCAAATTCCAGCCGCAGAAGCGAATGGAGTTCGGCAGCACACAGGTGATTAAGGAATCGGTAGAAGCGGGCCTCGGGATCAGTCTCTTGTCCTATTGGGCGATCCGCAAAGAGCGCCAGTTGGGGACGCTCTGTACCTTGAAAGTAGCGGGCACGCCCGTGACGCGGGATTTTTCGCTGGTGACGAAATCGAACGAGTTCCAGACGAGAGCGTTGGAGATTTTCATGGATCTGATTCGCTCGCACGTGCCGGAGGGATCGCACGTCTGAAACGCGTCTAAAGCAGGCAAGCGGCGCAGTCTGCCAGACGCGCCGCATTTTTGGGAGGTGGGCATTCTCGGTCATGCCAAGATGCGAGTAACGCGCCTGGCGGTTTGTTTTTGCTTGCTGCCTTGTTGCCTGCGGTCATGCTTTCCCGGCAGGGGGCGTGGCGAGCGTCAGGCGGAAGGTAGTGCCCGCCGGACTGCTCTGCACCAGCTCTACCTCGCCGCCATGCGCCCTGGCGAGCAGGCGGCAAATCGTCAGGCCAAGCCCGAGGCCGTGCTTTTTCTTCCGCTTGCTGTCCCCCCGGTAGTACCGCTCGAAAATGAACGGGGCTTCTTCAGCGGGAATGCCTTTGCCGTTGTCGATGATGTCGAGGATGAGCTTGTCGGTTTGCCGGGCGACCACTTCGATGCGCGTCGCTGCTGCGGCCACGCTGTTGTTGAGCAAATTCAGCAAAATTTGTTTGAAATGCGCGCTGTCTCCGATTCAGACGATTTCCGGCTGGGGCAGCGTGATTTCGATGGCGGTTTCGGCAAAGGCAGGCAAGGTGCCGACTTGCGCGACGACCTGCTCCAGCAAGCTGGCGAGCTTGATTTCCTGCTTTTCCGCGTAGACAGCGCCTGCCTCCATCGAGGAAAAGTCGAGCAGGTCGTTAACCATCGTCTGCAGCCGCTTTGCTTCATCCATGCTGATCTGCATGAACTCGTCGGCATCGGGGCCTTTGACGACCCCGTCCTTTACAGCCTGTATCATCCCGCGAATCGACGTAACCGGGGTGCGCAACTCGTGGGAGACTCCGGCCAGCAAGTCTGTGCGCATCCGCTCCAACTGCCCCAGCCGCTTGGCCATGTCAGCGAACGGGGAGACGAGCTGGCTGATCTCGGCTTCTTTGACCCGGGTGGAGTCGGGCAGGGCTGGCTCGTAGTTGCCGGAAGAGATTTGCTCCGCTGCCAGCGCCAATTGGCGAAGCGGCTGCGTAAGCGAACGCGACAGGACGTAGACCAATCGCCCAGCCGCAAAGCGTAATGATCCCGATCGAAACCATGATTGTGATGTACGTATGCACCAGATCGTTGTTGAGGCGGGTGCTGACGTAATACGTTCCCGCCACTGTGTTTTGCTCGTAGTACGGCACCCCGACCCGCAGCCATGTGGCGTCTTTCAGCGTGATGATCTCGCGCGTTTCTTGGCGGATGTCGGCGGGCTGGACAGGGGCAGGCAAGGTGACCGCAGTGCTGGCGATAGCGAGATTTTCTTCCAGGCTGATCGCCGGCAACGCCGCGCTGTTTGCGGTAGCGTCCGCCAGCTTCACCATTTTTACGGCTACAGGCGCTTTGTCAGAGTCCGCCTCTGTCGCGGGAACTGCGAGTGTCAGCGCCGCTTTCATAAACTTGCCTTCTTTTTCAAGCTGCTTGAGCAGTTCGTCCACGGAGATGCCTTTTTCCTTTGCCATCTGCTCCAGATTAATGACCGGCTGCATTGGCACTTGCATGCCGTCGTTTTGGACGGTAACGGTTTTGGCAGGGAAAGTCGCGACAGCTTTTTGCACTGTGGATTCATCTGCGGCAAATGCAGAGCCTGCCATTGCGGATACGGCCAGAGCGATTACGGACATTGCGAGTTTCTTTTTCATGAAAAATTCCTCCTTGGGGTTTCGGTTTGTTTTTTGTTTGTGCCAGCTTGCGGGCTTGCCCGTCCCGGCTACACAACCAAGATAGCCAGGCCGTGTGTCCGTCAAATGACCGGAATATGGAAAAGTCGTGGAATACCGAAAACGCTTGCATTTTTTCTTGCCTTGTCATACATTAGAAGCAGGAATAAGATCGCAGAATTGGCGTGAATCTTATCCGAACAAGTGAATAGACAAAAGGCAAAGGTGCCCTTGAACACGAGTCTTGTTCTTTCGTGTTTAGGCACCTTTTTTTGCGTTTTGAAAAGGGAAGTTGTCTGAAAGGAGTGTGACACGCATGGAAAAACCAATTCGAGCGACGCCGCTTGCGATCCGAATGATTCCCAACGTCGATCCACAATTTGCGGAGAAGCTGAACCTGCCTTCCCATATCCGCAGTGTGGGGATGCTGACATCCACCATTGACGATGTGGGCTATACAGCCATTGATGAAGCGACGAAAAAGGCAGCAGTCGAAGTGATTTACGCCAAGTCGTTTTACGCAGGCTCTGGGCACGCTTCCGGTCCGTTGTCCGGCGAGTTCATCGGGATCATCGGGGGAGCGACGCCATCAGAGGTACAGAGCGGTATTGATGCAGCCGTTGCCTTCATGGAAAGCGGAGCATGCTTTTACTCGTTGAATGAAGAGGGGACGCATGCGTATTACGCACATGTCGTGTCGCGGACGGGCAGCTACTTGTCTGGGCTTGCCGGCATCAGGGAAGGGGAGCCGCTCGCCTATCTGATCGCTCCGCCGCTTGAGGCCATGTACGGGATAGATGCCGCTCTCAAGGCAGCAGATGTACAGATGGTGCAGTTTTTTGGCCCGCCCACGGAAACCAACTTCGGGGGAGCGCTGCTTACAGGAAGCCAATCGGCATGCACCGCAGCAGCCGCTGCCTTTGCCGACGCAGTAAGAAGCGTCGCCCGACAGCCAGTCAAACGATAAAAGGGATTTTCCCTCTTGAAGGGGAGGAAATGTAAATGCGCGCTCATGCATACTCACTGGGCATGATTGAGACGCTGGGCTTGCCCGCGCTCATCGCGGCCGCCGATGCTGCTGCCAAAGCGGCAGACGTCAAGGTCGTTACTTATGAAGGCGCGGATGCAGGGATTGTGACCGTGTACGTAATCGGAGATGTTTCTTCGGTTCAGGCGGCTGTAGACGCTGGCGCTGACGCAGCAAGACGCGTCGGACGGTTGCTGCACTCCCACGTCATCCCGCGTCCTGATGAGAATGTTCCCAAAATGATTAAAAATCTGATGCGTTCGGAAGCGAAGGAAGAAGCCAAGCCACAGCCTGCACAGGCAAAGGCAGAGCCGGCGCTGGCAGAGCAATCGATCAACGACTTGCGCAAGCTGGCCCGCTCGATTGCGGATTTCCCGCTTTCGACCAATGACATCAATACGGCGAAGAAAGAAGACCTGATTCGCCTGATTGAAGAAAAGCAGCAAGGCGGAGGTGACAAAGCCTAATGACACTGGACGCTGATTTGTATTCCATTCAGGAAGTGCGCACGTACCTCGCCCAAGCGAAGGAAGCGCAGGCGAAGCTTGCTACCTACACCCAGGAGCAGATCGACCGGATCATCGCTGCCATGTCCAAGGCTGGCGTAGAGAATGCCGAGCGATTGGCCGCTCTGGCGGTTGAAGAGACTGGCTTCGGAAACGTTCCGGACAAACGGATGAAAAACTTGTTCGCTTCCCAGGATGTGTATGCTTCCATCAAAGATGTGAAGACCGTAGGCATCATTCGCAAGGACGAAGAGAACAAGGTGTGGGAAGTGGCGCAGCCGGTCGGGATCGTGGCTGGTATCGTGCCGTCGACCAACCCGACATCGACCGTTATTTTCAAGTCGATGATCGCGCTCAAGGCGCGCAACGCGATTGTCTTCAGCCCGCACCCGTCGGCAGCCAAATGCACGCTGGAAGCAGCGCGGCTGATGGCACAGGCCGCTGTGCAGGCTGGAGCGCCGGAAGGCTTGATCCATTGCGTTAGCAAGCCGACGCTCCCGGCTACAAACGAGCTGATGAAGCACAAGCTGACCAACGTGATTCTCGCAACAGGTGGTACGCCAATGGTGCGGGCTGCGTACAGCTCCGGAAAGCCTGCTTACGGTGTCGGACCCGGAAACGTTCCGGTCTACATCCACCACAGCGCTGACCTCGCTGCCGCTGCCAAGCGCATTGTGCAGAGCAAGACCTTTGACTACGGCACCATCTGCGCCTCGGAGCAGGCACTAGTGGTTGAGGAAGCGGTCAAGCATCAGATGATTGCCGCTTTGAAGCGCGAAGGAGCGTACTTCCTGGACGAGAACGAGAAGGCAAAAGTAGCCGCCATCATCATGGTGAACGGCTCGCTCAACGCCAAAATCGTCGGCCGCTCCCCGCACGTCATCGCGCAAATGGCAGGCATCTCGATTCCGGCCGAAACGCGCGTGCTGGTGGCGGAAGAGACTGGCGTAGGCAAAGAGTATCCGCTGTCCGTGGAAAAGCTGGCGCCGATTCTCGCTCTCTACACCGTTCAAGGAGACAACGAGGCGTTTGCCCGTTGCCGCGAGCTGCTCACGCACGGCGGCTTGGGCCACACCGCAGGGATTCACGCACAGGATGAAAACATCATCGCATCTTACGGCCAGGCGATGCCGGCTTCCCGCATCCCGGTCAATACCGGAACCACCTTCGGGGGCATCGGGGCCACGACTGGCGTGCAGCCGTCCTTTACGCTCGGATGCGGTTCTTTCGGGAACAACATCACATCCGACAACATCGGTCCCAAGCATCTTTTCAACATCAAGCGCGTCGCTTTCGGCGTAAGAGAAATGCCTGAGTCTGCGCCAGTGCAAGCTGCACAAGCGACAAAGGCAGAGGAAGCCGTGCTGCAAGCAGTCTCTTCGCTGAACGTCGGCTTGAGCCGCGAAGAGATCAAAAACATTATTAAATCGGTTTTAACAGAAATGACGTCGTAAATTAGTGAAAATTTGTCCATATAATTAAGGAGGAATAAAAAAATGGCTGGAGAAATGTCCGCATTGGGAATGGTAGAAACAAAAGGTCTGGTAGGAGCAGTTGAAGCTGCTGATGCAATGGTAAAAGCAGCGAACGTAAAACTGATTGGTAAAGTACACGTAGGTGGCGGTCTCGTAACAGTCATGGTACGTGGTGACGTAGGTGCAGTAAAAGCTTCCACGGACGCAGGCGCCGCTGCTGCCGAAAAAGTAGGCGAGCTCGTATCTGTACACGTCATCCCACGCCCGCACGGAGACATTGAACTGATCCTGCCTAAGCTCGAAGGGTAATCCCCTATGGCAGTTATTACAGAAGCATCTTTGCGAGCCATGCATAAGACAGGCATCCCAAACCCCTTTCTCCTGGAGAAAGGGGATAAAATCACACCAGCAGCGGCAGATTTCTTGAAAGGAAGAGGGATTCAAGTGAAATCTTTTGAAGAACAACAGCAGCAACCTTCCACCAATCAAACTGCCGGGGCCGTACAGGAAATTCCCCTTGGCGTTTCCAATCGCCACGTTCATTTGTCGCCAGCCGATGTAGAGAAGCTGTTTGGCGCAGGACACCAATTGACGCCGATGCGCGATCTGTCGCAGCCTGGCCAGTTCGCTTGCCAGGAGACGGTGACCATCGTCGGGCCAAAAGGCAGCATTCACGGCGTGCGCATTCTCGGACCGGCGCGCGGAGCGACGCAAGTGGAAATCTCCCGCACGGACGGATTTACGCTGGGCGTGCATGCCCCTGTGCGGATGTCTGGAGATATTGAAGGAACACCGGGTCTGGTACTCGTAACAGCAAAAGGCACAGTCGTACTGGACAAAGGTGTGATTGTAGCCAAGCGGCACGTTCACATGTCGCCTGCGGATGCCGAGCAGTTCCAGGTGAAGGACGGCGACACGCTGATCCTTGCGACGCAGAGTGACCGCCCTGTCATCTATCCGGATGTGGTCGTTCGCGTACATCCACAATTCGCGCTCGATTTCCACGTCGATCTGGATGAAGGGAATGCCGCCAATTTGAAAACGGGCGACCGGGTAAAAGTGATCGGCAAAAACGGCCAGTTTTACTCCGGCTAACGGAGGTAGAGCTTTGATGGACATCAGAGAAATGGTGGCATCGATTACGAAAGAAATTTTGCTTTCCATGAATGCAGAAAAGAAACCGGAAGCGCCTCGTGTCCTGTATGTCTTTTGCGACAGCCAGGCACATGAGGCATTCCAGGATCATTTTATCCATCTGAAAAACCACGGGATTTGCCACGACATCCTTTTCCTGGACGGGGAAACTTCCTCCTGGCTGGGGATGCACAAGATCGAATGCGGGGGAGCAGGCAAAATTCTCACAGCGGATGAGTATGCTCCCGCCCCGTTGGAAGTGCCGAAAGATTACGCCGGGATCGTCATTCCGGAGATTGATCTGGACAATGCGGCGCGAATCGCCTCCGGCCTGAAAGGCACGATCAAGGCAGAAATCGTCTTCTCCGCACTGGTGACAGGCAAGTTCGTCATCGCAGGTTCCGACGTGCCGGGCATCAAGCGCGCCGACCGCCGCACCCTGCAAACGTTGACGCTGACGCCAGCATACGAAAGGCTGTTCCTGCGCCATGTCGAGGCGATGAAGGAGCTTGGCGTGGAGTTCGTGGAGCAGAAACGCTTGGCTGACCGCGTCGTGTCCAAACTGAAGTCCCAACTGCAAAAAGCAGAGGCAAAGCCTGAGCAGCCGACCTTGACGGCCTTGGACGAGGCAGAAGCGGTGTTCTCCGGCAAGCTGCTGACGGCTGACTGGATCAAATCCCAGCCGGAGTTGCGGGATACGACCTTGCATGTGAAAAAAGGAGCGATTGTCTCTCCGCTGGCTTACGACAGCATGAGAGAGCGCGGCATTACGGTCAGCTATTTAGGAAAAGGGTGATCGCATGTTTTTGGGAAAAGTGATCGGCAGCGTTTGGGCAACCCAAAAGGAAACCGGCATGGAAAATCTCAAGCTGATGGTTGTCCAGCCCATTGACTGGCGCGGCGAAGAGAGCGGGCAAACCGTCATCGCAGCAGACCGGATCGGGGCAGGGATCGGCGAGCAGGTCATCGTCTCGCGCGGGACGCCTGCCCGTATCCTTTTTACTGGCAACAGCGTGCCGATCGATGCGATCATCGTGGGCATCGTCGATTCGTTTGAGGTGCCGGGTGCCGCAGGAGGAGAGGGATAGCGATGGAACAGGAACGTTCACGGGTCATACAGGAATTTGTCCCAGGGAAACAGGTCACGTTGGCTCATGTGATCGCAAACCCTGACCCTATGCTCTATACCAAGCTGGGGATCAAGGAGGCCGGAGCGATCGGCATTCTGACCCTGACGCCGACGGAAACGGCCATTATTGCTGCCGACATCGCAACGAAGGCAGCAGGTGTCGAGCTCGGGTTTCTCGATCGTTTCACAGGTTCACTGATTGTCGTGGGGGATGTCTCTGCTGTAGAGATGGCAGTGGACGCGGTCAATCAGGTGCTGAGCGAAAAACTGCGGTTCACACCGGCATTGGTGACGAAATCATGACAGGCCGTGTCATGATTATCGGGGCCATCGAAGCGGGCAAGTCTTCTCTGGTCAAAGCGCTGTTCAACGATGAACAGCCGGCCAGGAAGACGCAAGCGCTGGAATATCGGGACTGGGTGATCGACACGCCGGGCGAGTACAGCGAAAATCCGATGTTTTACCGCACCCTGATGGCAACCGCGCTGGAGGCGACCATCGTGGTGATGGTCCAGGATGCCACACGCGAGCGCAACTACTTTCCCCCGGGCTTCGCGCACGGCTTTCCCCAGGCGTGCGTAGGAGTCATCACCAAGGTAGATCACCCCGCTGCCGATGTGCAACGAGCGGAAGGCTTTTTGCGCCAGTCGCTGGGCGACGCGCGAATTTTTCGGACGTCCTCCTACACCAGTGAGGGAGTGCCGGAATTGCGCGCGTATTTGCAAGAAATGGTAAGCGAATAAGCCTCTTTCCGCCGTAGCGAGTCTGTGAGAAAATGAAGGCAATATCAACTCCTAGCAGGTGAAAAGAGGTTCGCATGCAATCCATACGGGAACTGTGCAAAGCGTCTACGATATTGAGTGAGGACGACATCCAGATCGTGGAGGACCTCGCTTCCAAATTGCAGATTTTTGCCGATCTGTCGCAGGCAGACATGTTCATCGACTGCCCGACAGTAGACCGAAGTGCTGCTTTGGTGGTCGCGCAGGCCAAGCCTAGCACCGCGCGATCCATGTACAGCGGCTCCGTCGTGGGGCATCTGGCGACCGCGATCAACGAGCCTGCTGTCATGTACTGCCTGACTACAGGAAAGCCGGTGATCGGGTCGAGAGGTGTCTCGCAGGAGCAGGTCGTCATGCGTCAAAGCGTCGTGCCGATTACAAACGCCGAGGGCAAAACGATCGGGACGCTGATTACCGAGCAGGATATTTCCAAGCAGGTCGAACAAGAAAAAAATGTCGAGATGCTCAAGGAAACGACCGAACATCTGAGCGAGACGCTGATTCAGTTCGCAGTGCCTGATATGCCGATTTCTTCACTTTTGCATGAAGGCATGATTTTGTTTGACCAGAGTGGGATCATCACCTACGCCAACGGGCGCGCCCACAAGCTGCTCTCCTTGATCGGCTTTGAGAGACCGGACAAGGGCGTGAGCATCGAACGCATTTTTTCCTGGCGAGTTTCCCCGGAAAACTTCGTGCGTCACGGGGGCTACATTCAGGATGAGTTGTCAAAAGGAAAGCATTTTATCATGATGAAAGCGGTTTCGTCCGTGCGCAAGCTCGACATCATCGGAGGCATCATCTTGCTCCGGGACATTTCGGACATCCGCGAAAAAGAAAAGCAGTTGATGATTAAGTCGGCTGTCATCAAAGAGATTCACCATCGCGTGAAAAACAATTTGCAAACGATCGCAAGCCTGCTGCGCCTGCAAATGCGGCGTTCGCAGTCGAACGAGATCGAGAAAGTCTACCGGGAAAGCATCAACCGGATCAACAGCATCGCCATTATTCACGAATATTTGGCGCAGGACGGTCTGGAGCAGATCGACTTCAAAGAGATTTTAACCAAAATATCGAAAATAATCGTCTCTTCCATGAGACGTTCAGAGCAAGCTATACACGTCGTCGTGACGGGAGAATCCGTGTACCTGCCGTCCAACAAGGCGACATCCTGTGCCCTAATCGTCACGGAGCTGATTCAAAACTGCATGATCCACGGATTTCGCGAGCTTCATGAAGGGCGAATCTCCATTGCGCTCGTCTCGAAGGAGGATTTCGTCAGTCTGTCTGTCACGGATGACGGGGTAGGTATCGAGGACATGGAGCACATTCTCAAAAAAGGTCACCTTGGCTTGAAAATCGTCGACACGCTCGTCAAGGAAGACCTGGAGGGAACGATGCATTTCCGTAACACAGGCAACGGAACGGAAGTTACCATTCTCTATCCGATCCAGAAGGAGGATGAAGATGACACAGCCGAAGATTATGGTGGTTGACGACGAGCCGATCATTCGCATGGATTTGCGCGAGATGCTGGAAAACGAAGGCTATCAGGTTGTGGCCGAGGCGAAAAACGGGGAAGAGGCGGTCGAACTCGCTCATCGTCACAAACCCGACCTCATTATCATGGATGTGAAAATGCCTGGCCTTAATGGCATCAAGGCAAGCGGGATTATCCGCTCCTTTTCGGACTGCTCCATCCTTCTTTTGACCGCGTACAGCCAGAAGGAACTGGTGATCGATGCGCGGAAAGCCGGAGTGACGGCTTATCTGGTAAAGCCCGTATCCGAGGATGACCTGATTCCGGCTGTGGAGATCGCGCTCAGCCAAAAGGAAAAAGTCGTGTCGTTGAAGAAAGATATTAGCGATCTGAAACAGAAGATCGAGGATCGAAAATGCGTGGAAAAGGCCAAAGGCAAACTGATGAGCGCACTCTCCCTGGAGGAAGAGGCCGCTTACAAATGGATGCAGCAAGTAAGCATGCAACGGCGCATGCCGCTTGTGAAGCTCGCCGAGGAAATTCTCGCCGGCGAGGAGACGCTGTTTTCCCAAGGCTGATTTTCCTGACCGATAAACAAATGCGGGAAACGAAACAAGTAGATAGCAAGCAAAGCAAAGGCGCTTGAGTCAGACCGGAAGCGATTTTTTCGGCTGTTCAGGCGTTTTTCTTTTGCGGCCTTGTCTGGCACGCCAATGGTTCAAGGAGGTTCACGATGGATGAACAATGGATCCAAAGCGTCGGCATCGATGTAGGAACGAGCACGACCAAAATGATCGTCAGTCGTCTGCGCCTGGGGCGCATGTCCAGCACCTTTTCGCTGCCGCGCTACCAGATCGTGGAGCGCCAGTTGCTGTATGCGAGTCAAGTGCATTCCACTCCGCTGATCGGGTTCGATGAGATTGACGCGGAAGGCATCGGGGCGATTTTGCAAGCGGAGTACGAAAAAGCACAAATCAGTCTGTCGTCCATCAAGTCGGGGGCCGTCATCATCACCGGGGAGACGGCCAGCAAGAAAAACGCGCAACACATCGTGCATTTGCTGGCAGAGCGATCCGGCGATTTTGTAGTGGCAACGGCGGGGGCAGACCTCGAAGGCGTGCTGGCAGGCAAAGGCGCGGGTGCGGAAAAACGCTCGCAAACGCTGCAAGGAACGATCGTCAACGTGGATATCGGCGGCGGTACGGCCAATGCGGCTTATTTTCAGCGCGGCCGAGCGATTGCGACAGTGACCTTCCACGTCGGCGGCAGGCTGATTCGCCTGGATCGGGAGGACGTCGTCACCTACGTGTCGCCAAACATTCAGGAATGGCTGAAGGCAAAAGGCTTGCGCATCGCGGTCGGGCAAAAAGTCGGACTGCCAGAAATAACAGAAGTGGCCCAGCAGATGGCCCGCAGCATGCTGGATTATTTGACGGGCAAAGAACGGCACGTATCGGGCTTGCTCGTCGTAGGGCCGCATTTGCGCGGGGAATTTCCGGTAGAAGAGCTGACCGTCTCCGGTGGGGTCGGACAGTTGATGACGGGACCGCCCGTGAAAAGCATGGCAGATGTCAGCCGCTACGGCGATTTTGGTCCGCTGCTGGGCTATGTGCTGCAGCAGGAGCGGGAAAAAGGAACGTACCCGGTGCGCTGGCTCGATCCGGAGCAAACCGTGCGGGCCACCGTGATCGGGGCTGGAATGCAAAGCACGGAAATCAGCGGCTCGACGGTGCATATCAAGCCGGAGCTTTTGCCGATTAAAAACATTCCGATTCTCAAGCTGGAGCTTACCCAGGAACAACTGTCGGACCCGGCGCGGATTCATCAGGAGGTAGCGGCGATCTACCAGCTCGGTGAACGGCTTTTTGATAAAACAACAGGCATCCCGTTCGCGCTCGCGATCTCAGGCATCGGCTATTGCTCGTATGCGCTGCTGCAAACGATCGCTCAGGAGCTGTCGGACCAATATCGGCATTATTTTGCCGAGAGCCGGACGATGGTCGTCATCTGCGAGACAGACATGGCCAAAGCATTGGGGCAGGGACTGGCACTGCGCTGCAAGGGAGAGCCAGAGATTATTTGCATCGATCAGGTGCGGGTGGAGTATGGCGATTATATCGACCTGGGTGAGCCGATTTCGGGAACGATTATCCCGGTCGTGGTAAAAACCCTCGCTTTTGATGAGAAGGCGTAACGTACAAAGGGGTGGACGAAATGAACACGAAAACGACTGTGCTTGGACAGACCTATCAATTTCGCGATTTGAAAGAAATTTTCGCGAAGGCAAACGAAGACAAATCCGGCGACCAACTGGCTGGAATCGCCGCTTCCGATTCCCGGGAACGCGTTGCTGCCAAGCAAGTATTGGCTGATCTGACGTTGGCCGACATTCGCAACAACCCCATGCTTCCTCCGGAGGAAGACGAAGTATCCCGCGTCATTGAAGAAGGCATCAACGAAAAAATTTACAACGAAATCAAAAACTGGAGCGTCGCCGAGTTGCGCGAGTACATTTTGAGCCACGAGGCGGGCGACAACGAGATCAAGCGCATCAGCCGCGGCTTGTCCAGCGAAATGATCGCGGCTACCGCTAAGCTGATGAGCAACCTCGACCTGATTACGGCTGCGGCCAAAATTCGCGTGGTGACTCACTGCAATACCGCGATTGGTCAGCAAGGCGTACTGGCATCGCGGGTTCAGCCCAATCACCCGTCCGATAGCGTACAAGGCATCAAGGCATCGCTGTACGAAGGACTCAGCTACGGAATCGGCGACGCGGTAATCGGAATCAACCCGGTTATTGATACAGCGGACAGCGTCAAGGATATTCTCAACATGACCAAAGAGGTAATGGACAAATGGGCGATTCCGACGCAAAACTGTGTACTCGCTCACGTGACCACGCAGATGCGCGCCATCCGTCAGGGGGCGCCTGCCGACCTGATTTTCCAAAGTCTTGCGGGCAGCGAAAAAGGCAACAACGCCTTCGGGATTGACGTCAAGCTGCTGGACGAAGCCGACGAGCTGATGCGCAAGGAAGGCACTTCCTACGGGCCGAACTTCTGGTACTTCGAGACGGGCCAAGGCTCCGAGCTGTCCTCCGAGGCGCACTTCGGCATCGACCAGGTGACGATGGAGGCGCGCTGCTACGGTCTTGCTCGCAAGTACAACCCGTTTATCGTCAATACGGTAGTCGGCTTCATCGGACCGGAATATTTGTACGACAGCCGGCAAGTGATCCGCGCCGGGCTGGAAGACCACTACATGGGCAAAATGCACGGGCTGCCGATGGGCTGCGACGTCTGCTACACAAACCATATGAAGGTTGACCAGAACGATATGGACAATCTCGGAATTTTGCTATCGGCGGCAGGGGTGAACTTTGTCATCGGGGTGGCGATGGCGGACGACGTCATGCTCAACTATCAATCGACCAGCTTCCACGATATTGCCGCGTTCCGCGAGGTTCTCGGCCTCCGTCCGGCACCTGCTTTTGAAAAGTGGCTGGAAAAAATGGGGATCATGGAAAACGGCAAGCTGACGCCAATAGCAGGCGATCCGACAATCTTCATGTAAGAAGCGGGGGTGTATGAGGGATGGAACAACAATTGGATTTTTTGGTAGACAAAGTAGTGGCCGAGCTGCAAAAAAAGCTGGCCGAGCTGGGCGAAAAAGCGCCTGAGCCAAAAGCGGCAGCAGCGGCGGACGCGAAAGCCGGGGCACAGCAGGAAGCAGCTCCGGCACCAATGGCTTCCCGCCCGCAGGAGACACACGCCGCGCCAGCGGAGCCGGAGCGAACAGCGCAAATCCCGAATCCGAAATGGAAGGAAGGGCTGGATGAGTTGTTGGCCAGCACGCCTGCGCGGATCGGCGTATGGCGTACAGGGGTAAGACCGCTGACGAAAACGATGCTGCAACTCCGCCGCGACCACGCAGCGGCAGTCGATGCCGTCTACGGGGAAGTCAGCCAGGAAGTGCTCGACCAGTTTTCCTTGTTCACGGTAGAAACCCAGTACGACAACACCGAAAACTATTTGAAGCGCCCGGACATGGGACGCGTTCTCACCGAGGAAGGCGTGCGCTTGCTTCAGGAGCGTTGCCAAAAGAAGCCGCAGGTACAAATCGTCGTCTCCGACGGCCTGAGTGCCAGCGCGGTCGACGCCAACCTGAAAGACGTGCTTCCCTCCTTGATGGACTCGTTGAAAAGCTACGGCCTGAGTTGCGGGACTCCGTTTTTTGTCAAAGGCGGACGCGTCGCGAGCATGGACCATATCGGCGAGATTTTGGAGCCGGAAGTGCTGGTGCTGTTGATCGGAGAGCGTCCGGGTCTGGTTACGGCCCACTCCATGAGCGCCTACATGTGCTACCGTCCGCGCAAAGGAATGGTAGAGTCCGAGCGCACGGTAATTTCCAATATTCATCGTCAAGGGACGTCGCCGATCGAGGCAGGCGCCCACATCGGTACGATTCTCTCCAAAATGCTGGAGCAAAAAGCAAGCGGTGTGAAGCTGGTCTTGTAACATATGTGGGAAACGACACGACGAGGAGGAACTACCATGACATTCCGCAGAAAAAAAGTAGCCGTCATCGGCAGCGGCTTTACCGGAGCGACAACGGCGTTCATCATGGCGCAAAAAGAACTGGCTGACATCGTTTTGGTCGATATTCCGCAGCTTGAGAACCCGACCAAAGGAAAAGCGCTGGACATGATGGAGTCTTCGCCGGTGCTCGGCTTTGATGCCAACATCACCGGAACGTCCGACTACAAGGATATTCAAGGCTCCGATATCGTCATCATTACAGCAGGGATCGCCCGCAAGCCAGGCATGTCCCGCGACGACCTGGTGGCGACGAACGCGGCTATCATGCGTTCGGTAGCGGAGCAAGTGAAAATTTACGCGCCAAACTCCATCGTACTCATCCTGTCCAACCCGGTAGATGCGATGACCTATACGTTCTTCAAAACATCCGGCTTCCCGAAACACCGCGTCATCGGTCAATCCGGTGTGCTCGATACGGCGCGCTTCCGCACGTTTGTCGCCATGGAGCTGAACGTCTCCGTGGAAGACGTGACAGGCTTCGTGCTTGGCGGACACGGTGACGAAATGGTGCCGCTGTTGCGCTACTCCTACGCAGGCGGCATCCCGCTCGACAAATTGATCCCGCAAAATCGCCTCGATGCCATCGTCGAGCGCACGCGCAAAGGCGGCGGCGAGATCGTCGCCCTGCTCGGCAACGGCTCCGCCTACTACGCGCCTGCGGCCGCCCTGGTGGAAATGGCGGAAGCGATTCTGAAAGACAAGAAGCGCATCCTGCCGTCCATCGCTTATCTCGAAGGCGAGTACGGCTACCACGACCTGTACCTCGGCGTGCCTACCTTGTTGGGTGGCAACGGCATCGAGAAAGTCATCGAGCTGGATCTGACTGCCTCCGAGAAGGCAGCGCTGGACAAATCGGCTGACTCTGTTCGTGCTGTATTGAAAGTAGCGATGCAATAACAGCGTGTGATAGAGGGAAGCCCTGCCACCTGCACTTGGCGGGGCTTTTTCTCATGGGCGTGGAATGGGCTTGGGCTAGGCAAAAAAATGGGCTGAACAGAAAAAAACGCCTGCTTGTACGGGCGGTTTTTTCTCGTTTCTAGCTCGTTTATTTGGAGATCAACTGCGGCTCTTTTTCGCCCAGCCGAATGGTCGACTCGCTCGGAATCCACATGCCGGTGTTTTCGTCACGGCCTTGCAGGACAACCGTTGGGCTGGCTTTGCCGAGCTGCTCGGCGGCTTTGGCTGCCTGCTGGCCGATTTTGCCGCCTTTGACGCGGTTGACGACCAGGGCGAGCTGTACGCTGTCCAACTCGGTCATCATCTCAAAATCACCGTTGCTGTCGCCCGCGATAAAGATTGGCCCATAGCCGTATTTTTTGACCAGCACGCTCTCGATTACTTCTGTTTTGCCGTGCCCGACAGTGATCGGGTAATCTGGCTGGTACACGTTCGTAATCAGCCCGTTTTCCGTTTTCAGCCGCATGCCGATGATGTTTTCCGATGGCAGGTTGTAGCCGTATTTCGGCAGGGTGGCGAAAACGCGCACCACGTCCTCGAGCGAAGCGGACACGACGTAGACGTCAATGCCGTTTGCGCGCAGCGTGTTCATCAGGTTCGCCACTTCCGAAGTCAGGCGCAGCCCGGTTGTGTGGGAAGCTTTTACTACGCCTGCTTTGCCTGCCAAAGCTTTCGGGCTCGTCCAGGTTACTTTTTCAATCGCCATGCCCAGGCTCGCATCGTTGGAAACCTCGGCAAGCTGATGAACCTCGTCGATCGTCATGTTGGTGAACAGATAGAGCACCCACGGATAGCCGATGGTGTTGCTGTGTGTGTCGTTGATCGCTTCGTAGAGAAAATACAGCTTCGCTCTGAAGTCGGCGAATTGCTCCGTTGCCTTCACTTCCTCCAGCGTTTTGCTGCCTTTGAGCCCTTCGTAATTTTGGTACAGGTAAGTGTAGTCGGCAACCAGGTCGCTTGCGATCGCGTCGAGAGTGACAGGTTTGCCGTCCACGTTTTTATACGCATCGGAAAAAGGCCCTTCCGGCACGTTGGTGCGAATCACCTTGCCGAACTCTTCCGGCGTGAGCTTGTAGGCGAGGTGGTTGATCTGGTAGACAAAGAGGGCTTCTTCCGTATCGTGCATGATGCTGGTGTTGTCCCAGTCAAAGACGACATACGGCTTTTTGGCCGCGTTGTAGGCAGGATTTTTGCTGCCGTTTTTCTCGATCAATGCGTTGACAGCCTGATAGGTGGCAGGTGCCCATTTCCCCTTGTCGAACACTTGTGGAGCTGGTGTTGCCGCGTGCGCCAAGACAGGCAGCGACGCTGCGAGCAGTGCAGCGGCCATCAGCAGCGTCAGCCACCAAAAGCTGCGCTTTGCCAGTGTGTGTGACATTGTTGTCATCCCCTTTTCTTTCTGAGATTGTCAGGAACCCCAAATGAAAACGCTCTCATTTTTCGGGAAGTTGGCCCCAGGCAAAAAAACAGGGCCCTTCCCGGCGCTCTATCACAAGCGCAGAAAAAGACCCCGTTGTCTTTTGCGTTTTTATTTGTACATTCATCATACTAAATCCGAAGAAAAAATCAAGAAAATTTCGCCAGTTTCTTCGCGAGCAGGAGTGGCAGCAAAAGAAAGCGAAGACAACATGGTTTGCAGGATCGTGATGGACATAATGATAGAGAGAAAGAGGCAGAGGATGATGAATCGGATGAAGCTGATAGAGACGAGCAAGGCTATTTTGACAAACTGCATGGCACTTCAGGCGAACGAAGCTTTTTTGGTGGTCGCGGACGAGCCTAAGCGAGAGCTTGGCGAAGTGCTCTTCGAGGCTGGCAAGCAGCTCGGGGCAGAGGCGATGCTGATGGTGATGAAAGAGCGGGAAAAATCAGGCCAGGAGCCTCCGGCGGCTGTAGCTGCGGCGATGAAAAGCGCCGATGTGGTCGTGTGCGTGACCGAGCATTCCTTGACGCATACAAAAGCGCGAAAAGAAGCGGCGGCCAACGGCGCAAGACTCGCCACCATGCCGAGTATTACGGCCGACATGTTTTTGGAGGGCGCGATCTCTGCCGACTACGCGCAAGTAAAAGTGCTGACGGAGAAAGTGACCGAACTGCTGACCGCAGCCAGCACCGTTCGCATCGAAAAGGCGGGCAAGTCGCTCACTTTTTCCATCGCTGGACGCAATGGCGTGCCGAGCACAGGCATGTACGTCAATCCAGGCGAATCGGGCAACCTGCCGTCGGGGGAAGCTTACGTGGCGCCGCTGGAGGGCACGGCAGAAGGGCAAATCGTGGTGGACGGCTCGATTTCCGGGATCGGCAAAATCGACTCGCCGCTGCTGCTGACGATTGAAAAAGGGCGGATTACCCACGCCGAAGGCACGTCCGCCGAGCGGCTGTTGCAAATTTTGGGCGACCAGGACGGACGCATGCTCGGCGAATTTGGGATCGGGACGAATGACAAGGCGCGGATTACGGGAGTCGTGCTGGAGGACGAGAAGGTGTACGGAACGATTCACGTGGCCTTCGGCAGCAACAATACGTTCGGCGGAACGATTGTGGCAGGGGTGCACATTGATCTGGTGGTCAAAGAGCCGGATGTTTACTTGGACGATACATGCATCATGAAAAACGGGAAGCTTTTGGGGCAGTAACCGACCCGGTCCGGGGCCCAGGATGAATCCCGGGAGGAAATGGTGTAAAATGGGAGATATCTTGTGAGGGTGGATGTGGTGTGATGTTGTTGCTGGAGCAAATTGTGGCGGTCATTACGATAGGGAATCTGATCTTGGCCGCTGTTCTCATCTTCATGGAGAGGCGCAACATTGCGGCTACCTGGGCCTGGCTGATGGTTCTTCTGTTTTTGCCGGGTATCGGGTTTCTCCTCTATCTGATTTTTGGGCAAAGACTGAGCAAGAAAAAGCTGTATCGGCTGCGCCAGGGAGAGTTTTCCCATTTCCGTGCGGCTGTCGACAAGCAGAAGAAGCTGTTGGAGCAGGGCGAGCTGCAGGTGAACGATCCGGAGATGAAGCGGCATCGCGACATGATTTTCATGAACGTGGTGAGCGACGGCGCCTACTATACACAGGACAATGCCGTCCAGGTGTTCGCCGAAGGGCACAGCTTGTTCGACCTCATGTTCAGGCAGATTGAGGAGGCCAAGGAGCACGTTCATTTACTCTACTATATTTTCAATGATGATGAACTTGGGACGCGGCTGTTGGAGCTGTTGACGAAAAAGGCGCGGGAAGGCGTAGAGGTCAGGCTGCTCTATGATGCGGTCGGATCGGCGGGCGTCTCTTCCCGGTTTTTCCGGCCATTGGTAGAGGCAGGCGGAGAAGTCGTCTCGTTTTTTCCTTCGTCGATTCCGTTCCTCAATTTCCGGGTCAATTTTCGCAACCATCGCAAGCTGACGATCATTGACGGAAAAAGCGGCTATATTGGCGGCTTCAACATCGGCGACGAATATTTGGGCAAGGACAAGAAGCTGGGGTACTGGCGGGATACGCACCTGCAAATTGAGGGGAAAGCCGTTTACATGCTGCAGGCGCGCTTTTTCCTGGATTGGAATTTGTCCGCCCCGAAAAGAATGCAGGAGTCGTTCGACTACTTCCCGGAGATGCCGGAGCCAAAGGGCACAATCGGCTGCCAGATCGTGTCGAGCGGGCCAAATTCGGAAAAGCAGCAGATCAAGCACGCGTTTTTGAAAATGATCTACAAGGCGCGCCACAAGATTTATTTGCAGACCCCGTACTTCATACCGGACGACAGCATGCTGACCGCGTTGAAAATGGCTGCGATGTCCGGGGTGGACGTGCGCGTGATGGTGCCGGGCAGGCCGGACCACCTGATGGTTTTCTGGGCGACGCACTCCTACCTGGGCGAGTTGTTGAAAAGCGGCGTGCGCTGCTATTTGTACGAAAAAGGCTTCATGCACGCCAAGACGATGGTGGTCGACACCCAGCTTTCCTCGGTAGGGACGGCGAACGTCGACATCCGCAGCTTCAAGCTCAATTTTGAAACCAATGTGTTCTTGTACGATTCGCAGATGGCGCGGCAGTTGGAGGAGCTGTTCGTGGCAGACCTCGCCGATTGCCGGGAAATGACGGTGGAAGAGTATTTCAACCGCCCGCTTCGCACGCGTATGCAAGAATCATTGACGCGATTGTTGTCTCCGATTTTATAAACAGAATAAGGACCCTCTGGCCTTGTGGATTTTCGCGGGGCAGAGGGTCCTTTTGCACGTGCATGGTTTAGGCAGGGGCACGGACTGCTGCTTGCGGCAGCCGCCAGCGGGACAGGGCTACGGTTTTTTCGATTCGCGCAGCAGCTTCTTCGCCTGGTCCATCCGGTAGCTGGTCACATATTCAATCGGGCATTTGCCGATGTTCTTTTTGAAAACCTCGGTGTAGTAGCGCGGTGTCAGTCCGGCCTTGTTCGCCAGATCGGCCGGAAGAGAGCGGCGCTGCAAAATTCGCATGGATGTAGGAAAGCGTCTGCTCGATTGCTTTTGCCGAATCGACTGAAGGTTGCGTGCTGGCGGCGCTCCAGATCGTGTGCAGCAGTTGCTGAAAACGGATCTGATTTTGCAGGAGGTCCAGCGGATTTGTGCTCTGCTGGTCGGCCTGCAAGGCGAGGACAAGCTCTGTGCAGCGATGGAGCGAGTGAAGCTGATAGCTGTCTTCGTGCGGCTTCCAGGAGCGGCTGGGCGAGTAGCTGCCGGGCGCGGTTTCATCTGGTTCCAGGACATCGAAAAAGAACGCGAAAAAAGACAGGGATGCTCCGCTGGCGGCTGCGACGGAAGCGACAGCCTCCTCGGCGGCAAAACGACGTGCTGCATGCTTTTCAGGAGGAACAAGGCCGCAGCCAAAAAGGGAGGAGAAGGATTTTTTGCGTGCTGGTCGCCCATGATGACCTCTCCTTTCCAAAAATGATGGCGCATAGGGAAAGCGAGCCGATCAGGAAACCAGCTCAAAAGACTCGGTCACGACGATGCTGCCTTTTACCGACTGGACCATCGGGCAGTTTTTGCTGGCGGCTTCTACAGCTTTTTGCACTCGTTCCTGCTTCAAGTTTTCCCCGGTAATGATGAAGTGCAGGTGAATTTTCTCGACGCGGTTTGCCTCTGCCTCGTTGCGTGTGACATCGGCTGTGATTTTCATATCGGTGCACGGCATTCTCATCTTGTCCAACACTTTGCGCAGCACGCCGCCGCTGCAAGCGGCAATCGAGGAGACCAGCAACTGGTACGGGCGAAAGCCGTATGCTTCATCGCCGGAGACGTGCAGGTCGCCGTACGATAAATGGGTGACGAATCCTTTTTCTTTTGCTTCAAAGTTCATGACGAGTCCTCCTCAGCGATCACTTTTCTTCATTATAAAGAAAAAGCGGGGGGCAAGGCAGAAAAAAAGCGCCGGAAAACAGCAAGGCTCTTACGCGTGAGACGGCAGCCAGCCGCGGCGACGTAAGAACCTTTCTGTTTGGAAGCGGGGAAAAAGCTATCTCATTCCTTTGCCGCCTGCCCATTTTGCAGCAGAGACTGGATGCAGCGAGGCAGCATGTCTTTTAACGTGTCGAATGCGTAGTCCACATCGAGCCGCTCCGTCCATTGATGCGCATCGCGGCCTACAGGGCCGAGGTTCATGACGGGCACGTCAAAAGCTTCCAGCTCCTGTAGCGGGATGGAGTAGCCGTTGTCCCACAGCGGCATGTTGGCGACCAGTGGCTGCATGGAGGCTGCCGGGTATTGCAGTCCGACGTAGCTCAGGTCGGAGATGCCGCCGAAGTAGTTTTGTTTGCGCAAAGTGACCTGGTGCTGTTCCCGCGCATACGCCTCCATCTCGGCCACTGTTTTCTGGATCAGCGGGTGATTGCGCGAGCTGACAGCCGGGTAAAACGGCGGAGCGAAGAACAGGATTATCATCGGAGACAACTCTTTGCAGAGAATCGCCAGTCGATCGACCAGCTCGATGGTCGTGTCGCGATCGTCTTTGTCGTGGCGGTTGGCGATGACGTCTGCCTCGAGCTGGCGCAGCTTGTCCTCGCCGTATGTTTTCAGGGCGTACGTGTACAACTCCTCGTAGGTCATTACGGAGATGGACAGGTCACGCGGGCTAAAAGGAGCAAAATTGGCGAACTGGCTGGCATGGCGAAGGTAGTTTTCCCGGATGCGCTCGGCTACATTTCGCGCTGCGTCCAGGAGCGGCTCCACGACTTCCTCCATCTTCTTTTCCAAAAGGAACAGGTTGAACAGCGTCACGGCGCGATGCGGAATTTGCACCGAGTACTCTTTTTTCAAGTCTTTTTGAATCAGGTTGGTAGGAGGCGGGGAAGCTTCCCCCTCGACGACTTCGCAAAAAGAAGTGTTCAGCTCCAGCTCGCACGTAATCTGCGAGGCCATGTAGTTGCCGTTCAGCCCGGCAAACGGCTCGCCCACGTGCGTTTCTTTTCCGTAGCACAAAAAGCCCGGCAGCACCTTGCCGATGGAGCCAGTGTACAAATACTTGTTTTGGTCGCCCGGGAAACGGGTGAACATCGGCTCCGAATTGAGCACAGTCGTGTAGCGTAAATCAAATTCCGCGGCAATTTTCAACAGCTCAGGGACAGCCGCGCGCATGCCGACAGAGTTTACTTCCTCGTCGGGAACGGTCAGCAAGAGCAGGTTGCCGTCAAATTCCCCGGCGCACGCCCGCTCGATCATCGACATGTGCAGGGCGAGCCCGCATTTCATATCCATCGTCCCGCGGCCAAACAGCCAGTTGCCTGTGCGCAAATCTTGCTGAACTTCGGCAGGCATGTCAGCTTGGTTTTGCTGGAAGAGCGGAGTGAGCGTTTTCGGGTCAAAGGCGTGCTTCATCCAGCCGCCGTAATCCTCGACATCGACCACATCGAAGTGGCTGACCAAAATCACGGTGTCGCGCACGCCCGGCTTTTTGACGAGAGCGGTGACAAAGTGCCGTCCATCCTCGGTCGGGTTGGCCCGGACATGGTCGGGATTGGCCTGGTAGTAAGGCAGTGAGCGGAGCTGATCGACGACGTAACCGGGCAAGTCTTTTTCGGCAGGCGATCCGGTCACGCTCGGGATGTTGACCAGGTTGCACAGGAGATCGACGAGTTGTTCTTTTGTCTGCCATTTTTGCATGATAAATGCCTCCGTTTTCCGTATAGTGAAAACTATTTCCGTTTGGTGGGTAAAAAATTAAGGCAATGCGCCGATCTTATGGGAAATTTCCTTGGCGCTTTGTCTGGCCCGCTCAATCAGGGTGGACAAAAGCTCGTCGGTGATGCGATAGCTGGGGACGCCGATGCTCAATGCGCCGACTACCCGCTGATTGTAGCCGATGATGGGAGCCGCGATGGAAGCGGTACCTTCCGTTTTCTCCCCGTAGCTGACAGCGTATCCATTTTGCCTGATTTGCGGCAGCAGCAGAAGCAGTTCGCGGCGGCGCTCGGGTTCCGGGATCAGCGCGGCGACGATCCGTTCGGCTTCCTGTGGCTCCATGTTGGCCAGGATCGTTTTGTTGGCGGCTCCGATATGCAGCGGGATGCGCTCGCCCAAATTGTCGATGCTTCTCACCGTCATGGAGCTTTCCACCCGTTCGAGCACGATGGCGTCATGGCCGTGCGGAATATTCAGATAGACAGACTCGCGCACATCTGCCGCCAATTGCTCCATGACGGTTCTGGCGACTGCCCGCACATCAATTTTGTCCAAAATGCGCAGCCCGATCTCCATCCAGGTCAGGCCGACCTTGTATTGCTTGGTTTCCGGAACCTGCTGGATCAAGCCGTACTTCATCAGGCTGCTAATCAAACGGTGTACCGTACTGAGCGGGAGAGACGTTTTCTCAGCGATTTCCGAGATGGACCAGAGCGTTTTGCTCTCGTCAGATATCAGGACAAAGATGATGCTCATTGCCCGGTCAATCGATTGTACCA
The DNA here is from genome assembly GCF_004117055.1 of Brevibacillus agri. Classification (NCBI taxonomy): domain Bacteria; kingdom Bacillati; phylum Bacillota; class Bacilli; order Caryophanales; family Paenibacillaceae; genus Brevibacillus; species Brevibacillus agri. Next base: position 872,361 of record NZ_CP026363.1, read on the forward strand.
ACGTGTTTCCCTCCTGGCTTTCTAGTGACGTAGGACTGCTTGCCAGTTGTCTCGCCAGCATTTTATGAGATCAATCTATCAGAATTGTTCAGGCGAATCAACAAGATTTCGAGCAGGTAAAAATTCATTGACAAAAAATTTAAAACTATTTTACATTAAGGGTGTGATTTTGTATTGTAGAAGCGATTCCACGATACGGAATAAAAGGTGGCGGCGTAAGGCAGCAAACGCACTGGCCGATCCAGGCAGAATGGCTTGCAGCCGAGCATGCCGCCGCCAAAGGCACGACGCTATCAGTGGCAGCGCACGGGCAGCAGGGCGCGGGCTTATGCGGAAGCGTTTCCAGGCAAAGCCGGTGCGCCTGAACGGAAGCGGGCACCTGAACGATTTGCAGATCTCAAGAATGATTTCAAAAAAAGAAGGGAGAACGACTATCATGAGATTTTCTCGCGCGATTGTAAGAAAACCGGGGCAAAGCTATGTGAACGGCCTGACGACATCTGATCTCGGAAAGCCGGACTACGCTCTGGCGCTAAAGCAGCATGCTGCTTACATAGAGGCTTTGAAGCAAGCCGGTTTGGAAGTGACCGTGTTGGAAGCGGACGAGCGTTTCCCGGACTCCACATTCGTCGAAGATACGGCTGTCCTGACGGAAAAGTGCGCGGTTATCACCAACCCTGGCGCGGAAAGCCGCAACGGTGAGATCGAGGACATGAAGCAAGTGCTCCCGCGCTTTTTTGACACGATTGAATATATTCAGGCTCCCGGCTTCCTCGATGGCGGCGACGTCATGCAGGTAGAAAACCATTTTTATGTGGGACTGTCCACGCGCACGAACGAGGAAGGCGCGAAGCAGTTCCGGGACATTCTCTCCAAGTACGGCTACGAAGTCACGATCGTTCCGCTGAAGGAGTTTTTCCATCTGAAAACCGGAATCGCCTACCTGGGCAACAACACCTTGGTACTGGCAGGCGAATTTATTGATTCCCCCGTGTTCAAAGACTACAAGCACCTGATCGTGGAAAAAGAAGCGGAGTATTCCGCGAACTGCATCCACATCAACGACTACGTCATCATTCCGAAAGGCTACGACAGCACGAAAAAGCAAATTACGGATGCTGGCTACCAGGTGATCGAGCTGGAGATGTCCGAATTTCAGAAGCAAGACGGAGGATTGAGCTGCCTGTCCCTGCGCTTCTAACGCAGGCAGTTCCTTCCCGGCATCTTATTTTGCCATTCCCGAGCGGGGAAAGAGAGGGATCATATGAACGGTGGGATTCACAAGGACAAAGAGCTGCAGCGCTCGATGAAAAGCCGCCACCTGTTTATGCTGTCTTTGGGTGGGGTCATCGGAACGGGGCTTTTTCTGAACGCAGGCTATACGATCAACCAGGCGGGGCCGGGCGGTGCGCTCGTCGCGTTTCTCGTCGGAGGCATTTTGCTCTACCTGGTCATGACCTGCCTGGGTGAGCTGTCTGTGAAAATGCCTGTAACCGGCTCTTTTCAAACGTATGCGACGAAGTACATTGGCCCGGCCAGCGGCTTTACGCTCGGCTGGATGTACTGGCTCGGCTCTGCGACGACGGCTGGCGTGGAGTTTACCGCCGCCGGGATGGTCATGCAGAGATGGTTCCCGGATACGCCAATCTGGATTTGGTGCGCCCTGTTTATTCTTTTGCTGTTTACCTTCAACGCTTTGACAACGAAAGGATTCGCGGAAACCGAATACTGGTTTGCGGGGATCAAGGTGCTGGCTGTCCTCATCTTCATTATTGTCGGGCTAGGTGCTATTTTCGGTATTATCAGTATGGAAGGCCGGGAAGCCCCGTTCTTCACCAACTTTTCAGCGGAGGGCGGTCTGTTTCCGTTCGGGTTTACCATTGTCTTTGTCACGATGATGAACGTCGTGTTTTCCTACCAAGGCTCTGAGCTGATCGGGATTGCTGCGGGTGAAGCCGAGAACCCGCAAAAAAACATCCCGCGAGCGATCCGCAACGTCGTTTTCCGCATCCTCGTGTTCTACGTGGCTTCTGTGACGATCTTGTCCGCTCTGTTCCCGGCAAGCGAGCTGGGGCTGTTGGAGAGTCCGTTCGTGACGGTGTTTGATTCTGTAGGGATTCCGTTTGCGGCAGATATCATGAACTTCGTCATCCTGACGGCGCTGTTGTCTGTCGGCAACTCGTGCCTGTACGCGGCCACGCGCTTGTTGTGGGCCTTGTCGCACAGCGGCATGGCGCATCCTGTATTCGGCAGGCTGACGAAAAGAAGCGTGCCGCTCAACAGCCTGCTGGCGACATTGGCTTTCTCGCTCTTGTCGCTGCTGACCAGCGTGATTGCTGCCGATACCGTTTATGTCCTGCTGATGTCTGTCTCCGGGATCGCGGTCACCTTCACCTGGATGGGCATTGCCCTGTCCCAATTCAACTTCCGCCGGACATATTTGCGGGAGGGCGGCAAGCTGGAGGATTTGCAGTTCGTGGCGCCGTTTTACCCGGTGATGCCGCTGCTGTGCCTGGCGTTGTGCACGTTCATCCTGATTTTCCCGGCGTTCGATCCGACGCAGCGAGTGGGGCTGTTCTACGGACTTGGCGCACTGGCGCTGTTTTATCTCTACTATTATGTGCGCTATGGCCGCGGCAAGAAAAGCAACCCGGACATCCCGACTCAAGGCTAAGCGCCCGACCAGACAAAATGCCCCTGCCACGGCAAATGGCAGGGGCATTTTTGCGTGCGCGGACATGCGAATGGCTCCAGGCGTCAGGAAAGCCCGAACAGCTCGGACAAGTACGGATTGACGAACATGCCTTCGGGATCGAGCCGCGAGCGGATGGCGAGGAAATCAGGCAGGCGCGGGTAGACTTGATGCAGCTCGTCGGCGGTCATGTTGTGCATTTTTCCCCAGTGCGGGCGGCCGCCATAGCGCCGGAAAATTTGCTCCATGCGGGCGAAATACGCTTCATAGGGCATTCCTTTGTACATGTGCACGGCGATAAAGGCACTGTCGCGCTCGTAGGCGGGGCTGAGCCAGATGTCGTCTTTTTTCACGTAGCGGCATTCCAGGGGGAAGTGAACGTTGAAGCGCTCCTGTTCGATGGCCTGGCGCATTTCCCGGATGGCCTCGCCCATATGCTCGGCGGGCAGGTAATATTCCATCTCGTAAAAGCGGACGAGGCGCGGGGTGGCGAACAGCTCGTGGCTGTAGCCGCTTTCGTTGACCGCCGGCACGCTTTGGGCGGACAGCCTGCTCACGGAGCGGGCGAGCGCGGGGCGCAGGCGGCAGCTTTCGGACAGCAGCCAAAACAGCCCGTTTTCCACGACCATTTTTTTCAGGTAGCTCCATTGCTGATTCGCGCTGGAAGGCTCCGAGGTTTCGTTCATGAATTTCACTTGCACGGTGTCGGAGTAAGGGAAGGAGAAAAACTCGAAATGGCGGTGTGATTGCTTGAAAGTATCCAGGGAGGACAAGCATTCGTCCAGCGGCATGCGCAGGCTCTGGTAGCGAAGACGGTAGGCGGGAAGAACACGGAGCTTGACGCGGACGATGGAGACGACCTCGTCCAGCGATTGCGGCAGCGCGATTTGCCGCGGCTGGCTTTGCACATTTCCTGTCCAGTTGCGAAAGCGGTTTGCCTTTTTGCTTATAGAAAGCATTGTCCATCCCCCCGATAGGTCGTCATTTCCTCGACAACTTTTCCGCCTGAAACACAGTAGAGCCGTGAAAAGCGTTCGCATAGTTCTCCCGCTTTGGCGTGGCGAAAAAAGACGGGATCGCCCAACTGCAACGTCTCCATGCCGCGATACTGGATGGGCGTCTGCACTTCGCCGGCGCCCTCGTTGGGCATAAGCCGAACGCCCGTTGGCAAATACGGCTTAGGCAAGCGATCCGCCCCTGCGGAACCGGAGGCGATATAGCCGCCGCCCGCGCATGTGTAAATATGCTCGGCAGGCTTGCGAATGATTTCCAGCGCAAATCCGGCAGCCGGCTGAAAATGAAAGTCCTGGTAGTAATCGAACAGGCCGGGCGAAAAAAAGCCGGAGCCGGCTGTCAGCTCGGTAACCGCGTCCTCTCTTCCCGTATGATGCAGGCTGCCCGTTCCGCCGCCGTTGACGAAGCGCAGCGAAATGCCCAGCTCGCCGATCGCCTTCACCAGCTCCGCTCTGCGATGAGCCACCTCCTTGACCGATTGCTGCTTCAGCAGGCGAATCAGGCTGTTTTTGAAAAATTGCCGGGGGTAGCGATCGCCGACGCCTGCGATTTGCGCTTCGTAGCCCATGATGCCGTCCAGTTTGAGGTGTTTGGAGGAAGCGACGCGGGAAGCAAGCGCGACGGCTTGTTCCAGCGAGCGCAGAGGGGAGCGCCACACGCCGAAATGCAGGCCCAATATATCGGACGACATGTCGATGTCCAGGCAGACGGGGAAAATGACGCCTTGCTCGCGGGCGATTTGCTCCAGATGCTCCACGTGCGAGACAGAGTCGATCATGAGGGTGAGGGAGCGCCCTTGCTGGATTTGCTCGCCAAGCGCGATCAGCCAGCTTTTTTCCCAGACAGGATATCCCAGCAGCAAATCGTCAAAGCCCGCCGCGCACAAATGGAGCGCTTCGGGCGCGGAGAAGCACATCAGCCCGGAAAGGCAGTCGTCCAGTTGCAAAAGGTGTTTGAGAATACCGACGCTGCGGATGGATTTGCTGGCAATCCGAATCGGCTTTCCATTGCTTTGCAACCCGATTTGCTCTGCATTTTGCTCCAAAAGATCCAGGTCGACGAAGGCGAACGGCTTTGGAATACCGGCAAAGGCAGACTGGTAATAGCGATAATCCCGCATGGGCAAGCCTCATCCTTTTTGTATGAGAGTAGTAATACGAAAATAATTTCTTAAAATTCTATATATTCTATCTTTTTGTGTCGATTCCTCCCGGGTTTTTCGGAGAGACTCACCGGAAATGACGAACGTTCGGATGTAATGTTCGGATTTTGCTTTGTGAAACCGTTTTTCAATCGTATTTTTTATATTAAAAAAATGTAAACGCGAATAAATGGGCTGAAGAATATTGACTTGATTCAGCTTATACGCTACTATACATATTGTTGTTGGCTACAAGACTGGCTTGATGAATACATGACAAATTCGTATATCCTCAAAGATATGGTTTGAGGGTCTCTACAGGGAACCGTAAATTCCCGGCTACGAATGAGGGTGTTTTTTGACATACCTTATTCGTCGGCCGGGAATTTTTTGCGTTGTCGTCTGTTGCCGCGGGCAGGGATAGACAGCGCAAGAGCCATCTATGCTTGGTGAAAGCCTAGTATTCCAACATGCTTACGGGGAGGAACTGGAAGTGAAGAAATACGATGCGATTGTGGTAGGAGCAGGACCAGCCGGAATTTTTACATGTTATGAGCTGACGCGAAAAGCGCCGAATGCCAAGGTGCTTCTCATTGATAAAGGGCACGACATTTACAGCAGACGCTGTCCGATCCTGGAAGAAAAAATCAAGCTTTGTCCGCCGCCTGCCGGGAAAAAGGACTATGCGGGCTGTCTGCCGGCCTGTTCGATTACCAGCGGTTTTGGTGGAGCAGGCGCTTACAGTGACGGCAAATTCAACATCACGACGGAGTTCGGCGGCTGGATGACGGATTACCTCAGTCCTTCCACTGTGCTTGGTCTAATCAAATACGTCGACGAAATCAACCTGGAGCACGGCGCGACCCGCACGATTACCGATCCGACGACAGAGACGATCAAAAGCATCGAGCAGCGCGGGTACGCGGCAGGGCTCAAGCTGCTGCGCGCACAGGTGCGCCATTTGGGCACAGAGCAAAACCTGGAGATTTTGCAGTCGATTTTTGAATATTTGAAGGAACGGATCGACATGATGTTCAAGACCGAGGTCGAGGACATTTTGACGGTCAAGGAAGACGGCGGCCATCGCGTGAGAGGCGTCGTCCTGAAAAACGGGGGAGAGTACGAGAGCGACTTTGTCGTGATCGGACCTGGCCGGGACGGCTCGGCTTGGCTGACCAACATCCTGAAAAAGCGCCGCCTGAAAATGTACAACAACCAGGTGGACGTCGGGGTGCGCGTAGAGACGTCCGATGTCGTTATGCGCGAAATCAACGAGCATTTGTACGAGGGCAAGTTTATTTTCAACACATCCGTCGGCACGCGGGTCCGCACGTTTTGCAGCAATCCGTCCGGGCACGTCGTCGTGGAAAACCACAGCGGGGTCATGGCGGCAAACGGGCATTCCTACAAAGACCCGGCGCTCGGCTCGACCAATACGAACTTCGCGCTGCTCGTTTCGCATACGTTCACGGAACCTTTTGACAAGCCGAACGAGTACGCGCGAGAGATATGCAAACGCGCCAACGATTTGTCCAACGGCGGCGTGATCGTGCAAAAGTACGGCGATATTTTGCGGGCGCGCCGCTCTACGGAAGCGCGGATCAAGGAAGGCTTCCTCGAGCCGACCTTGAAGGAAGCCGTGCCGGGCGATCTCGGACTGGTGCTGCCTTACAATACGATGAAAAGCCTCATTGAAATGGTGGAAGCGCTGGACAAGGTCACGCCGGGAATTGCCTCGGAGCACACGCTGTTTTACGGCGTCGAAGCGAAATTTTACTCGGCGCGTCCCAAGCTGACAGAGGAGTTTGAGACGGAAATCAAAGGACTGTTCTGCGGGGGCGACGGGGCAGGGATCACGCGCGGACTGGCGCAGGCGGGTGCGGCAGGCGTCTGGATGGCGCGCAGCATGGTCAAACGGATGATGTAAACAGCAACCCGCAACAGGGAAAAGGGCTTCTGCTTGAACACGGCTGCTTAGCCGCTCAGGAGTAGAAGCCCTTTTGTCGTGTCGTCGTATCAAAAACAAGCCTACGCTTGCGTATTCAAATTTTCTGTCATCTTTTTCAGCACCCGGTTGAAGACGGCAAGCTCGTTCTCGTCCAGATCGCGCAAGGCAACCGCTTCCAAATCGCGCGCCGCTTGCAGCCACTGGGGAAAACGCTCGATTGCCGCAGGCGAGAGCGACACGTACCGTTCCCGCTTGTCGTCGCCTTCGGAGCGGATGATCCAGCCCATCTCTTCCAGCCGGGTCAATGTCCGGGTAATCGTCGGGGCTTCGACATTCAGGTAGTTGCTCAGTTGCACCTGCGTCAAAGAGTTGCGGTAGTGCAGGCAAAGAATAATGCTCCATTGCGAGCTATATAATCCCATCGGGGACATGATTCCATTCAATGTTTTACTGAAGACTCTGGCAGCTTGGCCGATCTTGTGACCGTAATGTTGCATGATATCAGACCTCCAGGAAAAGCTGGTTCGAAAGACGAAGCGCTTGATTGCTTAAGTAAATATGTACAAATAACATAGTAGCAGTTCAGGACATATAAGTAAATGTTTATTCGAGTGGAAAAGAAGGCGTTTTTCTGACAAAAATAAAGCCGATGCCGTTTCAAGGGCATCAGCTCGGGGAAGAAGGTAAAAGGAGGGCTGTTAATCGGCAGCCAAAATGCCAAGCGGCCCGTTTTCGTCAATGATGGGCTCCAACTCGTAGATGGAGATGGGAAACATCGGGAAGCCGACATAGTACGGGGTGATTTCGTACAGTTGGAAGTAAATGACCAATGATTTGTCGGCAACGTAAAAATCTTGATCGGGCTTGATCGTGGTAAAACCGTTCAGCGTCGGGATTTGCCGCGCCTCGATCTGGCGTTTGATGTTCGCGGACAGGACGTTGACGTAGTCGCTGCCCGGCTTGAACAGCTCGCGCAGCGTATAGAGCTTGCCTGTATGGATGTTTGCCGTCACCGACCCGAGGAAGGTCATGCCGTGGGCCATTTGCGGAGTGTACGCGTAATTGCTCATGGTGACGCTGAAAATGCCGCGCTCGTTCGTTTTGATTTCGTAGCTTCCTTGCATTTGGGTATTTCCCGGTACTTGTACCCGTTGCTGTTCGTGAATCAATCCTTGGACCGTTTGCAAAATGGCGCGGTTGATGTCTTTTTCTGCTTGCTGATTGGCTAGCCCCGCCAGTTGCGGGTAATAAATCGTGGTATTCGGACGTTGGATCGTCCGCGTCAGCACGGTGGCTGGCAAAAGATTGCGTTGTTCTTCCACGGTTCTTAGTTCCTTTCCAGATGTCTTAAAATAAGGGGTATGATAGTAGCCTATTCGTCACTGGTTTTGGCTGTTCTCACTTTTTTCACAAATTAGTCAATCTGAGCGCGATATAATGGAAAAAGAATCCGATACATAAGTAGCAGGGAAAAGGGGGGCAACTATGATTCAATTGGTTCGCAACACATTAACGGACAAAGAAGGCTTTATGATTTTTATCCTATGGAACCATCTGTGGATGGCGGGACTCATTGCCTATCAAGTCGACGCTAATTTCTGGAAAGTGACGTCCCTCGGATTGCTGGTCACCCTTATTGTTTCGCCTTTTTACTTCATCAAAAGAGACAGCCATGTCATTCGTTATCTGGTAGCGATCGGACTTATGTTTTACGCGATTTCGTTCGATCATTTCACGACGTATCCAGAAGTTACGTTTCTCGCTTTTGTGGTCATGGGTTTTCTCGCGGCTTACCTGGATTGGAAGCTCGTAGTGACAGCCGGAATTGCGCAAATCATCGTGACGCTGGTCGGATTTTACACAGGATCGTACGAGATTTTCAGCGGCGATTTCACCGAGCTGAATCTGGTGCTACGCATCATGGCGATTCTGATGATGATGGGAGCGGTGACGTACCTCTGTCTGGCGGGACAAGCGTCCTTGCAGAAGGCAAACATCGCCCGCCAGGAAGCGGAAGAAAAAGAGCGTCGCCTGGGAGAGATGCTCGTCCATATCCAACAGATGACCGAGCAGATCGACCGTACGACAGAGCACGTACACGAGCATGCCGAAGGAACGAAACGCAATACGGATGAAATGATGATCGCCTTCAAGGAAGTGGCGACGGGCATGGAGTCGCAGGCGAACTCGACAGTGAAGATCGAGGAAGAGGTGCAGTCGATCGACCAGGAGATCGTGGCGGTCACCACGCAGACGAACGCGATGAAGAGCGAGTCCGACCAGAACAACCGCCGCCTGAAAGAAAGCGTCGACATGATGAAAGAGCTGTCGCAGCAAATGGAACAGATCGTTTCTGCCGTCAACGTGGCAGCGTCGACGATTCACCAGCTCAACCGCCAGGCCAATCGGGTCGAGGAAATCGTAGGAGCCATCAACCAGATTGCGACGCAAACGAACCTGCTTGCGCTAAACGCCGCCATCGAGTCGGCGCGTGCAGGCGAGCACGGCCGCGGCTTCGCCGTGGTGGCAGACGAGGTGCGCAAGCTGGCGGAGCAGAGCGCAACCGCTACACAGGAAATTACCGAGATTCTCAAATCGCTCCATCAGGAAAGCGAGAACGCTGTACAGCAGATCAGCAATGGGGAAGCTTCGGTGGCAAAAGGCCAGGAGCTGGCTGTGAAAACAGTGGCGTCGATCGAGGCGGTGCGCTCCGGCATGATGGCCTTCCTGCAGGCAGCGGAGCAGGTCGGCTCCAGCATGAACCGGGTAAAAATGCGCTCGGGCGAAGTGGCGATGGAAATGTCGACCATTACCGCTGTCACCGAGCAGTCGGTCGCCAATCTGGAGGAGCTTTTCGCCACAGCGGAAAACCAGCATCAAAAGGTGCGGGAAATTACCGAAGAGCTGGGGGAACTGAACAATCTGTCGCATCGGCTGCAGGAAACGTTTCACAGACAATAGGCGCCAAAGTGTAAAATTGGCGAGAACAGTCTGAAAAAACAATTGCTTTTTCAGTTTGTTCTGCTAGAATGAATGCATTGTAACTTGATAGTTTTTATCTCCTTATCGAGAGCGGCGGAGGGACTGGCCCGATGAAGCCCGGCAACCACTGGACATGCGTGACATGGACAGAAAGGTGCCAATTCCTGCAAAACCTGTACCGGGGTTTTGACAGATGAGGAAGAGGACGGCTTCGGACGCAAACTCTTCCTTCGGGAAGAGTTTTTTTGTTGTCAGGAGGGGTAATACACGAACGATAAAATATTTTTATTGCAAAATATTCGTGTTTAGTATTGATTTTTTCGGAAAAAAGCCGTACATTACGTAGTAGGATACAGAAAAAACGTAGAACGTTCGGATGGGAGCGGAAGACACCATGAAGAAGTTGTTGTTAGCATTCACCACTTTTGCTGTTTTGGCTGCGGGCTGTTCGGCTGGCGGAAATGCGCCTGCTGACAAGCCAAAGGAAGAAGCGGCAGGGCAAGAAGGCGCGGCGAAGAAGCGCATTGCGCTGATTTTGCCGGAAAAAATCGGGGTAAACCCGTTCTTCCAGCAAATGGACGAAGGCGCGAAAAAAGCAGGACAGGAATTTGGCGCAGAAGTAAAAAGCATCGAGTCTACTGACCACGGCGCCATCGAAGAAAATTTGCGCGTTGCGGTAGCGGAAAACTACGATCTGATTATCACTTCTTCTTTTGAAGCGGAAGACGCGCTGAAAAAAGTGGCAGCCGAAAATCCTGACCGCAACTTCGCGATTATTGATACCGTAGTAGATTTGCCAAACGTGCGCAGCGTTACCTTCCGCGAGCAGGAAGCGGCTTACCTGATGGGCGCTGCGGCAGGTCTTGCCACGAAGACAAACAAGGTCGGCATGGTTGTCGCCATGGATATTCCGCTGTTGAAAAAATGGACAGGCGGCTTCCAGGAAGGCTTGAAAGCAACCAATCCAAACGCGGAGTTCCTGGTGAACTACGTAGGAAGCTTCTCTGACCCGGCAAAAGCGAAGGAGCTGGCGCTGCTGCAAGCATCCAAAGGCGCCGACTTCATCAACGGAGCGGCAGCAGTAGGCGACCTCGGCGTGTTCGAGGCCGCGAAGGAAAAAGGCTTCTATACATCGGGACAGGACGTTGACCGCACCACGATCGACCCTGAGCACATCGTGTTGTCCCAGCTCAAAGGGACAGATGCCGCTGCGTATGAAACCGTGAAGTCGTTCGTAGAAGGCTCGTTCAAGCCGGGCGTCGTCACTTACGGCTTGAAAGAAAAAGGCGTAGGCGTAACGTATGTGACGCACGAGAGCCAGACGCCTCTGAACGCTTTTATTGGCCAGGAAGTCGTGGACAAAGTAAAAGCGATCAGCGAGGAGATCATCGCTGGTACCCGCAAAGTGCCAGACTCGTTTTAACAGCTAGCGCACAGTGCATGATTGTGACCGACTACAACTGTGTAGTCGGTCTTCCTTATATGCAAGGCAAGGAGCAGAGGCAAGGAAGAGAAAGGCTAGGCGCAAAGAAGGAGGAGCAAGGATGACCGATCGTTTGGAAATGCGGGCCATGACCAAGAAATACGGAGATTTTATTGCAAACGACAAGGTCTCGTTTTCGCTTGCTGCGGGAGAAGTCCACGCCATCGTCGGGGAAAACGGCGCGGGCAAGACGACGCTGATGAGGATGCTGTACGGCATGGAGCAGCCTACGTCCGGCGAGATCGTGCTAGGCGGCAAGCCTGTCGCTTTTCGCGGGCCGCAGGACGCCATTCGCAGCGGGATCGGGATGGTGCACCAGCACTTCATGCTGTTTGGCGAGTTTAGCGTGGCGGAAAATATCGTGATCGGCTACGAGCCGCAGCAGGCCGGATTTTTCCGCCGGAAGGACGCCGTGGAAAAGGTCCGCGCACTAAGCGAGCAGTACCGGATTCCGATAGATGCACAGGCTAGAGTGTCCAACTGCTCCATCGGCGAGCAGCAGCGTGTGGAAATTCTCAAGGTGCTGTACCAGGGAGCGGACATCATCGTGCTGGACGAGCCGACTGCCGTGCTGACGCCGCTTGAAGTTCGCGAGCTGTTGCAGACGATCCGCAATCTGGCGGAGAGCGGGAAGAGCGTCATTTTGATTACGCACAAGCTGCAGGAAGTGATGGAGGTCGCAGATCGGATCACGGTGTTGCGCGGCGGCAAGGTGACGGGCACGGTAGCGCGCGACGAGACGAATGTGGACGATCTGGCCCGGCTGATGGTCGGACGCGAGCTGCGGGAGCTGAGCGAGCGCGTCGATCTGGAGCGGGGGCCGCTTTTGCAGGTGGAGAACTTGACGGTTCGGGAAAAACAGACGCTGCTCGACCGGGTCAGCTTTACCGTGCATCACGGGGAAATCGTCGGCATCGCGGGCGTATCGGGCAACGGCCAATCCGAGCTGCTGCAAGCGATCAGCGGCTTGCGGACGGTACAGGAGGGAACGATTCGGCTGGGCGGCAAGGACGTTACCAACCAGACTGTCGCGACGATTCGCGAGGCGGGCTTGGCGCACATCCCGGAAGATCGCTACTTGTGGGGGACGGCCAAGCTGGAGAGCGTCGAGGAAAACGCGCTGATGGGCTACCAGCGAAAGCCTGCGTTCAATCGGCGCGGCGTCGTGTTGCGCGAAGCTTTTCGCCAGGTCGTCAGAGGCTGGGTAGAAAAGTTCGCGATCAAGACAGGCTCCAGACAGCTTCAGGAGCTGGCCGGGAATTTGTCGGGCGGAAATCTGCAAAAGCTGATCGTGGCGCGCGAGCTGGGACATGAGACTCCGTTTTTGATCGCGGCAGAGCCGACCCGGGGTGTTGATATTGGCGCGATGGAGTACATCCATCAGGCGCTGATCGACAAGCGCAACGCAGGCGACGGGATTTTGCTGGTCTCGTCCGAGCTGTCGGAAATTTTGGCGCTGTCAGACCGGATTTTGGTGATGTACAAAGGGCGGATCGCCGGAGAGCTTTCGCGCAAAGAGGCAACCGAGGAAAAAATCAGCGTGTTAATGGCGGGAGGAAGCGTTCATGGCAGCAATCAAAGAGCTGGGTAAATCACTGGTTCAGCCGCTTTTGGCGGTTGTCATCGGGCTGTTGATCGGGGCGCTCGTCATCGCTTCGGTAGGGGAATCTATCCTGGGCACGTATCAGGAAATGTGGAAAGGGGCCTTCGGCAGCTTCTACTTCTTCACCTCTACCTTGGCGAGAGCGACGCCGATCATGCTGATCGCCTTGGGGCTGTCGCTTGCTTTTCGGGCGGGAGTGTTCAACCTGGGGGCAGAAGGACAGATGGTGCTCGGGGCGATCAGTGCTACGCTCGTGGCGATCTATTTGCCCGCACCGGGAGTCGTGAAGCTGGTGGCGGCGATTTTCACGGGGATGGCGGCAGGCGGTTTGTGGGCGCTGCTGCCGGGCTTTATGGAGGCGAGATTCCGCATACCGCTGCTCATCTCCACCTTGCTGTTCAACTATATCGCCGTTCTGTTCGCAAGCTACCTCGTAACCGAGCCGTTTCGCGACCGCAGCGGTTCGGCGGCGCTGGCGCAGACGGTCATGCTCGATAAAAGCGTCTGGTTGCCCAAGTTGTTTGCGGGGATGAGTGTGCACGCGGGCTTTTTGTTTGCCATCGTCGGTGCCGCGATCCTGTTTTGGGTGATTCGCTTTACGCCGTTTGGCTATGAAGTGAAAATGCTCGGACAAAACCCGCTGTTTGCCCAGTACGGGGGGATCAACGGCATTCGCGTCATGCTGACGGGCATGTTTGCGAGCGGCGGATTGGCCGGCCTGGCAGGAACGGTCGAGGTGCTGGGGGCGCACTATCGTTTTGTCGACGGCGCTTTGACGGTGCCGAACTTCGCCTGGACAGGGCTGATGGCAACGCTTTTGGCGAACTCCCATCCGGTGGGTGTCGTGTTTACCTCGATTCTGCTGGCTGCGTTCCAGACGGGAGCGATGGGCGTGGAGCGCAACACAGAGGTACCGCTGGAGCTGGCCAGTGTGATTTCAGCCGTGCTGATCCTGTTTATCTCGGCTAAATTCAGCTACGACTGGTGGAAAAAGCGGAAAGCAAAAGGGGGAGAATCTCATGGAACTGCTTGATTGGTCCCTCGTCAGTTCTACCATTCGGATGGTGACGCCGATTTTGCTCGCGGCATTGGGGGGAGCGCTGTGCGCGCGGGTTGGCATTTTTAATGTAGGGCTGGAAGGCATGGTGCTCGTTGGCGCCTTTTCCGCCATCGTCGGCAATCACTTTACCGGGAATCTGTTCCTCGCGATCTTGATCGCGGCGCTGACGAGCGTTCTTTTTTCCCTGCTGTTTGCCTATATGACGATCAAGCTGAAAGCAAACGAGATCGTCGTCGGGGTGGCGATCAATTTCCTCGCGCTCGGTTTGACGACGTTTGCGTTGCGGGCGATTTTTGGCGTCAAGGGAGCTTTTTACGATAAAGACATGGCAGGCTTGCCGAAGTGGGACATTCCGGGGCTACAGCACATTCCCGTCGTGGGCGAGGTCGTATCGGGGCATTCGCCGCTCGTCTACCTCGCGTTTGTGGCCGCGATTGCGCTCTATTTGTTCTTTTACAAGACGGTTACCGGCTTCCGGGTTCTCGCCGTCGGTTCCAATCCGGTGGCTGCCCGCAGCCTTGGGTTGAAGGTAGCAGGCTTGCAGGTGCTCGCGATCGTCATGTGCGGCGCTTTGTGCGGGATTGCCGGAGCGCAGCTTTCTTTGGGGCAAGTGACGATGTTTTCGGAAGGGATGACCGCGGGTCGCGGCTTTATCGCCCTGGTCGCGATGATGATGGGGCAGTCTCACCCGCTGGGAATTTTGGCGTCGAGCTTCCTGTTCGGCTTGATGGATGCGCTGAGCATTCGTCTGCAAGGCTTCTCGCTTCCGACGCAGTTTACTTCGATGCTGCCGTATTTGCTCACGGTGGTGGCGATGTTCTTCCTGAAGGATCGGATGAAAGGCGCCAGCCATAATCAGCAGAGCACCCGGTAACAAAAGAGGGTGCAGTCAGCAAAGACCAAGGGGGTACGCAACATGAACAAGGCAGATCGGATCAAACGGATGAAGGTGCCGGCGGTCGACCCGGCATTGGCCAAACGGCTTCCGCCAGGACAAGTATTGACAGAGCGCTTTCCTATTTTGCACGAGGGCGAAGTGCCCACCTACGACATGAAGGACTGGACGCTGCGCGTGTTTGGCGAGGTCGACCGGGAAGTTACGCTCAACTACGAACAGCTCATGGCGCTGCCGCAGGTGACGGTGAAAAGCGACATTCACTGCGTGACGCGCTGGTCGCGGTTTGACAATGCATTTACAGGCGTGCGCTTCCGTGATTTTTTGCAGGCAATCGGTGTCGTGCCCGCCGCGTCCTACGTCATGCTGCACGGCGATCACGATTACACGGCGAATGTGCCGCTGGCCGACCTGATGCGCGACGATGTGCTGTTGGCCCATTCCTTTGACGGGGAGCCGCTGACGGACAAGCACGGCTGGCCGCTGCGCCTGGTCGTCCCGCACCTGTATTTCTGGAAAAGCGTGAAGTGGCTGCGCGGCATTGAGTTTATGCGCGAAAACAAGCCCGGCTTCTGGGAGCAAAACGGCTTTCACCTGATCGCAGACCCGTTCCGCGAAGAGCGGTTTTCCGGTGAGGCGTTGCCGATCCCGGAAGACGAATGGGAGAAAAAGGAGTTTGATTGAGATGCTGACCAATCTGAAAGTAGACCCGGAACAACTGCCAAAACGCGCTATCGTCTGCGGCGATCCGAAACGCGCTGCCTTGATCGCCTCCAAGCTGGAAAACACGCGGCAAATTGGGGAAAATCGCGAGTACCACAGCTATGCCGGAAGCTGGAGGGGCACGGAGGTAGCGGTAGTCAGCCACGGCGTCGGTTCGCCTGGAGCGGCTGTATGCTTTGAAGAACTGGCGAAGGGTGGCGTACAGGTCATCATCCGCGTCGGGACGGCCGGATCGTATCAGCAAGAAATCGAGCCGGGCAGCCTCGTCATCAGCTCGGCTGTTGTGCGCCAGGACGGGCTTACAAGCCAGTTGGTTCCGCCCGGTTTCCCGGCTGTCGCCAATCGCCGCGTGGCAGATGCGCTCGTGCAAGCAGCAAAAGCGCACGAATCGGGGCTGCACGTAGCGGAAGGCATCACGCTGACGCTCGATGTTTTTTACAGCGGCGTCCTCGAATTTCCGCACAAGCTGTACCAAAAAGCAGGGGTGTTGGCTGTCGAGATGGAAAACTCCGCGCTGTTCGTCATTGCCGCGCTGCGCGGCATGAAGGCCGGGTCGATCCTCGCGATTGACGGCTACGCCGATGCCGATTTGCTTGCCTCGTACAACCCGCACACAGAGACGATGGCCAAAGCGATTGAAGCCGAGGCGCTGATTGCGCTGGATGCGCTAGTGTCCGTTTCCGCATAAAAATGAAGCAAGCCCGGGACGATGAGAAGTCCCGGGCTTTTTCTTTTGCCATACGACAGCCGCTATTCTTCATTGAAGCGATCCAGCATCGAGATCGTGTCGATCAGGTGGTTGTTGAAAATTTGCCGGGCAACGCTGAGCAGCTCGATAATCATCGGGTCGCGCAAGGAATACGTCACCTTGTTTCCGTCCTTTGTTCCGTACACGATGTTGTTGTTGCGCAAAATAGCGAGTTGCTGGGAAACGGCCGAGCCTTCGCTGCCGATGAGCGTTTGCAGCTCGTTCACGTTTTTGTCTCCCTCCGCCAAGAGCTCCAGAATCCGAATCCGCAGGGGATGCCCCAGTGCTTTGAAGAAATTCGCTTTAAATTGCTGTAGCTCCAAATTCAATAGCAGGTTCCTCCGATCTTTTCGTCATACCGACGTTTGGGATGTTTGCTGCACGCAAGCCGTTTGCGAGTGAGGATCAGCCAGGCTCGCGCATTCCCGGAAAGCAAAGTGCTGGCAGCCCAGACATTTGCCGACGTCCAGCCGGCGCAGGGCGTACTCGATTGCCTCTCCGGTGTGGTCGAAAAAGTGTGCTTCGCCGATGAGCGCATAAAGGCCCGTGCGCTCTAAAATTTGTTTCGGGGCGTTTTGGATTCCGGAGACGAGTACCGTTGTTCCCTGACTCATGCATTGTTTCACGATCCGCGACAAATTGGCTTCGCCCGTCATGTCCAGAAACGGTACTTTGCCCATTCGCAGCAGCAACACTTTTGGCTGATGCTGCAACGTGTTCGCAAGCGAGCTTTCGAACAGATCGGCATCCCCGAAAAAGAGCGGTCCCTCGATCGTGTAGATGCTGATTTGCGGGCAATCGTGCTGGGACGTCACCATGTGAGGCGTGACCTTCTCATGCTTCAAGGAAGGGTCGGGCAATACTTTGGCTACTCGCAGGCTTTCGCGC
The DNA here is from genome assembly GCF_004117055.1 of Brevibacillus agri. Taxonomy (NCBI): domain Bacteria; kingdom Bacillati; phylum Bacillota; class Bacilli; order Caryophanales; family Paenibacillaceae; genus Brevibacillus; species Brevibacillus agri. The sequence goes on from NZ_CP026363.1 coordinate 889,538, forward strand.
ATTCGTTTGATAAACAGCAGCACGGCCAGCACCAGCCCGACCTCGACGGCGGTAGTCAGATTCGTAAAGACAGTCAACAAAAAAGTAATCAGCAGCACGAGAGAGTCGCTCGTCCTTGCTTTCAGGATGTGCGCAAATTCCTTGCGCTCGCTCATGTTCCAGGCGACCAGCATCAGAATCGGCGCCATGCTCGCCAAAGGAATGTGCGAGGCGTAAGGAGCGAGCAGGACGAGAATGAGCAGGACGACGATGCCGTGGACGATTCCGGACACAGGGGAGGTCGCTCCGCTGCGGATATTCGTCGCGGTTCTGGCAATCGCGCCTGTAGCGGGTATTCCCCCGAAAAGCGGCGTCACCATGTTGGCGATGCCTTGCCCGATCAGCTCCTGGTTGCTGTTGTGGCGACTGCGTGTCATGCCATCCGCGACTACCGCAGACAGCAAAGACTCTATCGCTCCTAGTATAGCAATGATTAGAGCGGGACTCAGCAGTTTTTGGACGCGCTCCAGCGTAATTTCAGGAAAATGGAAGCCGGGCAGCGCGTTGGGAATCTCTCCGAAGGTCGAACCGATCGTCGCGACTTTTCCTTCGAAAAAGAGGAAGGCAACGACGCTGGAAATGACCAGGCCGACGAGCGAGCCTGGAATATTTCGCACGAAGCGCGGCGTGATTAAAATAATGGCGAGACTCAAGACTGCCGTCGCTACGCTGTACAAGCTGGTTGTATCGAGGTGAACGGCGACTTCCTTCATGTTGGACAAAAAGTCCTCGTGCCGCTGCACTTGCGACAGACCGAGGAAATTGGCGATCTGCCCCGTAAAAATAATGACGGCAATCCCGGCAGTAAATCCGATGGTGACGGGGCGGGGGATGAATTTGATAAGTCCGCCAAGCTTGAGCAGCCCCATCAGGACGAGAAGAATCCCGGCCATGAAGCCCGCGAGCAGCAAATCCTCATAGCCGTACTGCATGACGATGGCAAACAAAATCGGGATAAAGGCCCCGGTCGGCCCGCCGATCTGGTAGCGGGAGCCGCCAAAAAGCGAGATGAGCGTACCCGCGATGATGGTGGTGTAAATCCCGTACTCCGGTTTGACGCCTGAGGCGATCGCGAACGCCATGCCAAGCGGAATTGCGATAATCCCTACGATTAGTCCTGACACGCAGTCTTTTCTGAATGCTTGCGTATTGTAGCCCTCAAATCTAGCGGCCCACTTCATGGTAGCAACCCTTCTTTTCGTATATTCGAATATTTGATTATTTGAATATAGATGGATCATACTCCTGCTCGGCGATTTTCGTCAATCGCATCCTTACAGGAACTTTGCCCTTTTTTTACAAACGCTTCAAGTTCTCTTAATGCTGGTGCATTACCATTCAAAGTAACAAGTGAATACATCCCTTCGGTTGGAGCCATGGAGAAACCCCCGACAGCCTTTCCAAGCACTTTCATCGAGAGTTCTTTGGCAATTGTCATGTCGCTGTGGGTTTTTTTGTTGAGGGCAAAGGAGGCTTACGAATGAATCAGGAGCAGTTTCATGCCAGGCTGGCCGCGTACAAGCTGATCGCTTCCGTGAAGGAGGCGAAGTACCTGGAAAAAGCGGCCGAGGCGCAGGTGAGTGCCGCGGTGCTCTCGATCGGCAATATCGGTGTGATAAAAGGCTACGTGGACTTTTTCAAAAGCAGGAATATCCCGGTGTTTCTTCACCTGGAAAGAATCGGCGGCATCAGCTACGACCGGGAAGGCATCGCCTTTTTGGCGCATTACGTGAAGCCGGACGGGATTGTGACCACGCGCAATACGCTGGTCAAGCTGGCGAAAAAGCAAGGCTTGTTGACGATCCAGCGGCTGTTTCTCGTCGATAGCGACTCGCTCAAGTCCGGGCTGTCGTCTCTGCAGGAAACGCAGCCTGACGCGGTCGAGCTGATGCCTGCCCTCTTGCCGGAGTACATCGCGGAGTACAAGCGGGTGATTGATATTCCGATTATTGCTGGAGGATTAATCCGCAAGCGGGAACAAATGGAGGAAGTATGGCAGCATGGAGCGACTGCGGTGTCAGTCGGCAGCCCCCTATTGTGGAAGGAGAGTTTTTTGCATGATTCAAGCGTTGCTGTTTGATCTGGATGGCACCCTGCTGGACAGCCGGGATGCGGTCATCGACGCGGTCGCCTATACAGCAGAAGAGTATGCGCCGGGGCACTTCAGCCGGGAAGAGCTGCTCGCGCGCTTTGGCGAGTCGTTTGACGATTTTTTGGCGGCTGTAGCTGCGGCAGCAGGCGTGCCTGACAAGCGCGAGGTGCTGGACAAGTACTTTGCCTACGTGCGCGAAAACCATGCCCGGCACGTCCGCCTGTTTCCTTACGTGCGAGAAGGGCTGGAAAAATTGAAGCAGGCGGGCTACCAACTGGCGGTTGTCACCAACAAGCAGCGGGAATTTGCGCTGGCCGGGCTGGAGCAGGCGGGGATTGACAGGCTGTTCGACGTGATCGTCACCGTCGACGACGTGACGAGAGGCAAGCCTGCTGCCGAGCCTGTGCACAAAGCGCTGGCAAGTCTGGGCAGATACCCGGAGCAGGCGATGATGATTGGAGATAGCCGCTACGACGTGCTGGCGGCTGTTGCCGGCGGGGTGTCGGCCGCAGTGCTGGAGTGGTACGGGCAAGAGGAATGGCTCTACGCGGTGCCTGATTTCCGCTATGCCGATTTTGAGTCATTTGTCACTGATATGCTGGCCGCCAAGGCGCAAGGAGGGAGATGAAGAAATGGCGCGAGTGGTATTGCAAGGGGTAACGAAAACCTTTCAGAACCAAAAGGTGGTCAAAGGACTGGATCTGGTGATTCCGGACGGCTCCTTTACCGTTCTGGTAGGGCCATCGGGGTGCGGAAAATCGACGACTTTGCGGATGATCGCAGGTCTGGAGACGGTGTCAGGCGGGGACATTCTCATTGGCGATCAGGCGGTGAACGCGTTGCCGCCCGGAAAGCGCGATGTCGCCATGGTGTTTCAAAACTACGCGCTCTACCCGACGATGAACGTGTTCGACAATATCGCCTACGGCTTGCGAAACCGGGGAACTTCCAAAAAAGAATGCAAGGTGCTCGTAGAGGAAATCGCGGAAATCGTCGGGTTGTCCGACTATCTCAAGCGCAAGCCGTCCCAGCTCTCCGGGGGTCAGCGGCAGCGCGTCGCTCTCGCCCGGGCGATGGTGAAAAAGCCAAAAGTATTTTTGATGGACGAGCCGCTGTCCAACCTGGACGCGAAGCTGCGCAACCAGATGCGCGTAGAGCTGACCAGCCTGCACAAACAACTCGGAAGCACCTTCATCTACGTGACGCACGACCAGGTGGAGGCGATGACGATGGGCGACCAGATCGTCGTCATGAGCGACGGACACATCATGCAGGTGGCGGCCCCGATGGATTTGTACCAGGAGCCGGAAAACTTGTTTGTCGCCCAGTTTATCGGCTCGCCCGCGATGAACGTCGTGCCGGCGGAAGGCAGAAGCGAGCAGTTGTGGGGATTTCGCCCGGAAAAAGCGCTGCTTTTGCCTGCAGCGGTCTCCCCGGTTCCGGCCGACGACAGATGGGTGGCAAAAGGCCAGATCGTCTCCCGGGAAATACTCGGCTCGGACACGCTGTTCCATGTGGAGACGGAAAAAGGCAGGGTAATCGTCAAGGCCGACACCGAGGAAGCGGGGCAGCTTGGCGCAGCCGTTACCGTCACAGTCGCAAAGCCGCACATGTACGTGTTTGATCGGGCAAGCGGAAAAAGAGTGGGCCGACTGGGCGGACGCGAGCAAGTATCGACGCTTGCAGGAGGGGTGAGCTGATGCGAAAGGCGGCAACTGCCCACGAGCTGCCGGGTACCGGACAGGTGCAGGCAAAAGCGGCTGTGAAGCCTGCGGCATGGCTGGAGCTCGCGACGCGTCTTCGCCCGTACCTCTATCTGGCGCCTGCGATGATCTGCTTTTTGCTGTTCTTTTTTTACCCGATCGGGTCGATCATCTATTTGAGCTTTTTGGACTGGTCGCTGATTAACCTCGAAGAAATGGATTGGGTCGGGCTGCAAAACTACCGCGATTTGCTCGGCGACCAAGATTTTCGGCAAGTGCTGGGCAATACGGCGGTCTTCACCGTCGCGACAGTGGGAATCGGCTTGACGCTCTCCTTTTTGCTCGCGCTGTGGCTGAACAAGAAGGCAAAAGTGTACGGAATCATCCAGGCAACAGTGTTCAGCCCGCACATCATCTCGCTCGTTTCTGTCTCTATGCTCTGGATGTGGCTGATGGACCCGCAGTTCGGGCTGCTGAACGCGGCGCTCGAAGCTGTCGGGCTGCCGGGATACACCTGGCTGACCGATCCGAAAAGCTCGTTGTTGTCTCTCATCATCGTCAGCATCTGGAAAGGCGTCGGGTACAACACGCTCATTTTCATTGCCGGGCTGCAAAGCATTCCGGGAGACATTTACGAGGCGGCCGCGCTCGATCAATCGCCTTGGTGGCGGACGCTTGTGCGGATTACGGTACCGATGCTGTCACCGACGATCTTCTTTTTGCTCATCATCAATACGATCTCGTCGTTTCAGGCATTCGATACGATTGCGATCATGACCCAAGGTGGGCCGATCAACAGCACGAACATGCTCGTCTACTACATTTACGAGCAAGGGATGGATTTTTACAACGGCGGGCTGGCTGCGGCTGCATCCGTCATCCTGTTGATTCTGGTAGGGATTTTAACGGCACTGCACTTCGTGTTCATGTCCAAGCGTGTGCACTATCGTTGACGACATGCGAGAGAAAGGAGGAACAGCATGAAACGAGTGGGTGCAATCTCTTTGAAAACAGCAGAGTGGGTCGGGCTTTTGGTTGTCGCTTTGTTGTTTGTGTTTCCGTTTTTATGGATGGCCTCTACCGCCTTCAAGACGATGCCGGAGGTCAGGCAGTTTCCGCCGACCATGCTGCCTGAATCGTGGGAGTGGAGCAATTTTGCCCACGCCTGGGAGTCTGGGCCGTTTCTCATGTACACGGTGAACAGCATTTTGGTGGCCGTCGGAATTTTGGTGCTGCAGTTTTTGACCGCAGTTCCTGCTGCCTATGCGTTTGCCCGCTATCAGTTTCCCGGCCGCAACTTGTTGTTTGGCCTCGTGCTGATCGTCCTGATGATTCCCGGACAGGTGATCTTTTTGCCGATCTACGTGCAACTGAGCGGCTGGGGGCTGGTCAATACGCTCTGGTCGCTGATTATTCCATACGCGGCGAGCGCATTCGGAATTTTCCTGCTTCGCCAGGCGTTCATGCAGGTGCCGGACGAGGTGATCGAGGCGGCGCGGCTGGACAATGCCTCGGAGTGGAAAATCATGTGGACGATCATGGTGCCGATGGCGAAGCCGGTGCTGGTCACATTCGGGCTGTTCAGCTTCATTTATCACTGGAACGACTACTTCTGGCCGCTGATTATGACCAACAGCGACGAGGTGCGCACACTGCCGATCGGGATTTCGAGTCTGCACATGTCAGACGGCGGCACGCTGTGGAACGTCATGATGGCGGGGAACATGATCCTCATCCTGCCGATTCTCGTCATTTTCTTCGTGGCCCAGCGCCATATCATCAAAGCGTTTGTCTACCAATCCAAATAATCGAAAACGATGTGGGAGGAAACCAAATCATGAAGGCGATGAAAAAGACAGGAACGATTCTATGTGCACTTGCTCTCGGCTTGTCAGGCGTACTGGCTGGCTGCGGCTCGACTGGCAAGGAGCAGGCTGCCGGCACGGGCAACGCGACTACCCAGCCGGCAGCGGAAACAGCGGCAGAAAACGGCCCGGTGGAGATCGACTTCTGGTATGCGCTCGGCGGCGTGCGCGGGAAAACGATTGAAGATATGGTCAAAAAGTTCAACGAGACACATAAGGATATTAAAGTAAAAGCGGCATACCAGGGCGCTTATCAGGAGAACCACTCCAAGGTGCTCGCCTCTGTCGCGGCGGGCAACAATCCCGATGTGACGATGGTAGAGATCGCGTCGATCGCCGCCTTTGCCGATGCGAAAGTACTGGAAGATTTGACGCCGTACTCGCAAGGCGAGGAGAAAAAATACATTCCCGGCCTGATGAAAAACTCCTACTGGAAAGACAAACTGTACGCCGTGCCTTTCAACCGTTCCACACCGCTTCTGTACATCAACCGCGACATGCTCAAGGAAGCGGGGCTCGATCCGAACGGCCCGAAAACATGGGATGAGCTTATCAGCTTTTCGCAAAAGCTGACCAAGAAGGAAGGCGACAAAGTTACCCGCTACGGCTTCTCCACACCTGTTGACATCTGGTTCTACGAGGCGCTTGTATTCCAGGGCGGCGGCAGCATTTTGAGCGAGGACGGCAAGGAGCTGACGCTGAACAACGAGGCGGGCAAGGCACCGCTTGAGCTGTGGTCCAAAATGGTCAAGGAAGGGCTGATGAAAAACCCTCCAGGCGAAAACTACAACGCGTGGGATGTAGCGGAACAGGACTTTTTGAACCAAAAGGTCGGCATGATTTTCACCACGACAGGCTCCTTGACGGAGTTGAAGAAAAATGCCAAATTTGACATGGGGGCAGCTTTCCTGCCAGCGAATAAAAACTACGGTACGCCTACAGGCGGCGCCAACCTGGTGATGCTGGCGAAGTCGTCTGACGCCGAGAAAAAAGCGGCGTGGGAGTTCATGAAGTGGATGACCGACACCGAGCAAACAGTGCCGTGGTCGATCGCTTCCGGATACATGCCTGTGACGACTGACGCTGTAGATTCGCCGGAGATGAAGGCATTCTATGAAAAAGATCCGAACTTCAAGGTCGCGGTCGATCAGTTGCAATACGGCTATCCACGTCCGATGGCCCCTGGCTACAAAGAACTGCAGGATGTCATCCAGAAAGAACTGCAACGCGCCATGCTCGGACAGGCAACGATTGACGAAGCACTGCAAAATGCGACGGACAAAGGCAGCAAGCTGCTGAAAAAATAAGAGCGGCACGATACAGAGAGGAGCTCGCGACATGAACATATGTATGGCCCATCGCGGCTGGTCGGGCAAAGCACCGGAAAATACGATGGCTGCGATTCAACTGGCGCTGGCCGAGCCTGCGATCCAGGCGATGGAGATTGACGTGCAGTTGACGCGTGACGGTGTTCCGGTCCTGATTCACGATTTTACGCTGGAGCGCACGACGAACGGAAGCGGGCTAGTCAAAGACCACACGCTTGAGGAACTGCGCCAGCTCGATGCGGGCAAATGGTTCGACGAGAAGTTTGCAGGCGAAAAAATTCCGACTCTGGCGGAAGCGCTGGCTGCGATCAAGGGCCACTGCACGCTGAACATCGAGCTGAAGGCGACGAGCGACATGTACCCGGGAATTGCGGAAAAGGTGCTGGCGCTGGTGGAGCAGTACGGAATGAAGCAGGAAGTGTATGTGACGTCGTTTGACCACGAACTGATTCGCCACGTGCGCACGCTCGATCAGGAGGTGCAGACGGGGCTGATCGTCTACGGCCGTCCCGTGCTCATGCTGGAGCAGATCGAGGCGGCAGGCGCCAGCATCTTGTCCATGGGCTATCCGTATCTGACGCGGGAGCTGACAGCCGCCGCGATTGAAAAAGGGTTCAAGGTCATAGCCTGGACGCTAGATGAGCCTGCGTACATCCGGGAAGTCATGTCCTGGCATCCCGAGGTGCAAATTTGCACCAACCATCCTGACCGGATGCTGACACTGGGCTAAGCGAGCATGAACAAAAAGCCGTCGGGGAGAATCGGTCCCGACGGCTTTTAAGCATGTTCCCGCTATATTTTGAACCGGCTCACATGAGATTGCAGCTCTTCTGCGATTCTCGCCAGGGAAGCAGCAGAGGAGTTCACTTCCTCCATGGCGGCCAGTTGTTCCTCAGTGGCGGCTGACACGCTCTGGGTTCCGTCTGCCGAGCTTTCAGCGACCTGTTCAATGACGCTGACCAATTCGACGACCTTCTCGGTTCCGGCAGACATTTGTTCGGAATATAGCTTCACTTCCTGGATTTGGCTCGCTACTTGTGCGACTGCATCCTGAATCTGCTCAAACGATTTTCCGGCGTTGTTTACGACCGTCAAGCCGAGCGCGACTTCCTTGGTGCCTTGCTCCATCGACAGCACAGCCTGATTGGATTCCAGTTGAATGGCGGTAATCAGCTCTTTAATCTGCTGCGCCGATTGGGCGGACTGCTCGGCCAATTTGCGTACTTCGTCTGCCACCACCGCGAAACCGCGGCCTTGCTCGCCCGCTCTGGCGGCTTCGATGGCGGCGTTTAGCGCGAGCAGGTTCGTTTGCTCCGCGATCGCCGTGATGACCTGCACGATTTGCCCGATTTCCTGCGAGCTGTTTCCCAGCCGTTTGACGATATCCGCAATGTTGCTGACCGTATTTTCAATGGACTGCATCTGGCTGATGACGACCTGCAGCGTCTCGTTGCCTTCCACGGCGATCCGGGAAGCGCTCATGGCCGATTCGTCCGCGTACTGGGCATTCGCCGCTACTTGCTGCGCCCCTTGTGACACCCCTTGCATGGCGTGCACGCTGTCTTCTACGCTCCTCACCTGTTTTTCCGCGCCGTAGGCCACTTCCTGAATCGTAATCGCAATTTGTTCCGTCGCCTTGCTGGTATGTTCCGCATTCACCGACAGCTCTTCTGCGGAAGAGGCGAGATCGGTAGCTGTGTCGTTGACCTGTTGAATGATCGTGCGCAAGTTGTGCACCATTGTGTTTACCGACTGGGATAGCTGTCCGACCTCATCCTGCGAGCGGATTCGCAGAGGCTGCACGGTGAGTTCGCCTTCGGAAATGCGGTTCGCCACAGAGGCCACATCCACAATCGGACGGGTGATCTGGCGCGAGATCGCATACGCGATGGCGATGACTACAGCAACTACGCCAAAAACGATCAGCATGACGTTGTTGCTGACGGAAGAAACGGCGGCCGTGATAGATTCGACCGGAATGTGCAAGTACAGGCCAAAGTTCGTTTTCGAAATCGGCGAGTATGTGACGACGTATTCCTTGCCTTGGTCGGAGTAGCTGTAGGAGCCTTTCTCGGCTTTGTCCGCTTGCAAAATGTCGACCAAAGGCTGGGGCAGAGCCGATTCCGCAAGCGGCTTTCCGATCAGCTCCTGGTTGGGGTGGTATTGAATCTGGTGCTTGTTGTCCACCAGAATCGGGTAACCGTCGCTGCCGACGTTCAGATTGGCCAGAAACGTCGCGGCGAACTCGTCCACGTTGACAAGCCCGGTCAGGACGCCGAGCGCCTCCTTGTTTTTGCCGGTGACGGGAGCAGCGACGATGATCGAACGGTTGCCCGTTGTTTTGGCGACCAGGACATCGGAGTAGCTCGGTTTGCCCTGCATGCCGTCCTTGAAAAATTGCCGCTCGCCAAGGTCGATCCCGACGCTTTTCGGGAACGTATCGGCGGATACTTTTCCGTCGCTGCCGATAAACGTATTGCCGTCGTACAGCTTCATTTCTTCGGTAAACTTGCGGATGAACTCGTTTTTCGCCGCCGCGTCAGCCGATTGAATATCAGAGGTGCGGGCCAACACCTGAATTTCGGTCATGCGCCGGTCCAAATATTGATCCATCGCCATCGCGGTACTGGAGGTCAGGTCGACATACGACGCTTTTTGCTTGTCGATCAGGATGGATGAAAAGCTGTTCGTAATAAACAGCGAAACGACGGCCAGAGGAATGACTGCAACGGTGAGAAACCAGAGAATCATTTTGTTCCTCAGCTTTTTGAACAAAAACATAGGCTTTTCCACTCCTAAATTCGTGCTTGGCAATTTCTTTCTGTCTTGCGTAGAACGCTGCCTGCCCGAAAGAAATGCACAGTCAGACTGCCGAGAAGACTCAGCAGCCTGACGAGCGATTAATATCCCATTGCCGCGCCTTCCCCGCGAGGGTCAGCGCCGCCAAACTTCACATTCGTTTGCGGATCAATCAAGATCGCGCCGGACTGGCCCATCGCATCGGTGTAGGCTGCTTCCAGCTTTTCGACCGGATGGCCGCGCTTCACCAGCTCGTCCAGAACGTCCTGCGGAATCCGGCTTTCGACTTTCAGGTTGTTGGAGGCAGAGCCCCAGTTGCGGCCGTGCAGCCATCTTGGCGCTTCAATCGCGTCCTGCACGCTGAAGCCGAAGTCGACGATGCGCGTGACGAGCGCCGCCTGCGTTTGCGGCTGGCCTTCGCCGCCTTGTGTTCCGTAGAGCAGGTAAGGCTTGTCTCCTTTAAAGAGCATCGCCGGGTTGATCGTGTGGAAGGTGCGTTTGCCCGGTTCCAGGTGATTGATGTGTTTCGGGTCCAGAGAGAAGTAGCTGCCGCGGTTTTGCAACAGGACGCCCGTGTCTTTCGCGACGATGCCGGAGCCCCAGTCAAAGTAGTGGCTCTGGATGATCGACACGGCATTGCCGTCCTTGTCCACGACGCCAAACCACGTAGTATCGCCTTTTGGATCGAGCGGCTCGACCGCTTTTGCCGCTTGCTTCATGTCAATGCGCGCTGCCAGTTCTTTTCCGTGCTGCTTGGACAACAGCTCGTCCACAGGAATATCCACGAATGCCGGGTCAGTCAGCCATTTGTCACGGTCGGCAAAAGCTTGTTTGGTCGCTTCGACGATCGTGTGGTAGTAATCCGGCGTACCTTCGCCCATGCTCTTGAGGTCAAAGTTGTTCAGCACGTTCAAAATCGAGAGCGAGGCCATGCCCTGGGAGTTGGGCGGCACGTTGTACGCCTTGTAGCCGCGATAGTCTACCGTAATCGGCTCCGCCCAGGTGGAGGTATGCTTCTCGAAGTCTTTCAGCGTGAGCAGCCCGCCGTTTTTTTGCAGGTCGGCGACGATTTTTTGCGCGACTTCGCCTTTGTAAAATCCGTCGGCGCCTTTTTGGGCAATGATTCGCAACGTTTTGGCAAGGTCCTTTTGCTTGAGAATTTCGCCTGCGGCATACGGCTCTCCGTTCGGCTTCAGGAACGTTTTGCGGAAGCCCTCGAAGCGCTGGAGATTTTTCAGCTCGTTGTCAGTCGGGTCTGTTGCGTACTTGGTCCAGTAAACCTGGTTGGGCGAGACGGGATAGCCGTTTTCGGCGTACCCGATCGCAGGCTCCAGCAGCTTGTGCCAAGGCAGCTTGCTGTTGCCCATGCTTTTGTGCGCGTAGTTGTAGGCTTCCCACCAGCCGGAAACAACGCCGGGAACCGTGTTGGCAGACTCATAGCCGCGGGAAGGAATTTTGTCGTAGCCTTTGCTTTTGTAGTATTCGATGGTTGCCTTTTCGCCAGCTCGTCCGCTGCCGTTCAATGCTTTCAGCTCTTTTGTTTTGGCGTTGTAAATGAGCCAGAAGTTATCCCCGCCAATGGTCGTGTAGTGCGGATAGACGACGGCGAGGGTAGAGGCGGCGGTAATCGCGGCGTCTACTGCGTTTCCGCCGTCTTCCAACGTTTTCAGGGCTGCGGCTGTAGCCAGATAGTGAGGTGTTGTGACCATGGCATTTGGCGACATTGATGTTGGACGATTGGCAGCTTGGACCGGAGCGAATGTTGTCAGGCCGATAGCGGCGGTCAATGCGACGGCAGAAAGTTTTTTCCAAAGTGACATCTCATGAAGCCTCCTTGTATTTTGGTGAAAAGGTTCAACAATCCGACAGCTTTTCGCAGCCTCACCTCCTTGACCGGGACAGACAGAAAATTCCTTATACCTACAAAAATGGACAAAAACAGACAATGAGTGCGCAAAAAAAGACCAATGATATAGGATCATTGGTCTTGTCCTACATCAATATTTCGGTAGCTGGCTGGCATGCCCGCTCGTGCGGAGGTAGCCCCTCTAGCTTTGCGTCGCCGGATTTCCCCGGGTTTGCCGTTTCGATATCAATGAAAAATTAATGCAAATGTTGCAGGTAAAATTTCCTAAACCTGTTTGTCAATAATATAGACGATTTGTCGATTGGGGTAAATAAGGAAATTTCTTTTTATCTAGAAAAAAGGAAGCATCAGGGAAATACGCGTTTTTCACCGACATTCACACACCTCTGTTGGCCGAACTGCTTATGATGATAAAAAGGCACATTTGCCAAGGAGTGAAACAACGACCATGATGCATCCCGATACAGAGCTTCGCTATATCAACGACGAGATCGGGTACGGTGTGTTTGCGACAAAGCTCATTCCCAAAGGCACGATTGTCTGGGTCCAGGATGATCTCGATCAGGTATTAGACCCGGCATTTGTGGAAAAACTGGATCCATTAAGAAAACAGGACGTGCAAAAATATTCGTTCAAAAATCAGTTCGGCAAATACATCTTGTGCTGGGATAAGGCCCGGTTTGTCAACCACAGCTTCCATGCGACCTGTGTGGCGACGATGTACGATCTGGAACTGGCGGCGCGGGACATTTTGCCGGGCGAGGAACTGACCGATGATTACGGAACGCTGAACCTGGATGAACCGTTTGACTGTTTGCCGGAGCCGGGCACGAGCCGTTCAAGGGTGATGCCTGACGACTTGCTGCGCTACTATCGCCAATGGGATGAGATCGCAGCCGCCGCCTTCGAGCGGTTCAATCAGGTTGAACAGCCGCTGCTCCACCTCGTAAGACCTAAGCATTTGCAAACCATTCGCGGCATTACCGAACAGCAGCGGTCGCTCGACTCGATCATTTCGCTGTACTGCCAGCCGCAATCGCGATGGCCAAAAGAGCAGGAGTGGTAGACGCAGCGGGCCGGACAACGGCCCGATTTTGTTGAACTCTGGGAAGAGAATCAGTATTATGGAATGTAAAGGTGAAGTGAAAGGTTGATTTCATTGGAAAACAAGGTAGCGTCATCCAATTTTATCCGCAATATCGTGATTGACGACCTGCAAGCAGGCAAGGTCAAGGAAGTCATTACCCGCTTTCCGCCGGAGCCGAACGGGTATCTTCATATTGGACATGCAAAAGCCATCTGCCTGAATTTTGAACTGGCAAGCGAATTTAATGGCAAGGCTCACCTCCGTTTTGACGATACCAATCCGGTGAAAGAAGACACTGAGTACGTGGAAGCGATCAAAACAGACGTCAAATGGCTTGGCTTTGAATGGGACGGGCTGTTTTTTGCATCGGATTACTTTGAAGAGATGTACAAGCGTGCGGTGCTGTTGATTCAAAAAGGCAAAGCCTACGTGGACGATCTGTCTGCCGAAGAGATGCGCAAGCTGCGCGGAACGTTGACGGAGCCGGGCGTAGACAGTCCGTACCGCAACCGTTCTGTGGAGGAAAACCTCGACCTGTTCGAGCGCATGCGCAACGGAGAGTTCAAGGACGGGGAAAAAGTGCTGCGTGCCAAAATCGACATGTCCTCCCCGAACATCAACATGCGCGATCCGGTTTTGTACCGCATTTCCCATACGACCCACCACAACACGGGAGACAAATGGTGCATTTACCCGATGTACGACTACGCGCACCCGCTGGAGGATGCGATTGAAGGCGTGACCCACTCGCTCTGCTCGCTCGAATTTGAAGACCATCGTCCGCTGTACGACTGGGTCATCAGCGAGTGCGAGATGGAGCACGTTCCGCGCCAGTACGAGTTTGCCCGCCTGAACCTGACCAACACGGTCATGAGCAAGCGCAAGCTGAAACAGCTCGTAGACGAAAACGTCGTCGATGGCTGGGACGATCCGCGCATGCCGACCATTGCAGGCTTCCGCCGTCGCGGCTTTACGCCGGAAGCGATTCGCACGTTTGCCCGTGAAGTCGGGGTAGCGCGCAGCAATAGTACAGTCGACGCGAAAATGCTGGAGCATTTCATCCGCGAGGACTTGAAGCTGAAAGCACCGCGCACGATGGCTGTTTTGAATCCGCTGAAAGTCGTCATCACGAACTATCCGGAAGGCCAGGTCGAGATGCTCGAAGCGGAAATCAACCCGGAAAATCCGGAGATGGGCAATCGTCAAATTCCGTTCTCCCGCGAAATCTACATCGAGCAGGACGACTTCATGGAAAACCCGCCAAGCAAGTATTTCCGCCTGTTCCCGGGAAATGAAGTCCGTCTCAAGCACGCCTACTTCATCAAATGCAACGACGTGGTGAAGGACGCGGATGGCAATGTCATCGAGCTGCACTGCACCTACGACCCGGAGACGAAGAGCGGAAGCGGGTTTACAGGACGCAAGGTAAAAGGGACCATCCACTGGGTAGATGCGAGCCAGGCAGTACCTGCCGAGTTCCGTTTGTACGAGCCGCTGATTCTCGACGATGAGGACACGGAAGGAAGCTTCCTGGACAACATCAACCCGAACTCGCTGGAAGTGTTGAACGGATTCGTCGAGCCGAACATGAAAGACACGAAGGCGCAGGACAAATACCAGTTTTTCCGCCACGGATACTTCAACGTCGATCCGAAGCATACGACGCCGGACAAGCTGGTCTTTAACCGGATCGTTTCGCTGAAAAGCTCGTTCGAACTGCCAAAAGCGTAGTACAGGCGCAGGCTGTGACAAACACAAAAACGCTGTTGCGGCATGGGAAAACCGTGTGCAACAGCGTTTTTTCATCAGGCAAGGCGTGGAACTTTTCTCATTCGCGTGTATAATTATTCGTGTTGCACCAGAGAAGGAGGACAGGCAGTGAATGGGGGAGCAGAGCTTACACGCAGCTTGAAGCTGTGGCATATCGTCGTAATTGGCCTGGGGTACATGGCTCCGATGGCCGTCTTTGACACTTTTGGCATTGTAGCCGAGGAAACCGGTGGACACGTTCCTGCTGCCTACGCAGTGACGCTGCTCGCCATCCTGTTTACCGCCGCGAGCTACGGGAAAATGGTCCGCGCGTTCCCGTCGGCAGGGACCGCGTACACGTACACGCAGCAAACGATCCATCCGTATGCGGGATTTTTGGTCGGATGGGCGTCGCTGCTCGATTATTTGTTTTTGCCCATGATTAACGCCCTGCTGACAGGGGTGTATTTATCGTCCGTCTTCCCCGAGGTGCCGACCAGGTGGTGGATTATCGGATTTATCGCACTGATTACATTATTGAATGTGTTCCGGGTCACCGTGACGGCTTCTGTCAACTCGTTTCTCGTGCTGTTTCAAATCGCCTTTGTCATTTTGTTCGCGGGGTTGTCCATTCGCAGTCTGGTTCAGGGAGAGGGGCTTGGGCACGTATTCAACATCCAGCCGTTCTTCTCGCCCGATCTGTCCGTAGTCGCGTTACTGTCGGGCGCCTCGATTCTTTGCTTTTCCTTTTTGGGCTTCGATGCCGTGACCACGCTGACCGAGGAAACGGTCGAGGCCAAAAAGACGATTCCCCGGGGGATTTTGCTGGTCGCGCTGGCAGGGGGAGCGCTGTTCATTACCGCTTCGTACTTTATGCAATCGTTGTTTCCTGATGTTTCTGTATTGTCTGACCCCGAAGCGGCCTCCGCGGAAATCGCGCTGTTTATCGGCGGCTCCGTGTTTCAGCTACTGTTTTTGGCGGCAGCGCTGTCTTCTACGCTCGCCTCCGGGCTTGTGTCGGTGACCAGCGTCACGCGGCTTTTGTACGCGATGGGGCGGGACGGCTATTTGCCGCGAAAATGGTTTGGCTATGTGCATCCGAAGCTGAAAACGCCTTTGCTCAACGTCCTTTTGGTCGGGACGCTGATGCTGTCCGCGCTCTACCTGGACCTGTTGACCGCGACGTCGTTCATCAACTTCGGGGCGCTGATCGCCTTCAGCTTTGTCAACCTGAGTGTCATCGCCTACTATCTCAGGCTCAAGCAGGAAAGGCGCATGGCCGATTGGTGGGGCTATCTGCTGGCGCCGCTGATCGGGACCGCTTTTATCGCGTTTTTATGGATCAGTCTTGATATCAAGTCGATGATGCTCGGACTGTTGTGGACGTTTGTCGGCCTTGTTTATTTGTTTTATTTGGTCAAAATCAAGGGAGCCAGGCTGGAGCTGGTGAAATTCGATGAGTAGCAGCTTCACAGACGAAAGCGGGGATGAAAGGAGCGCGGGCAAAATGAAGAGGGGAACCGGAGCGAGTGTAGTGCGGACAAGCCGCATCCCGATCGCGGGAGGGGAGCTGGAATACAGCGTAACAGGCAGAGCGGATGCCCCTGTGCTGTTGCTGCTCGCCGATGAAACGAAGCTGCCTGATGAAGCGCAGCGGACCTTTTGCCGGGAAGCCGCTGTCCGTTATCAGCATGCCGTACCGCAGGCAAAAGTGAGGACGATACCGGATTCGCTTCATTTGCTGATGGTGACTCATCCACAGGAGACGGTGAAGGCCATCGATGAATTTTTGCATAGCTAAAGGGAAAGGGACAAGCGCGCGCTGCTTGTCCCTTTTTGTCTTGACCAATGGCTTGACGCAGCCATGTTTTCTCATGAACTGGCCGGTCAGCGCTTGCCGGTCTGTCTATCGCTTCGCCTCGCGGAAGAGCCTGTCCAGCTCGTCCGCCATTTTTTTGTCCCGGTTGTTGTCTCGCAAATGTTTTTTCACTTTTTCCAGCGAGTCGATCCCTTTTTTCGAGTTGACCGTCCAGACTTTCGCATCGGTGCCGTACAGGCGCTCTACGACGGTGCGCGCTTGCGTAAACAAAGCGTTCCGATCGCTGGTGCCCAGCACGCCTGTCGTGTTGGTTCTCGCCTTCGCCCCTGCGATGCCGTTCGCCGTATCGTTGCCTCTGCTGCTGCTGCCCGCATAGCTGCTCAGCAGGTGGGACTGCATCGGGTCCATCGAATTGATCGAAGCCTGGTTGGCGGTCGTCGGCGCAAGAAAAATAGCATCGCCGACGATCAATGCCTGGATGCCGTGAACTCCGGCTGCGCCGAGCTGTGCTTCCAGCTTGGTCGAGGGGCCGCCGCTGTGCAGATGCGAGCTGCCGATGGAGCTGTACACGCCGTTGCCCATTCCGCTGAAAGTCGTGCCGTGAGAGTTGGTTGTCAGCTTTTTGTCGCGGTCTACGCTGGGAATGACCGTCTCGCCCGCTCTGTCCGGATGTACGGTATGTGTCCGGGCCGGTTCTTGCGGCGCAGCCTGGTTGTTGCAGGCCGAAAGCAGAAGCGCGATGCCCAATCCGGTGCTGCCCACCCATGTTCCTAAGCGTTTCATCGTAATCCCTCCAACTGTTGCTATATAGGTAACCATATCCTTTGTTTGCCTCTGGAAACTATGTGTGGAGCATGTTGGGAAAATTTCCGGGAAATGCGTTTAGCCTGTCGAAAAAATGCGCAAACCAAGGGAAGAGAGAACTGGAGGTGGTAGATTTGGCAGAATCAAACAACAGGCATGAGCAGCCAGTGTCGCGTCGGCACTTTTTGAAAAACACTGGTCTGGTGCTCGGTGGTCTGGTTGTCGGGGGAGTGGCAGGAAGCCTGCTCCGCAAGCCGGAAGCACCACCGCAACCGGGAGCGACACCGGCTCCTGCTGCCGATTATAATCAGGCGCTGATGTATTTCAGTCCGGAGCAGTTCAAGGTAGTGGACGCCGCATGCGAGCGAATTTTCCCCGAAGACGAGCTAGGCCCGGGGGCAAAAGCGTTGGGCGCGGCTTACTTCATCGACCACCAGTTGGCGGGCGATTGGGGGTTCAACTCGCGCGAATACATGCAAGGTCCGTTTTATCCGGGGGAAGTGACCCAGGGCTATCAGGGCAGGCTGAAGCGGCGGGAAATATTCGACATCGGAATTCAGGAGCTGAACAACTACAGCCAGTCTACACATGGCAAACGCTTTTACGAGATCACGCCTGAGCAGCAGGACGCCGTGCTGAAGGCGTTTGAGACAGACGAGGTGAAGCTGACCACGATCTCGGCCAGCGCTTTCTTCAAAATGCTGCGCGCCAGCACAATCGAAGGGATCTACGCTGACCCGCTGTACGGCGGCAATAAAAATATGGATGGCTGGAGATTAAAAAATTACCCAGGTAATCAGATGACCTATACACAGGTGATCGAGCAAGACAAATTCGTGAAGATGGAGCCCTTGAGTTTGCGGGATCATCAACACTGACAACACGGGGTGAAACAACATGGCCAAAAAATTGCCCAAAGTGGATGTCGTCATCGTGGGTGTAGGCTGGGGCGGAGGGATTATCGCCTCGGAGCTGACGAGGCAGGGGCTGACAGTCGTTGGACTGGAGCGAGGCAAAGAGCGGAAAACAGAAGATTACTTCATGGTACACGACGAACTGCGCTACGCGCTCCGCTATGAAATGATGCAGGACTTGTCCAAGGAAACGATCACCTTCCGCAGCAACACCAACGTTCGCGCGCTCCCCATGCGCTCGTACGGCTCTTTTTTGCTGGGAACGGGGCTGGGCGGATCGGGCGTTCACTGGAATGGCCACACGTTCCGGTTTTTGCCGTACGATTTTGAGATACGCAGCAAGACGGTCGAACGCTATGGCGAAAAGAAAATTCCCGAGGGCATGACGATTCAGGACTGGGGCATCACGTACGATCAACTGGAACCTTACTTTGACAAATTCGAGCGAATGGCGGGCATTTCGGGAGCAGAAAATCCGCTCGGGGGCAAACGTTCCCAGCCGTACCCGACGCCGCCGATGAAAACGACGCCGAGCATGAAGCTGTTTGAGGAAGCGGCGAAAAAGCTGAATTTGCATCCGTATCCGCTCCCGTCCGCGAACCTGTCGGAAGCGTACACCAATCCAGACGGTATTTCCCGGGCCGCCTGTCAATATTGCGGCTTTTGCGAGCGGTTTGGTTGTGAATACGGCGCGAAGGCAGACCCGGTTGTCACGGTCATTCCCGTGGCGAAGAAGACCGGGAAGTTCGAAATCCGCACGCATTCCCACGTGCGCCGCATTTTACATACGGGCAACAAAGCGACAGGCGTGCTGTACACGGATGTGACGACGGGCGAGGAAATCGAGCAGCCAGCCGATATCGTGGTGCTGACCAGCTACGTATTCAACAATGCCCGCTTGCTGCTGATGTCCAAGCTGGGCAGACCGTACGACCCGAATACAGGCAAGGGCGTCATCGGGAAAAACTACTGCTATCAGGTCATGCGCGGCGGAGCGACAGGCTTTTTCGAGGACAAAGAGTTCAACAACTACGCTGGCGCCGGCTCGCTCGGTATGGTGCTCGACGATTACAACGGCGACAATTTTGACCATTCCAGCCTGAACTTCATTCACGGTGCCAACATCAGCGTCTCCCAGTACGGCCAGCGCCCGATCGCCAACAACACGGTTCCGGAAGGCACGCCGAGCTGGGGCAAGGAGTTCAAGGCCGCTTCAATCAAATACGCGAACCGCACGGTCAACGTCGGGGCGCAGGGAGCTTCCATGCCGTTCCGCCATCATTTCCTCGATCTCGACCCGACGTACAAAGACGCCTTTGGCGATCCGCTGATGCGGATTACGTTTGACTTCGAGGAACAGGACAGGCAGTTGGCCGCCTTTTTGTCCGAGAAATGCGGGGAAATTGCCAGGGAAATGGGCGCCAGCAAAGTGGAGGTGCGCGGCAAACTGGGGCCTTACGATATTACCCCGTACCAATCGACGCACAATACAGGCGGGGTCATCATGGGGGCATCGCCGGAAACTTCTGCGGTCAACAACTACTTGCAAATGTGGGACGCGGAAAACGTGTTCGTCGTCGGCGCTTCCGCCTTTGCGCACAACAGCGGCTACAACCCGACAGGCACGATGGGGGCGCTCTCGTACCGCGCTGCAGAAGGAATTTTGAAGTACCACAAGAGCGGCGGCATCCTCGTCTAAGCCGTTTTTTTGCCCGTGCAAAACTTCATTGTCAGCTTTGCAAAAAGCCGTTAGTGTATCTGACGGCTTTTTCTCGTTCGAGGCCAAACTTTTTTTGCGAAAATGCGAAAACACCCCGCCGTGAGCAGCGGAAAAGGGCGGTTTGATGCGCTTTTTTCGTTGGCACGCTCCTTGCTACTACCATTCGCCAAAGGATGATGGAGAGGATCGCGAAAAAGGAGAGACGATGATGAAGACAAACGACTGGAAGCTGGACACCGCGATTATTCACACTGCTCAGGAGCCTTGCCGAAAGACTGGGGCGGTCGCGGCTGCTGTCGTGCCTGCGGTAGCCTACGCGTTTCCGGACGCGGATTCCGCTGCTGCCTGCGTGGCCGGAGAGCGGGCAGGGACGTACTACGGTCGGTACGGCAACCCGACGATTGAGACGCTGGAGCAAAAAATCGCCGCGTTGGAAAACGGCGAGGCCGCTTTGGGCGTATCGAGCGGCATGGCGGCCATTTCCGGGGCGCTGCTCGCTTTTTTGCAGCAGGGCGACCATGTGGTGTGTACACGGGACGTTTACGGCGGGAGCTACAAATTTCTGACGACGATGGCCCCGCGCTACGGGATCGCCGCCGATTTCGTCGATTGCACCGATTTGCAGGCGGTAGAGCGTTCGCTGCGCCTGAATACCCGCGTGCTCTACATCGAAACGCCATCCAATCCGTGCCTGACCGTGCTGGATATCGCCGCGCTGTCCCGTCTGGCCCACGCGCGGGGGATTGTCGTGATCGTGGACAATACGTTCATGACCCCGTACTTGCAGCGGCCGCTGGAATTGGGCGCTGACGTCGTCGTGCACAGCGCGACCAAATATTTGAACGGACACGGGGACGTCATTGCCGGGTTTATCGTCGGGAAACAAGAGCAGATTCAGTTCATGCGCAAACACATTATGGGCGACCTGGGACAAAACTTGAACGCCTGGGATGCTTTTCTTATTTTGCGCGGCTTGAAGACGCTCGGCTTGCGCGTTCGCCAGCATTGCCACAACGCCCAGGTTGTCGCGGAATATTTGGCGCAGCACCCGGCGATTTCCCGCGTCTACTACCCCGGCCTTGCGTCTCATCCGCAACACGAGCTGGCGCAACGCCAGATGGCGGGAATGGGCGGAATCGTCTCGTTTGAGGTCAAGGGAGGGTACGACGCGGCCAAATCTTTCATTAACGCGCTGCGTCTGGGTATGATATCGTTTAGCTTAGGAGATCCCGAAACGCTTGTCCAGCATCCCGCCTCGATGACGCATGCTTCTGTTCCCGTTGCGGACCGTCTTGCCTTCAACATCACGGACGGTTTGATTCGCCTGTCTACCGGGTTGGAGGATGCGCGCGACATTATTGCTGATCTAAAGCAGGCGCTTTCCCGCGTGCCTGCGGCGGATGCTGCGGGCAGAGGGTAAGGAACGCAACTTGGCAGGAGGGCCGCTCATGACCGAATTTTCCCGGATAGAGGAGTTCATTCAATCATACGCAGACAATATCGCCAAAGTGCTCGGGCTGGATGTCACGATCCTCGACGAGCAGGGGATACGGGTGAGCGGCACGGGCTACTATTCGGATCTGATTGGCTTGCCTGCGCCGGAAGGATCGTTTTTCCGGATGATTTTGCAGACCGGACAGCCGGGCATGATTTTTGACATGAAAAAGAACGACTCGCAGTGTATGAACTGCAAGTTTTTGCCGCAATGCCGGGAGCTGGCGACAATCGGTTTTCCGGTACACAAGCGGGAAAAGACGGTCGGCGTGATCGGCATTATCGGGTTTTCCCCCGAGCAAAAGGAAAAGATGCTGCACCATTCGGAAAAATGGATGCCTTTTTTGCAGCATACGAGCGCACTGATCGAGCACAAGCTGCTGGAACTGGACGCGGAGCGGGAAAAGGGCTGCAACATTCAGGAGGAAATGCCCCAGGCAGCGGTCAGCCCGGTGTACTTCGCCCAGCTCATCGGCGCTGATACGGGGTTGCGCGATGTGATCGCCAAGGCGAAAAAAGTGGCAAACAGCATCTCTACGGTGTTGCTCAGAGGGGAGAGCGGAACGGGGAAAGAGTTGCTGGCAAAGGCGATCCACAGCGAGAGCCAGCGAGCCAGACAGCCGTTTGTCGCCATCAACTGCGCGGCGATTCCCGAGACGTTGCTGGAAAGCGAGCTGTTCGGCTACGAAGGCGGGGCGTTCACAGGCTCGCGGCGCGAAGGCAAGCCGGGCAAATTCGAGTTGGCGCACAAAGGCACGATTTTTCTCGATGAAGTAGGCGATATCCCGTTGTCGTTGCAGCCGAAGCTGCTGCGCGTCCTCCAGGAAAAAACGGTCGACCGGGTCGGCGGCGTCAAGACGCTGGAGGTGGACGTCCGGGTCATTGCGGCTACGCACAAAGATTTGGAGAGCATGGTCAGAGAGGGGACGTTCCGCGAAGATTTGTACTACCGGCTGAACGTCATTCCGCTTCGCCTGAAGCCGCTGCGCGAACGGCGCGAGGACATCCCGCTTTACTTGCAGCATTTTTTGTATCGGTACGGGACGATTTTGCAAAAAGGCAGGCTGGAACTGGACGCCGGACTTGCCAGGCGGCTTGTCGCGTACGATTGGCCGGGAAACATCCGCCAGTTGGAAAATGCCGTGGAATACATGGTCAACATGGCAGAGGGGCCGACGATTGGCGATGCGGAGTTGCCGGAGTACTTGCTCACAGGCGAGGAGACGGTGGACGCTGAAAAGGCGGGAGCGGGGCTGGAGCAGTTGCTGGCTGATTACGAGCGCGCCATTTTGCAAAAGCATCTGGCGGACGAAAGGCATAGCAAGGACAAGGCGGCAATCGCCAGCGAGCTGCAAATCAGCCTCTCTACGTTGTATCGGAAAATGGAAAAGTACGGCCTTGAATTGTAAAAAACCAGCCGCTGTTTCGAACGGGCTTGAACTGCGCCGCGAAACAGGGCTGGTTTTGTGCGATCAGGCAAAAGCTAGACTTGCGGTTGGCGAGGGTGTTTGCTTGCTTTCAGCTCATAATGACCGCTTTTGGAGCTGATGATGTACTCTGGCCGTTTTTGTTCCCGCGCTTTGCGGTGGCCTTCGAGATGAGGCTCGCTCAGCTCCCACTGCTTCCACGCTTCTTTCGATTCCCAGCGGATCATGACGACCACTTCTTCTTCGCCTTTGCGCGGCTTTTGCACGAAAATGCTCAAATCTACAAAGCCCGGAGCTTCTTCCACCACGCCTGGCTCTCCGAAGCCTTTTACGATTGCATCGGCGTACCCTTCCTGAACAACGATCGTCTTGATTTCGACCATCATGAGCAAAAACACCCTTCCCCTATTGAATGTTGTCTTTTCTCATCGTAGGGAGATGGATTCTCGAAGTCAATCGGAAGTTGTCCAGTTACTGGAAGTAAAAGAGGACAGCGGCTCCCCTAAATGCCGCTGTCCTCTTGGGTATATAGGAATAAGTGCTGCTTACAGCAAAGACTTCACTTCTCCTGTGTTCGGGTTGACCACGAACCAGCCGTATGTGCTGGTGTAGCTGTCTCCGGACTGGAAGTTGTTCACGACCGTTTGGTACACCTGAATGACGTAGTGTCCTTTTTCGTCATCGTGGTCATATTCGACTACGTGTGTAGGAGTGAGGCTGGCGGCGTATTTCTTTTTGACCAGCTCGACTGCTTCCATTTTCGAATACATTTTCGCAACCGGCAGCTTGCCGATGAAAATCGACTTGGTTTTGGCATCGTAAATGACTGGCTTGTTCAGGTTTTCTGCTACGAAGCGGATTGGCACGTACACGGAGTTTTTGTACATGATGCCCTGGACATCGCTGTTTGGCGATTTTGGCACGCCTTCAAAGTAGTAGGTAAACGGCGTTTTTGTGTCTCCTGCCACATCCGGATAGTTCGGAGCCGCAATGGCGATTCCCGAAAAGAGTGCTGAACCGACAATAATTCCCCCAAAAAATGATTTCAAGTCCCATTTCATGTCGAAAAACCTCTCCCTTTGTCTAAATCTTCCCAGAAAACATTATGTCAAAGATCATGGGAGAAAAGCTATCAAACGAGGGTAATAGGAAACATAGACTAAGAACGGGGGGAAAGATAGGACTGGCAGAGCCAGGTCCCGGGTGGGGGCAGGACGAAACGATGGTTCAGAGATTCGCCAGTCTGTGGTAAGGTAATAGAAAGAATAGCGGACAAGGTGAGGAAAATGGCAATATTGCAAAACGACTGGGCGCCGATATTGGCGGGGGAATTTGAGAAGCCGTACTATTTGAAGCTCCGCCAGATTTTGAAGGAAGAGTACCAGACGCGAACGATTTACCCGGACATGTATCATATTTTTACCGCGCTCCACCTGACGAGCTACGAGCAGGCCAAAGTAGTCATTTTGGGACAGGACCCGTACCACGGTCCGGGACAGGCACATGGTCTGAGCTTTTCCGTCAGGCCGGGCATCAAGCCGCCGCCGTCGCTCGTCAACATTTACAAGGAGCTGCAAAGCGATCTGAATTGCACCATTCCCGAGCACGGTTACTTGAGCCACTGGGCAAAGCAGGGCGTCATGATGCTGAATGCCGTGCTTACCGTGCGGGCAGGCAATCCTAATTCGCACAAGGGCATCGGCTGGGAGCAGTTTACCGATCAGATTATCCATCTGTTGAACGAGCGCGAGAAGCCGCTTGTGTTCATCCTGTGGGGAAGGCATGCGCAGGAGAAGGCCGCTTTTATTGATAAAACGAGACATTGCATCATCGCTTCGCCTCATCCAAGCCCGTTCTCGGCCAATCGCGGCTTTTTCGGCAGCCGCCCGTTTTCCCGAGCGAATGCGTTTTTGCGCTCGCAAGGAATGGAAGAGATCGATTGGCAACTGCCGCTGCACGTCGAAGAAGAATAGTCGCAAAAAAGGATCTGCACCGTTTGGTTGTAACGGCGCAGATCCTTTTTTTCCTGTGCGGCTCAATCCTTGCTTTTGATGACGAGCAGTTGGCCTGTAGCGACGTCAATCGTTCCTGTCTGTTCCGTGAGCACGTTGCTGATGCCGAGCGTGTCGCCGATGCGCAGCGTGGCGTTTTCCAGCGGATACATGAAGCCGCGCAAAGTAATGCCGCTGACTTCCGCCGTCAAAGGCAGCAGGGAGACGTGGGCAAAATGGTCCTGCTCGATGCGGCAATGGCTGTCGACCAGGCGAATTTCATTTCGCTCATCGACAATGCGGCAGGAAGCTTTCGCCTGCAATGCTTTGTGCAGCAGTTGGACGTTGGCGAGCGTATGATCGAAGCGCGAGCCAAGCACACCGAGCAGCACAATTTCCGCGGGCTTTTGCTGAATCGCCCAGGCGAGCGCCATTTCGGTATCGGTCAAATCCTTCATCACGGGGTCGCATGAAGAGACGTGTAGGCTGTGGCGCTCGATTTCCGCCATTTCTTCGGCTGTGACAGAGTCGAAATCGCCAATCGACAGGCGTGGCGCGAAGCCGTGGCGAACGAGGAACATTGCGCCCCGGTCGACGCCGACGAGCCAGTCGTCTGGGCGAATGTGGCGGATGGCCCAGTCACCCAGCTTCCCTCCTGCGAAAAGTAGGATGCGTGTTGGTTTCATGCTGCTGCCACCTTTTAATCCAATATCGTAGAGCGAAAAGTGCTTTGACAAGCGAGGCGATAGCCGGAGGCAAGCTTTTGGTCCAGCTTTTCCGATTCCTGCTTGGTCGGGGCATCGAGCAGAGAGGTGCCTGATACGACCAGGACACGGCACTTCCCGCAATAGCCCTGCCGGCATTTGTAGGAAAGCGGCTGCCCCTGTGCCAGTGCGGCTTGCAGCAGCGTCTGACAGGGGGCCTGTTCAACCGAAATCGTTTGGTCGTGCTGCTTGACCGTCACCTGTTTGCGCTTTATGGTAGTCTGGGGCTTGGTCTGAAGTCTGGAAAAGCTGCCAGCTCGCCCGGTTGTCTCCGGCATGTTACCGGACACAGGAGTAGGGGCTGGCGTCTGCACGGGAGAGCGTCCGGCGATAAGAGAGCCTACGGTGAGCTGTTTGCGCATAGGAACCTCCCGGGTACGTGATTTTTTCTATCTTACCACGCGAAAAGCAGGCGTGACAAAGAAAGCAAATGGCCGAACAGAAAAGATTGAATTTTTCGACCTCTTCAATTAAAATAATTTTATCGAAAAGAATGGAAGGTGATGGGATGATTACCATCAAGCGGATGAGTGACTGTACGTTTGCTGAAGTGACGAAAGCGTGGAACAGAGGATTTGAAGGCTATTTTATTCCGATCGTCATGACGGAGGAAATGCTGGTGCAGCGCCTGGGCAGCGAGGGCTATGCACTGTCGTTGTCTGTCGTCGCTTTTGACGGAACCGAGCCGATTGGACTTGTCGCAAGCGGACTGCGGACGATTGGCGGCCAAAAAGTCGCGTGGAACGGGGGGACAGGTGTCGCCACCGAATACCGCAGGCAAGGAGTGGGCCGTCAATTGATTGACGCTACGCTTGCGCTGTACCAAGAAGCGGGCGTGGAGGTTGCCACTCTGGAAGCGATGAGCCAAAACAGCAAAGCGATTGCCTTGTACGAGCAAAAAGGCTACGAAGTGGTAGACCGCCTCTTGTTCTGGCAACGAAGCGGTCCGCTGCCAGAGCACGCTTTTCACGAGCCGACCCAGTCTGACTACCGGATCAGAGGCGTGCTGGCCCAGGAAGTGGCGGCTCTGCCGTTTTACGCGGGGGATGTGGCCTGGCAAAACCAGTGGCAGAGCTTGCGCGACGCACAGGCGCTGGTGGTGGAGGACCGTCGCGGACAGGCAGTCGGGTATGCGATGTACAAAACGATGGTCAATGAAGCCGGACAGGTGAACGCCGTCGTTTTGCGGCAATGCGTGGCACAGCCGGACCATGAAGATGCCCTCGGCATTTTGAACGTCGCCCTTGCCCATGTGTTTGCCCCGTATGAGCGGGATTGCCGCAGGGCCACATTCAATTTGCGGGCAACGGAAGGGCTGCTGCTCGATGCGCTTGAGGCAGCGGGCTTCGGACCGTCGGAAACCGAGCAGGTGTACATGGTCAAACAGATGAAGGCGGCAGAACAAGTCGGGCAGTGACCGGGCAATTTGCCCCTTCAATGCTGGCAGTTGGTACAGGCAAATACTTTGCGGGACGAAAGCTCGCCTTTTTCAATCGGCTGTCCGCAGCGCGGGCAAGGCTCTCCACCCCGGTCGTACACTTGGCAGCGCTCGTCGAATCCACCCGTCAAGCGGTCGCCGCGATACAGCGGCTGGTCCATGTAGCCGCCGAAGCGGATCGCTTCCGTAAGCACCGTCTGCATGGAATGGTACAGTCTCGCTCGCTCCCCGGCAGTCAGCTCGGGAATGCGCCGCGTCGGCAAAATTCCCGCGTGAAAGCAGATTTCGTCGGAGTAGCAGTTGCCGATGCCTGCGATCCAATGCTGGTCGACCAAGGTTGTTTTCAGCACGCCGCGTTTTTCTGCGAGCAGCTCAAGAAAACGATCGAGCGTAAAGCCCGGCTCCAGCGGCTCGGGGCCGAGCGAGGCCATCCTCTCGTCGATCTGGTCGGGGGTCAAAAGGTGCAAATAGCCAAGGCGCAGCCCGTGAAAATAAAGGATGCGCTCGCCAAAGGACAGCGTCACCTGGGCTGTTCGCGCCAGCTTGTCTTCCGCTGTGCCCAAGTAGAGGAAGCCGCCCAGCATGAGGTGCAGCAGCAGGACGTGCCCGCTCTGCAAATGAAACAAAAGGTGCTTCGCGCGCCGTTCGATGAGCGTCAGGCGGTTGCCCTGTACAGTCTGAACAAACTGCGCCGGGGGTACGTTAATCGTCTTTTCCCGCTGGACAGTGGCAGCGGTAATGGCAGCGCCGCAGATTTGCTGATGAAGCAGCCCGCGATACGTTTCCATCTCTGGCAATTCCGGCATTGGCGATTCTCCCCTTCCTGGAAGTGAATGTATTTTCATAGGATTCCCAGTATGGGCAGTCAGCATGCCAGACCCGTTCTCTTTTTGGTGGCGGGTCTTTTGGTATTGTTTTTGCACAAGATTACCAACCCCATTCGTAAATCGGGTAATATAGTATAAGGGTAAGCCCCGAAGCAATTTGGACGGACAGGAGATTACATATGCAAAAAGTAAAATTGATCGCTACGGCGACTTTTGGATTGGAATCGGTGGTGGCGGAGGAAGTAAAAGCGCTCGGCTACGGCCCGGTTCAGGTGGAAAACGGCAAAGTGACGTTCTCCGCCGATATTTCTGCGATTCCTCGCACAAATTTGTGGTTACGAACGGCCGACCGCGTGCGTCTAAAGATAGGGGAATTCAAAGCGACGACGTTTGACGAGCTGTTTGAACAGACAAAGGCCCTGCCTTGGGCCGATTGGATTACGGAAGACGCCGCGTTTCCGGTCGAAGGAAAATCGGTCAAATCCACCTTGTTCAGCGTGCCGGACTGCCAGGCCATCGTGAAAAAAGCGGTGGTGGAGAGTCTGAAAAAAACGTACAAGCGCGACTGGTTTGAGGAAAAAGGGCCGCTGTACAAAATCGAGGTAGCGCTGCTCAAGGATGTGGCGACGCTGACGATTGACACTTCGGGACCGGGGCTGCACAAGCGCGGCTACCGCGAGCTGATCGGTACGGCTCCATTGAAGGAAACGATGGCGGCGGCGATGATTTTGCTGTCCCGCTGGAAACCGGATCGCGTCTTCATTGACCCGTTTTGCGGCTCCGGCACGATTCCGATTGAGGCAGCGCTGATCGGACAAAACATCGCACCGGGAATGAACCGGGAATTTGTGTCCGAAGCGTGGCCCGTCATTCCGAAGACAGCCTGGAGAGGGGCGCGCGCCGAGACGCACGATTTGGCCCGCTACGACCAGAAGCTGGAGATTATCGGAACTGACCTGGATGACGAAATCCTCAAAGTCGCGCGCCGCAATGCCGCCGAAGCGGGCGTGGACGAGCTGATTCATTTCCAGCGCATGGACGTGCGCGATGTGCGGACCAAGCGCAAGTACGGCTATCTGATTTGCAATCCGCCGTACGGGGAGCGCCTGGGCGAGTGGAAGCAGGTCAGCAGGCTGTACGGCGAAATGGGGAAAACGTTTGCTGCCATGGACACGTGGTCTTTTTACATCATCACTTCGGACGAGCAGTTTGAGGAGCATTTCGGGCGGACGGCGAGCAAGAAGCGCAAGCTCTACAACGGCAACATCAAGGTGGACTACTATCAGTTTTTCGGCCCCAAGCCGCCTCGTCAGCCCATGGTTTCCCCGACCGAATAAACGCAGCAGAGGGGCATATTGGAGGAGAAGTTTGCAATGAGAAAGAGAACATTTGGGAGCAAGATGCTTACTGCCTGTCTGGCGCTGTCTGCCTTGCTGGTTCAGGTGGCTCCGCCATCGTATGCGGCAAATGAGCCACAGCAGAAGGCAGAGACCGGAAAAGCAGCGCAGGAGACTGTGGAATTTACCGATTTGGGGAACAGCTATGCACGTAACGCCGTCAATCGGCTGGCCGGGCTGCACCTCATCAGCGGTCAGGGCGATGGCCGCTTCAATCCGCAAAACACCATGTCGCGCCAGGATATCGCGGTGCTGCTGACAAAGGTAGTGGGCTTGCAGCCGAGCCAGATTGAACAGGCTGTGTTTGCCGACGTGCCGAAGGAAAGCCCGTATGCTCCGTTTGTTTACGGACTCGCCGACCTTGGCGTGATGACTGGCAGAGGCAATCAGACACTCGGCGGCTCCGATCCGCTTACCCGGCAGGAGCTGGCCGTCATCTTGTCTCGCTTGATGAAGGCGAGCGGCGTCACAAAAGCGCCGGCACAAAGTACGGTCGCCTACAGCGACGAAGCGGAAATCGCCGACTACGCCAAAGCGGCGGTCGAGGAAGTGACCAACCAGCGCTGGATGCAGGGCGCGGCTGGCAAATTCAACCCGGGCGGAACCGTGACCCGCGCGGAGGCGGCAGTCATCGCGGAGCGCGTGCTCGATGCCCGCTACCAGCAGGCGGAGCAGGTGGATTTTACGGTAGACACGCCGCGTCTGAGCGTGCTTGCAGGTACGAGCGAGCGGCTGGTGGTAAAAAGCGCCAAAGGGGACGAGCTGCCTTTTACCCCGATCTTCGCCTTTGATCGCCCTGAGCTGGGTACGGTGTTGGCAGACGGAACCTTCGTCGCAGGCCCGACTCCGGGAAAAGGGAACTTGACCGTAACAGTGGGCTATAAAACCGTGACGGTCCCGGTGGAGATCAAGGACGCTGGCAAACCGCCTGTCGCAGAGGCGGGAGAGTCTGGCTCAACTGGCACAACCGCCCCGACTGTCACTGCTCCTGCCGATAGCCCGCAAGCTGGCGAGAGCAAGCCAGCGACAGAGAGCGAGAAAACGGAAACTGACCCGGCAACGGCTGCCGACGATGCGCAGCAACCAGCAGAAGAGAAAGAAGCGGTCGAGCCTGCCGAGCAGGACGAGCTGGTCAACATCGCTCCTGGCAGCTTCACCTCGGTCGCTACTTTTGGACCGCCGGACTCGTATTTCCAGCAGGTGGAAAAGCAGTATCCAGGCCCTGTAGGCGGACTGGTCACGCCTTCCGAGGAATGGACCGGGTACAACCGTCAGTTCGGCCGCAAGGTGACGGTTGCGCTCAACGAAGCAAAGCCGCTGGAGCGGGTCGCGTTGACGTTCAAGCAGCAAAAAACGTCCGGGATCACGCTGCCGGAATACATGGAAGTCGAAGTGTCCCGCGACGGTAAAGCGTGGTCGTACGCCGGACGCGCTGTCCACGACGTTCCTGCTAGCGAGAATCAGGTGGTCGTGCGCACGCTCGCCGTCACGCTGCCTGATGTACAAACGCGTTACGTCCGGGTATCGTTCCCGGTGAAGGTGTTTGCTTTTGCCCGCCAATTGGAGGTCTGGGCGAAAAACGAGAGCGACTGGCAAGGCGGAGCTGTCCTCTTGCCGCCGCCAAGCCCGGCGAAAGCGACGCAGGACCAAAAAGCGACGCGCCGCGTGGAAAACATGCTGCTCGCTTACTCGGGAGCGTATGGAGAGCGCGGAACGTGGACGAAGGAAGATTTTCTGCCGATGGTCGGCTATCGCACTGCGGACGGCTACATGCGCGACCAGATGTTCGACACGATCCTTTTCCTGCCGTACCAGAACATGCCTGTCACCAAAGACGGCTGGCGCGGCTACATGAATGACTTGTTCGGTACTGGCAAGCAGCTCGATGCGTTGAACCAGGCGATGCGGGAGTACAATCGCCTGCGCGGTACGCTGTACACGACGCCGACCCAGGAAAATGTCGTGCTGGCCTTGCCGTATCCAAACGCTGCTCAAACCAACTTCGGCCAGATTGCGGACAACAAGCCGTCCTTGTCGTTCAATCCTGCGGGAATCGGGGAGGAACAGGCTTACCTGAACCGCAAGGCGGCGCTGGAATGGTACTTCCAGGAGCTGCAAAAGCGCTGGAACAAGGAAGGGTACGCCTATCTGAAGCTGGAAGGCATCTACTGGTTCCACGAGCTGATCGAGGACAGCGCCCCGAAAGAGCGCACCCTCATTCGCGACATGGCCAGCATGGTGCATAACGAAGCGCTGCGTTTTTACTGGATTCCTTACTACGGGGCGCCGGGCGTGGCCGAGTGGAAGTCGTTGTCCTTCGATTACGCGTTCCTGCAGCCTAACTACTACAGCGACAAGCCTGTGCAGCTCGACCGGATCGAAGGCGTGCTGGACGTCGTCAGCAAGTACGGGATGGGCGTAGAGATCGAAGGGGACGAGCGGATGTACCGCGATCCGAAGTTCTACCAGACTTACTACAACCAGCTCGTAGCTGCCCACAAGCTGGGGATGGACAAAAACAACATCCACGCTTACTACTACGGCTCCAAGACGCTGATCGAGTCGGCGAACAGCAAGGACCCGGTCATGCGCGCCATTTACGACGATACGTACAAATGGATGCGCGGACGTTTTGACCGGGAAGAATATTTTGAGGCGACCGAGCTGCCTTAGGGCGTGAAAAAAAGAGTCTGTTTCCCCGCGTGTGGTGGGAGACAGACTCTTTTTTGGTGCGTGGGCGGATTAGAGGTCAGGGCGGACTTCGCTCGTGTAGCATCGGACAGAGTCAGGCCCCTTCAAGCTTGCTTGCAGCAGCAGCGCTGTTCGCTACACGGGAGAAGACGGCATTTTTCCGAGCGTCTGCCCACGGATCGCTACCAGATCGCGCAAGATCGCCGCTCGCATCGAAACGAGCCGCGGACACGGGTGATAGTAGTCTTGGCCGTTGGAGCATTTTTTGCCGAAAACAGGGACACCGGACAAGGCAATTTGCTTTTTCCACAAGCTTTTCAGCGCAGAAAAGTGCCGCCATGACCTTCGTTGCAAGCACCTTTTATTACGTACAGGCTGCCACTCGTCCCTGACCTGTGCCTAGTCTGCCTGTTTGGCCGGGATCATGCGGAACAAGACGATATACAGATAGGCGCTGAGCAAGGTAATCCCGAGAATCACGCTGAACACTCCCAGCGGAGAGAGCCATTGGGACAGCCCGATCGTCAGCGGGGCAATGAAGCGTCCGATGGAAAACTGCAGCGAAGAAGCCCCCATATACTGCCCGCGCGCGTCTTCTGGCGAGTATTTGCTGATGAAGCTTTGCGCGACCGGCGTGCGGATCAGCTCGCCCAAGGTCAGTACGCCCATACAGGCGAACAGCAGCCAAATATTTGTGGTAAAGGCCATGAAAAACATGCCGAATCCGTACAGGACAGACGAAATCACGAGGCTGTTGCGGTCGTTCCAGCTTTCAAACCAGCGCGTGACAGGCAGGGTGAACAGGACGACGAGCAGGCCGTTTAGTCCCATCAGCCAGCCGAATGCGCTCGTGCCCCCCACAGACAGCTTCCAGTCGCCCCAGGACAGCAGCGTCTGGTCAAAGACGTGCTCTTTGATGTACAAAGCCATGTACATATCGAGCTGCATGAAGGCGAAAGCGATCAGGATGCCCGCGACGATGTAGAGGGCGAAAGCCTTGTCGCGGAAAATAATCGCGTAGCTTTTGAATTGCTGGGTCAGGGAAAAACGTTCCTTGGCCTTTTCCTGGCGAATGTGATCGGGCAGCGTCTCTTTTATCAGGAAAAAGAGGGCGAGCGCAAACAAAAACTCGATGATTGTACAGACGAGCAACAGCTCTGAGCGGTAGTGGACGAAAAAGAACGAGCCGAGAACAGGGCCAGCCACGACCCCGATGTTCATCGCGGTGTAAAACGTGGCGAAGACGATCCGGCGGTCTTCCTCCGTCGTCAGGTCGGCGACCATGGCAGAGCTGGCAGGCCAGTAAAGCGCCCCGCCAATCCCGATCCCGATAAACGCGATATAGTCAATCCACGGCGATGGGGAGAAAGCAAACAGGGCAAACATCGCCGTCGACGTACAGAGCGAGAGCAGCATCGTAAATCGCCGCCCTACCCGGTCAGCCAAATAGCCCCCGAACAGATTGAACAGCATGCCGAGCAGCGGCGGCACCATCAGGAGCAGCCCGGCTACGTCCTTGCCGAACGTATCGCTGAAGTAAAGCGCCATAAACGGAAAGTACATCCAGAAAAAAGTATGGGTAATCAGTTCGCCAAAAAGACGCACCTTTAAGTTCAAATCCCACGAACGCCATTGCATGACACAAATTCCTCCATTTCTTTTTACGTTCAAATAATCAGCAGGTGCCGTGACCGCGCTTTTTTCCGAAAGAGGACAAGGCGGCTGCTCTTTTTGGGCCAAACATCTCGATGCACGGCTCTTCGCGGGTTTTTCCACAACAAAAAGCGCAAACGGCTGGAGAGACAATGCTCTTTTCCGCTTGCGCTTGATCGGACGATACAAGGGTGGCAGGAAAATCCGAAAAATCGGGGAGCAAAGAAGGCTTTGTGCCCACGAAAAAAGGGTACAAAAAGCCAACTGCTCACACCGCGTATCGGCACCCACCAGTCATATCGGGAAAAAGACGGAAGCGGTTCAGGCATCCTGCAGTATCAAACGATAGATAGGGTTGGTAAGAGGCGGGGCCTCTCAGCAAAAGGCCCTACCTAAGCAGTGATAACTACAGAAAACACCATGAACTCAGCACTCCCGTCTTTCAAAATATTTGAACAGGTAAACTCTTGTTGATTAGAATACTCTACGGAAATGATTTTAGGCAAGAGAAATTTTCGCTTTTTTTGGAATTGTACCAAGCGCTGTCAGCTTCCGCCCCGTTGCGCGCTCGCAGGTGGTATGATAGTCAGGACGAGGCGGACAGAGTCGGAGCCTGATTGAAAAAGCGCCGCACATTCGGTAAAATATTTTTTATTAAGTTCATGATGAAAACGGGGGAGATTGAATGTTGGACACTCGAATTGTCAAGCTGGCAGAAAATCTGCTCAGTCATTCCGTGCGGTTGCAGGAAAAGGAAACGCTGTTGATTGAAGTGCGCGGGGAAGGCCACGCGCTGGCAAAAGAGCTGGTCAAGCAAGCGTACGCCAAGGGAGCCTATCCGTTTGTGCGGGTTCTGGACATGCAAATCCAGCGGGAGCTGATGATGGGAACAAGCGCAGAGCGGGCGACCCATCTGGCCAAGTGGGAAGAGCCGATGTTCAAGGATCTCGATACGTATATCGTTATCAACGGCCCGTCCAATGACAGCGAAATGTCAGATGTGCCGGTAGACCGTCGCCGCGCCCACCAGAGCGTGATGCAAGAGCTGAACGATTACCTCGTATCGAATGTGCGCTGGACGCTGCTCAACTACCCGACAACGGCGATGGCCCAGAGTGCCAACATGTCTACAGAGGCGTTCGAAGACTTTTACTTCGATGTCTGCTCCCTGGACTACAAAAAGATGCACGAGGCATTCCTCCCGTTGAAACAATTGATGGACCGCACAGACAAAGTGCGTCTGGTCGGGCCGGGAACCGACCTGCGCTTCTCGATCAAGGACATCCCGAACGTCATCTGCTCCGGACTGCGCAATATCCCGGACGGCGAAATCTTCACCGCACCTGTGCGCGATTCGGTGAACGGCAAGATTACGTTCAACACAGCGACCAGCTATATGGGCACCCGGTTTGAAAATGTCAGCCTGACGTTTGAAAACGGCAAAATCGTAGAAGCGACCGCCAACAACACCGAGAAGCTCAACCAAATTTTCGACACGGACGAAGGCGCGCGGTACATCGGCGAGTTTGCGATCGGCGTGCACCCGTACATTTTGCATCCGATGAACGACATCCTGTTCGACGAGAAGATTGCGGGCAGCTTCCACTTCACGCCAGGCCGCGCGTATGAAAACGCGGACAACGGCAACCGCAGCCAGATCCACTGGGACATGGTGAATATCCAGCGCCCTGAGTACGGCGGCGGCGAAATCTGGTTTGACGACGTCCTGATTCGCAAGGACGGCCTGTTTGTCCTGCCTGAGCTGCAAGGGCTGAACCCGGAAAACCTGAAAGGGTAACCACGAGAAAAACAAGCCATCATGCTACGAGCATGGTGGTTTTTTTGGCAACGATAGTTTCCGCCAAAGGCTTGGCGCAGCCGAGATTGCTGTGGCCTGCAGGCAGCTTGCGGGAGCGCGGGCAATTTGGGAGGCGGGCATGTCAGGCGTCCTTTTGCTACAATAGGGAAAAAGCATGGAACAGAGGGATCAGACGTGAGCCGCAAAGACTGGATGGAATACACCGTCAAGGAAGAAGACACCGGAATGAACGTGGAACAAATTGTCCGGCAAAAGCTGAGCGTATCCGGGCGCATGATGCAGCGGCTGA
Source organism: Brevibacillus agri (assembly GCF_004117055.1). NCBI lineage: Bacteria > Bacillati > Bacillota > Bacilli > Caryophanales > Paenibacillaceae > Brevibacillus > Brevibacillus agri. The sequence continues at coordinate 925,114 of NZ_CP026363.1, forward strand.
CGAGAAGCAAAGGGATTTTGCTCAACCGCAAGCCGCCTTTTTTGCAGCGGCAGGTGAAGGCGGGAGATGTGATCGCTGTGCGCGTAGCCGATCGGCAGGAGCAGCTTCAACCGCCGCCGCAGCTTGCTGCCCAACCGTTGACCACGGACAGCAAGGTTGTTCCGGTGGACATTTTGTATGAGGACGATCATTTGCTGGTCGCAAACAAACCGGCAGGCTTGATGGTGCATCCCGTCAAGCAGGAGCATAATGAAACATTGTTGCACTCGTTGGCTGATCTGTTCGCCAAAAGGGGAGAGAGCGTCAGCATCCATCCCGTGCATCGACTCGATAAAGACACCTCCGGGGCCATCCTCGTGGCAAAGAGCAGCTACGGCCATCAGTTGGCTGACCGGGTCCTGCGCGAAGGAGGCCTGCACCGCGAATATTTGGCCGTAGTCAGCGGACGGCTGGCAGATGGCACGGGGACGATTGAAGCGCCCATCGGCAAAGACCCGCGCCATCCGACGAAAAGGCGGGTGACAGACGGCGGAGATCACGCTGTCACGCACTACGAGGTGAAACAGACTTCGGAAGGGATGTCTCTCGTCCGCGTCTGGCTGGAGACGGGGCGAACGCACCAAATACGCGTACACTTCGCCCATATCGGCCACCCGCTCGCAGGAGACACGCTGTACGGCGGAGCGAGAGGGCTGTTGCGCAGGCAGGCATTGCATGCCGCCAGCTTGCGCTTTGTGCATCCGCTGCTCGAAAAGGAGCTGGCGGTAGAAGCTCCGGTGCCAGCAGACATGAGGCGGTTGCTGCAGGCTGAATTTGCATAGGTGTGAGGAAAAGAAAAGGACTTTGCCAGAAGTCCTTTTTTTCGTATAGAGCCGATGTTTATCCGGCATGCGTGCAAGATGGCGAGACTGGGGACGAAGGGAGAAGCAAGACTCAAGGCCGCGTCAATGGCCTGGCTCAGCCAAATTTTCTAATGGGCAAAACGAAAGGGAGTTGAATAACGTAACAGTGTTATGTTACATTGTTTTTGGAGGTGCTTTACATGGACCCTAACCTGATCTCAAAAAAGGAGTTGCTGGAGCTGACGGGGATATCGTACGGCCAACTGTACCGCTGGAAGCGCAAAAACCTGATTCCAGAGGACTGGTTTATTCGGCGGGCGACTTTTACCGGACAGGAAACCTTTTTCCCGCGAGAACAGATCATGAACAGGATCGAAAAGATCGTTCACATGAAAGACGACTTGTCTCTCGATGAGCTGGCCGACATGTTTTCCCCCAATTTGGCTAGTACGCAACTGACCTCCGACGAGCTGCTTGCGCGAAACATTGTTTCTGTGCATTCCCTGGAGCTGTTTGCAAAGTACTACGGCAAGCCGGAGGTGTACTCGTTCGAGCAGATGCTGTACGTCTACGTCCTGGATCGGTTGTTGAAAACGGGGGAAATGAGCGTCGACGAGAGCGGCGGGCTGTTGCAGGTGCTGGTCGATCACTATCCGAGCTTTGAGGGCAAGGCTTGCGAACTGATTTTTGTGCGGAAAATGGGGATTTCCACGTTTGCGCTGGTGCAAGGCTCCGCTGATCTGCATTTTGACAGCGGGACGAAATGGGTGGTTCGGCTGAACTTGGCCGCATGCATAGAAGAGTTGAAAGCAAAAATCTTGTAGGCATAGGAGATGAAGGCGATGAGCGAAAACAAGCCAGACCTCGTCATTCACGGCTCGGTGAATGCTTCGGGAGGCACGTATAACAAAGTAGATGTGCAGGGCTTTGGCAAAATCAAAGGGGATGTGGAGTGCGAGACGCTGCATTGCGCGGGCCATCTCGGCATCGCCGGGAATGTGCGGGGAGCATCGGCAAAGGTGGAGGGAAATTCGTCCATCAGCGGCAACGCCGAGCTGGAAACGATCGAGGTGTACGGCCAGCTCGATGTGGATGGTGACTTGTCTTTTACCAAAATGAGAGTAGACGGCAACACGAAGGTGCGCGGCAGCCTGACAGGCGAAGAAGTGAAGGTGCGCGGCATGCTGAAGACGACAGGGGATTGCGAAGCAGAAGTGTTCTCTGCAAAAGGCGCGTTTACCGTTGGCGGCCTGCTGAATGCAGGGCGGATCGAAGTCTATCTGCACGCCGGCTGCGAGGCAAAGGAAATGGGCGGAGAGTACATCGAGGTCCGCAAAGGAGGCAGCAGCACGCTCAACAAGCTGTTGAAGCACATTTTTAACAACGCCTTCATCCTCTCGGTAGACACGATTGAAGGCGATGACATTTATTTGGAATATACACACGCCAAGGTCGTTCGCGGCAAAAACGTCGAGATTGGACCGGGCTGCGAGATTGAGCTGGTCGAGTCTTCGGAAGAGTTTCGTCTCGATCCCGACTCCCAGGTCAAGCAGCATGTAAAGCGGTGAGGCCGACAGGTTGAAACCCTCGGCTTGGCATTTGGATATCCGGCTGCCATATGCCGTGGTGTACATCTCTGGGAAAAGAGCAGTTGCAAAAAAAGCATGCGAAAACTCATTCTGGCAAAGCAACAAACGGCCTAGAGTAGCGGGTGGATGCTATGCAGCCGGACAAAAAACAAGCTGAGGGAGAGCTTGTTTTTTTGTTAGGGGAGATGAAGTGAATTTTTTCGTTTGCGAACGCATGCAAGTATTTACATGCATGCATCGCCGGGATATAATGTGCATGGAAATTTATGAAAATGAAAGCAATTGCTTGCATGGTTCGGAGGTGCATTATGGATCACCCACATATAGATCAGGCTTCTGGAGGGAGGGGAGAGGAGCAGGAGACGCGGGAGAAAATTTTGTCTGCGGCCCGCCAGTTGATGGCGCAAAAAGGCTACAAGGGAGCGACGACCCGCAAAATTTCCGAACTGGCCGGAGTTAATGAGGTGACGATTTTTCGCCATTTCAAAACGAAGGTGGCAATTCTCGAAGAGCTGCTCAAAGACGTTCTCGACGTGCGGGAGCAGTTGGAGCAAGGGCTGCAGGGCGAGTTCGCCAACGTCAAAGAGATGCTTATTACGTATGCAAGGACGTATTACCACTTGCTGGTGGAGCGCAAAGAAATTTTGATGATTTGCATTGTCGAGGCAGACAATTACCCGGAGGTCGTCAAGCTGTTCAGCAGTTTGCCGATGACCGCCGTAGACGTGCTGAGCGCAAAGCTCGCCGAATTTCAGGAGCAGGGACACCTGCCCAAATCTGATCCTTGCACAGCGGCTTTGATGTTCATTTCGACGTTCTTTTATGCGTTCATGGCCAAGTACCGCGTCAGCCTTGATGCCCCGATCATCAATGACGAGGAACAACTGTATGAGCATGCGTCAGAAATTTTGCTGGAAGGAATCAAACGGGCGTAAAAAAACAAAATCGTGTGATGGTACATAGGAGCGGGGGAAGTCATGAAGAGAAAATGGCTTGTGTCTGTAATGATGATGGGATTGTTGACAACAACGGCATGCAGTGAGCAGCAGCCTGCCGCAGCCCCGGAAAAGGAAGTCAAGCAGGTCGTCGTGGCCGCAGTCAAAAAGGAACAGGCGGAAACGGTGTCAGAGCTGTCTGGAACGCTGGAGCCGCTGGAAGAGGCTGTCGTCTCTTTTGAAGTGGGCGGCCAGCTCGTGGAGATGGCGAAAAACGAGGGCGACAAGGTCAAGGCGGGGGATGTGCTGGCTCGGCTCAACGCGCAGGACTATTCGCTGCAGGTCGCTTCCTCGGACGCAGCGGTTCAACAGAGCGCTGCCAATCTGAGCAAGGTCAACAACGGAGCGCGGGAGCAGGAGATCGCCCAGGCGCGGCTGCTGGTCGAAAAGGCAACGGTTGCTCTGCAAAAAATGCAGGATGATTTCAAACGGATTGAACAGCTTTATCAGCAAAAGGCGATTTCGCAAAGCGAGTTCGAGACGGCGCAGAACGGGCTGACGCTTGCGCAAAAAGATTTGCAAAATGCACAACAGGCGTACTCGCTGGTGACCCAGGGGGCGCGTCCAGAAGACAAGGAGCTGAGCCGGGCCACCTACAACCAGGCTGTGATCGCAAAACAAGTGGCGGCAAGCACCCTGGCAAAAACACAGCTTCGCTCTCCCATCAATGGCACCATCATCGCCAAGCTCACATCTGCGGGCAATCTGGTCGGATCCGGGACTCCTGTGTACAAGGTCGGCAATATCGACACGCTAAAAGTCGTGCTGCCAGTACCTGACCGCGAGATTTCCGTCTGGAAGGAAGGCGAGACGATTTCGCTCGATCTGTACGGCCAGAAGCGCGACGGCAAGGTCACCAAAATATACCCGGCGACCAACCAGAGCACAGGGACGATCGGTGTGGAAGTGCAGGTGGCCAACTCCGCGCACGACTGGTTTGCCGGGCAAGTCGTCAAGGCGACCAAGACGATCAAAGGGCAGGCTGGCGTCTATGTTCCGGTTGAGGCCGTTATCAGCCGAGGAAAAGACGACGCCCATGTGTTTCTCAATGCGGGCGGCAAGGCTGTAAAAACAAAGGTAGAGATCGGACAGATTTCCAATTTCCAATGACAAACTGGAAATTAAAAGCGGGCTGAAAGAGGGGGACCAACTGATCGTCAAAGGTGTCGACCGTTTGTTTGACGGCGACCCGATTGAGTCGGCAGGAGGGAACCAGCCGTGATTACGTACATTGTCAAGAAACGCAAGATCACACTGCTGTTTTTTGTCATGGTCGTGCTGGTCGGCTTCCTTAGCTTTTTTCAGCTACCGAAGCAGGAGTCGCCTGACATCATCGTCAACCTGGCGACCGTGACAACCATTTACCCGGGAGCTTCGCCAGAGAAGGTCGAGCAGACGGTGACGAAGAAGCTGGAGGAAAAAATCAACGAGTTGCAAGGACTGAGCTATATTTCCTCCACCTCTTCGCTAGGCGTCTCCTCGATCATCGTGGAAGCGAAAAGCGATGTGGACCCGAAGCAAAAATGGGATGAGCTGCGCAAAAAGGTAAAAGACGCAGAGGCCGAGCTTCCGGCAGATGCAAAGCAGCCGATCATCAACGACGACCTGAACCGCACGTTTGTCCAGACGTTTGCGGTGACGGCAGATTCGCGGGAGCAACTGTACAGCATGCGCGACATGCTGAAGTCGTGGAAAGAGCAACTGCGCACGATTCCCAATGTGGCGGACGTCCAGGTAGAAGGCTTGCCGAAGCAGGAAGTTCACATCGAGGTGGATACGCAAAAGCTGAGCCAATACGGCATAACGTGGAGCCAGGTAATGATGGCGGTCAAACGGGAAAATGAAAAAATCCCGCTGGGCGATTTGACGACCGACAAACGCACTTATCAATTGAAGCTGGCGGAAAACGTGAATGTGGAAGAGCTGAACAACGTATTGATCTCCCGCACACAAGCGGGCTTCCCGATCTATTTGAAGGACATCGGGCAGGCGAAGCTGACGACGGAGACAGTCAAATCGGTCTCTTATTACAACGGCAAGCCTTCGATCTCGGTCAGCATCAATGCGGAGACAGGAAGCGACGTGCCATCGCTGCAAAAGCGCGTGGACGAAATGATGCTGACGCTGGACAAATCGCTGCCAGTCTGGGCGGAAAGACATTCGATCTACAGCCAAAACGAGCGCGTGGATGAGCTGTTCAGCGATCTTACCCGGGAAATGATTATTGCCGTCATCGCGGTTTTGCTCGTCTGCACGCTGGGCTTGAACCTGATTACTTCGTTTGTCGTGGCTTTGGCGATCCCGATTTCGCTTGCGGTGGGGCTCTTGTTCCTACCGTCGCTTGGCATCACGATGAACATGATTTCGATTGTCTCGCTCATTATCGTGCTGGGAATTTTGGTCGATGACGCCGTGGTAGTGAACGACAACATTGAGCGGCGCTTGTCCGTGCTGGGCGAAAAGCCGCTGGCGGCAGCAGTCAACGGCGCCAGGGAAGTGTCCATTTCGATTGTGACCGCGACATTGGCGACGATTGCCTCGTTTGCCCCGCTGATGTTTTTGAACGGAAACGCAGGCCAGTTCATTCGCCCCGTCCCGGCGATCATTTCGTTGACGATGCTGGCGTCCATGATTATGTCGCTGACGATCATTCCGATTTTCCGGCAATGGTATGAAGAGCGGCGCAAAGCAGGCGCGGAAGGGTACCGCAAGCCTGCGGGGCTGCTGGGCAAACAACTGACGCAGTTGACGAACTGGTACGCAGGCAAGCTGATGCCGAAAATTCTCAAGCGTCCGCTGTTGGCCGGGATGATTGGCGTTTTGATCGGGACGGCCGCATACGGCTTGATTCCGCTCACTCCCGTGCAGTTGTTCCCGAACGATGACCGCCCGCAGTTTCTCGTAGATATTCGCGTGCCAGTAGGGAGCAGTCTGGAGGAGACAGATCGGGTCGTGCGGGGCGTATCCGACTGGATCATGAAGCAGCATGGAATCGAATCGGTCGCCTCCTACGCCGGGGGCAGCGCTCCGAAAATGTTTGGCGGCGACACAGAGGCGGGAAGCGGCATCACCGTCGGGCAGCTCGTCGTGCGTTTTAATGAAAAGGAAACGAAGATCGAAAACATGCTGGAGCCTTGGACGGAAGAGTTCAAGAAAATGTACCCGGAAGCGACTGTTTTGCCTAAGCAGTTGGAGGCGGGACCGCCTGTCGGCAAGCCGGTTGTCATCCGCGTGTACGGGGAAGACATCGAGACGCTCCGCTCGCTTGCGGCGCAAATCAAAGACAAGGTGGCGGGGATTGCAGGCACCTACGACGTGCAGGATAATTTCGGCCTAGAGCGCTACACGCTTGAATTTGTCGTCAACAAAGAGCTGATGGAGCAAAAGCTGGTCAACTACACGGACCTGTCGACGACGCTCAGGTTGGTCAGCGAAGGGATCAGCGTCAGCGAGTTCGACACCGGCGACGAATTGATCGACATGAAGCTGTTCCTGCAAAAAGGCGAAGAAGACCCTGCTCTGTTGTTTCAGCGTCTGAGCATCGCCAACGCCCGTGGCGAGCTGATTCCGCTGTCGCAACTGGCGGAAGTAAAGCCGACTTTCAGCACGCAGGCGATTCCGCATCGCGATTTGTCGCGGAGCGTAACGGTATCGGCTGATGTCAAAAACCGCACGGCAACAGAAGTGATGACGGAAATTCAGCCGATGCTCGACAGCATGTCTTTGCCCGAAGGCTATCGCATTGACATCGGCGGGGAAACGTCAGAGCAGACGGATATTTTTATCGACATGGGCAAACTGTCCATTCTCGTCGTGTTCCTGATCTTGATTTTGATTGCGATGCAATTTTACTCGCTGTCCATCCCGGTGCTGGTCATGAGCACCGTCTACTTGGCGGTAGCGGGCAGTCTGATCGGACTGTTCGTGACCCAGACCCCGCTTGGCTTCATGACGATGATGGGAGTCATCTCGCTGTCGGGAATCGTCGTGCGCAACGGAATTGTGTTCATCGAGTTCATCGAAGAGGCGCGGCATGCAGGGGCAGAGCTGAAGCAAGCTGTCATTTCGGCAGGCGAGGCGCGCTTGCGGCCGATTTTGCTGACCTCGTTTACTGCGGTGGCGGGTCTCATGCCGCTCGCGATTTCCGGCGACGTTCTGTTCAAGCCGCTCGCCGTCACGATCATTTCCGGCCTGCTGTTCTCGACGCTGTTGACGTTGATAGTCGTGCCGTCCTTCTACACGGTGCTGACCCAGCGCAAGCTGAAAAAGCAGGCGAAAAAAGCGGCAAAGCGTCCGGACTTGTACGGGCCGGAGGCAGAGATGATGTAAGGAAAATACAGCAGCGGCAGTCTCTCGCGCAATTTGCGACAGGGACGCCGCTGTTTCGTTTTGGTTGCTGGCTGTGAAGGGGGAGGCGAGCACGAGCGGCAGCAGGACATTGCTTACCGATTGGGCATGTGCCATTTTCGCCCTGCGCCACCCGATGAACTACAGCAAGGGAAGCGAGACGACCAGCAAGAGCGGGCTGCCCACGAAAAAAAACAGCTTCTGCCACAAAAGGTTGTGCCAGAGCGCGACAGGGACGTTTTTTCCAGAAGCTGGACGCGATGAATTGTCCCTAGGAGACAATCAGCGGCAGCAGGAGCATTGCCATTAACAAGCTGTCCGGAAATGCAGGTGGACACAAAGTGGAGTGATTCTCTTTGACTGGGTATTATTTCGTGATTTTTCGATGTTTTTTCCTTTTTTCCTCCTATTTATACGACTATTGATCTATGCTAAAGGTACATTTTTCAAATTTTTGCAAGAGTTTGCTTGCCGCAAGAAACACACCCAGACGTGTGTTATGATAGAATCAACGATACTGTACTCATAGAAAATAGAGAGAGAACGCAAAACAGGAAGGGAGTGTCCAGGATGCAACAGCCCCAGCTTCTACATGAAGAAAAGGTATTCAAAGACCCCGTTCACCGCTACGTCCACGTGCGGGACAAATTCATTTGGGACTTAATCAACTCGCCAGAATTTCAACGTCTGCGCCGGGTCAAGCAACTGGGCACCAGCTTTTTTACCTTTCACGGTGGAGAGCACAGCCGTTTTAACCATTCGCTTGGCGTGTACGAGCTGATGCGGAGAATTTTGGAGACATTTGAAGGCCGGATTCAATTGACGTATGAGGAAAAGTTGCTGTGTCTGTGCGCAGCCCTGCTCCACGATGTCGGGCATGGGCCGTTTTCCCATTCGTTTGAAAAGGTGTTCAAATACCATCACGAGGATTGGACGCGTGCGATCTTGCTGGGAGACACGCAGATCAACCGGATTTTGCGCCGTTTGGATGAAGAGTTCCCGAAGAAGCTGGCGGAAGTCATCAACAAAACATACGACAACAAGTTGATTGTCAGCTTGATCTCCAGTCAGTTGGACGCGGATCGGATGGATTACTTGCTGCGGGATGCCTACTACACAGGCGTCAACTACGGCAATTTCGAGATCGAGCGCATTTTGCGCGTCATGCGGCCGCAGGAGGACGGGATCGTCTTCAAGTTCAGCGGAATGCATGCGGTCGAGGACTACATCATGTCGCGCTACCAAATGTACTGGCAAGTTTATTTCCACCCGGTGACGCGCAGCGCGGAAGTCGTGCTTTGCAAAATTTTTCAGCGGGCCAAGTGGCTGTTTGCGAACGGCTACGCGTTTTCCCAGGAGCCGGTCATGCTGCTGCCGTTTTTGCAGGAAAAAGTGGAGCTGGCCGATTATTTGGCGTTGGACGAGTCGGTCATTTTGTTTTACATGCAGCTTTGGCGCAAGGAAGACGACCCGATTTTGAAAGATTTATGCGCCCGTTTTCTGGACAGGAATCTCTTCAAATACGTCGAATATAATCCAAGAGATTTCCGCTTGCTGGCAGAACTGAAAAAGCAGTTCCAACAGGCGGGCATCGACCCGATGTATTATTTGGAGGTAGACACGACCTCCGATCTTCCGTATGATTTTTACCGTGCCGGAGAAGAAGAGGAGCGGATTCCGATTATGCTCCAGATGCCTTCCGGCGAGCTGGTAGAACTGTCGCAGAAGTCTGAGATTGTACAGGCCATTAGCGGAAAGCGGCGATTTGACTACAAATTGTACTTTCCATTGGATAAAGTCATGGCTTTGCCGGGGGAGCTCTCCCGGAAGATTCGAGAACGTCTGGGAGTGATGGAGGATGCTTAATCGTCACGCCAAGATCATTCGTCTGATCGAAATTGTCGGCGAAGTGAGCGGGCGAAAAAAATTGCAGAAAATGGTGTACATAGGAAAACATCTGGAGATGGATTTCGATGAGCGCTACGAGTTTCACATGTACGGCCCGTATTCGGAGGAGCTGACGCTCAGGGTGGACGAGCTGTGCAACATGGGGCTTTTGGACGAGCAGGTGGAGAGCAAGGGCGCCATTCACATGTACCGCTATTCTCTGAACGAAACGGGACGCGACTTCCTCCGTTTTCACGAAGTCGACTTCGGGCTGGGAGAGCGGGCCATTTTGCGAATGAACGAGGAAAACTCCCGCTTTCTTGAACTGGTATCCACCATCCTGTACTTCAGCCATTTGCCCTACGAAGAAATGAAGGGCAAAATTTTTACTTTTAAGAGCAAGCAGCGCTACACCGAGGAGGAAATCCAGAAGGGTCAGGCGTTTATTGAGGAATTGCGCTCATTGGTGCAAGGAGACGGCACGAAACCGATGTAGCCGATTATGCATAGACCGACCAGCACGGCGTACGAACTTACTACAGTTGTGGTACGTCATTTTTTTTGTCTTTTTTCAACAGAATCCGTTTTTTTCTTGCAGTCGACCACATCGCGGGTCGGCTTTTTTTGTCTCAGGGCGGCGCTGCATAATACGAGCATCGTTCTTTGACAAAAGCATAGCGATCATTTTTGTGCTGATTCAGTAGTATCTAGGGAGGGAAGATGATGAAAGGAAGCAAGCAATTGTGGCGGTGGAGCCTGTTTTGCGGCGTTTTTGTGCTTGTCGCGCTGGCCTGGCTGGCCGTTGCCAGCGCGCGGGAGGCGAGGATCGTTTACGTTTTTAGCGAAAACTGCGGGTATTGCACGGCGTTTACACCTACCTTTGAGCAGGTGACAAAAGATTATCCGCAGCATCTGGTCGAGCGCCTGGACATCCACAACGAACAGGAGCTGAACGAGGCTATCCGTTTGGGAGCGCAGGCGACTCCGACCGTTTTCATCGTGGAGGGCGGGCGAGTGAAGGACAAGCTGGAAGGAGCTGTGCCGGAGGAGCTGCTGCAAAGCTTTTTGCAAAGAAACTTGACGCAGCCTCTTTCTAAAAATGGATAAAATTAGATAAAATACCAAGTGATAAGAGGGGGGATCAGCCGTGAAGCTGTCGGGAAAAGCATTGTGGACAAGCCTGTTGCTACTGGGGATAACGGTGGGTCAAAGCGGGGGAAGCGCAGGGGTGCTGGTACATAAAGTGGAAGCGGCGGGTGCCATTAAGCCCGCAGCCGCCTCCGACTACGCCAGTCATCCAGCCAAAGAAGCCATCGCGTTTGGCTTGCAAAAAGGGTACATTTGGACGTATCCAGACGAAAAATTTCATCCGGAGCAAACGGTGACCCAGTCGCAATTCGTAGCCAGCCTGGTAGCGATCCGCCAAGTGAGCGAAAAGGCCCCCGTGCCAGAGCTTGCGGCGGGCCATTGGGCGAAAGACATCTACAAGCGAGCGCAGAAGGCGGGAATTTTGGCGAATGTAAAGATTGATCCGAACAAGCCGTTGACAAAGGAAGAGGCGGCCGCGTTGGTGTTTAATGCGTGGAGGCCGTTTCGGGGGGAGAAGAATCCGAATTTAACGAATACTGGGGCACTGATTACCTGGGGGTGGATGAAAGCTGCTCCTAGTGGGCAACCGAAGTTCCGTGAGGATTTACCTGTAACTCGTGGGGATGCGGCGGAAATTTTACGGTATCTTTGGACTGACAAGTGGCAGCTTGAGCAAGGCGCGAAATATGCAGATGAATTTCATAGAAACCTGAAGATCCAGAATGGTAAATTAACTGGCAAAGTACCAAAGGCAGATAAAAATTTCATGGTTATTGTACAGTTCAATAAAAAGCAAGGTGGACTAGAAGGCTTTATAAATGGTATGTCTTTTAGCATTCCTGTCAATGAAGTAAGTTCCATTGGCTTGTTAGTAAGCAATGTTAATGACTCAACCGATGCAGGAACTTATTTATACACAAAATTACCTTCTTTGGAACGAGTGAATAACAATACTAAATTCCATAAGCAAGCGAAGGGTGAGAACTAAGTGCGAACACTCTTGTTTAAGTACAGGAAATTAATTTTCTCTGTGCTTTCTTTTTGCCTTCTTTTTGGGGTAATCACTACTCATCCAAAATTAGCGGATGCCTCGCCTAACTATCATGGCATTGTTGTTGCTACTATCGATCAAAATAAAGAGCTTGCGCCAAAAGGGGGATTCACTATTCTTAGGATCGAGGACATTGATGCGAACCTGGGCGCAACCGTATCACAAATTGAGGTAGATAGGACAGTGGATGACACTAGAGTATTGGGTTTTGCTGACATTCATCAAAAAGCAGATAGAGGATGGTACTTTGTAGATAATAGTGAGGCTGCTTATTGGATCGCCCGTTTTGGAGGGAACCCGAACTACATTCTTGGTGGATCTGCCAACGTCTATAGTAAGACAGTTTCCAATAAGACAACTTTTAACGAATATCAAGCCTACAATCTCGCAGAACTAGCATCCGCATCAGGCGGTGCCGGCTACACAAAAGGCGATAACTTGGTTCCAAATGGTTCAGGCGGGTACATTTCAGTCGGCCACTTCCGGACAACGCCGCAGCCGACAGGCGCGGTAACGACCGACAAAACAAAATACAACGTCAACGAAACAGTGACGATCAGTGCAAATGCTACGGACTATTCTTACTATGACCGCGGCATTTTTGTTTGGTCGTTAAGCGTAATCAATAAAACGACAGGCCGTGGCTATAAAAGCTTCCTGTCCAACAAAGATTTCCGCGATCCAAGCGGCACCGTTCCTACCGTAAGTGAAACGAGCAATCCGCCTGGATACACTTGGACCTACAGAAACACCGAGTATAAGCCGACGGAGCCAGGAGTGTACGAAGTATCTTTGACGATTACCGATTTGCACCAGCGGAGCCGTCAAGGTTCGAGTAGTATAAGCGTTTCTACTCCATATATAGCTCAATTTACCGTTGGGGAAGTAACACCCGGCCCGGAAGAACCTGATCCAGAAGAGCCAGATCCAAATCCATCCTGCTCCATAGAAACAACGAAAACAAAAATGGATATTCAGGTAGTTGGCGACAAAGACATAAAAAATCATACGGCTGTTTCCAGCGGTGGATCGGATATCGTGGTAGAGAAAAATGCAGAGATCACTGTTTTTGCGAAGAAAAACGGCACATTCACGATGAATGGTTCACCAATGGCTACTGGTTCCGGAGGGAACAAAAAGGTCGGAATAGGCAGTATAGGCTCATCTGGACGAGTAAAGGTAGTTTACAGAAGCGACGACGGGACCGAGTGTTGGGAAAAATACTTTCGCGTAGAAGCCAAAGACGGCGAAGATAAATGCCCCATCATCACCCTAAACAATTCTGTTATTCGTAACGGGCATACGATTGAAATATTGCCGATAGACACTCTGTATTTCAAGGCCAATTATACAGATAAGAACGGTGAAACGGGGCCGGCAGAAATCATGTGGGACGTTACGAAACCAAATGGCAGCGTCGTCACTTTGCCCGGCCAGTACGACGATAAAGACAGGTGGCGTCCATACAACGCTGAAAAACTAAATCTGCCATATCCTCCTGAAGTCGTGTTTGAAAAAGGAAAAACATACAAACTCAGGTTAAACTACTCCGCATCGCAATGGAATGGTAAACCTGAATGCGACTTTGAAATAACAATCGTTGTAAAAGATGCATCCTGCTCTATAGCTGATCTTCGAAAAGTCGTGTTTTTTGTCCATGGGCAATACCCGAATCCTTTTTCACCCGAAGGAGACGCGCTGGATAGTTCTCCTAACGGTCCAAGCACACTCACTGAACCTGTCTATATGAGGTACTTCACTGATGCAGGAGATCACTACGAGACAAACATGGGCTTCTCCACGAAGCTGTCGGGAAAATGGTACTTGAAACGGGATGGACAAAAGATACCTTTGACCGATGGTGTAGTACCTGCCAATCAAAAGTTCGATCTCAGACTACCAAGCGATGTTGACGTTGGTGATACCATTCTCATCTCGTTTGAATCCGAGAATGGATGTGTCGGTGAATTGACGTTTACCATTGTATCGGACCGTAAATGCCCGGATATTCTTGTATCTGTTGAAACCAAATTAAACTCCGAAAAATGGAGTAAGAATATAAAACGTGGAGAAACCATCGAGCTGGCAGCAAATGAACTCCAAGGGGAATACTGGTTCAGGATGTTTTTGAGCCAGGACAGCTCGTACATGGTAAAGTGGTTTGATCCGAACACAGGAATGTGGGAAAGAAAAAGGGATGGCAAATCTTTGTACAGTTCAGGTAGTCCAGGTGAAGACCACTGGATTCTCTTTCCAACAGGTAATGGAGGTCTACTTTTGGACGGACTCTACAAAGTAGAAATAAGTTCATATGAAGACGAGAATTGTCACGGCTTCTTTTTCGTGAAAATTGGTGAAGGCAGTCCAGGTCCAGATCCCGATGGAGAGAACCTTTTGATCGTCAAGAGCAGCTTCGACATTGATCCAGGCGATCCGCAAGCGCCAGGAACGGAAGCGACGATTACTTTCAGCGTGAAAAACGCTGGTAAGTTGACACACGATACAAAATTGGCGATCAGATGGGAAAGTTCAACAAAAGAAACAATTCTCGATGTAAATGACTTTAAAGCAGGCGAGGTTCGCAAAATCACTGTACCAACCAAGTATCCGCAAAAAACAGAGGATTTCATTGCGAATATCAATCCGTCCAAGAACAAACCGGATAACGAAACGATCTGGCCAGATAACCGCGCCCAATGGCCTGTGAAGATCGTCGGCGGAAATATCCCGCAGCCTCCCGGGGGAGGGGAGAATTACGATGGCGGCGAAATCGGGCTGGAGATATACGACAGCGAGAATCGCCAGTTACAAAAGCTGCCGGTACAAGCAGATGGCGTATGGGAACGCGAGCCAGCCAAAATTCGCGTAGTGATCGATCAGGCGAAAATCAACGAAGGCTTTCAAAAGACGCAGCAGCAGATCAATCAAAAAATTACGGAATACAAGCTGCAACTGGAGCAGGCGGTCAGCGGGGAGGACGTCAAAAACATTGCCGTTACGGCCAGCCCCGGCTGGATCACAGACGCCAAAAGCCTTGCTGTCTACACGCCCGCTCTGCTGGATTTACAAGTGACAGGTCCGGGAATCCCGCAGCAATGGCAGGTAGCCAGTACGTCCATGGGGGGAGACTTTTTGTACACGGGCACGCATGTCCCCACCCAAACGACGTGGAGACAAGTGCTGCAAAATCAGCCATACAAAGCGCAAATCAACGGCTTTGTCATTGCCATGGATTACAAAATTGATTTTACGCTGACCTACGATGTGTGTTCCACAAACGAGGAGGACCAGGAAACGTGCGAAGCGCAAACTGCCGTTCGCTCGATGACGGGTCGCTACACGATTACGGTAAAAGGGGGAGAGCGCAGCTTTGAGGTGTTTGAGCCGAATGCGACTAGCTTCATTCAGCATACGCCGGAATGGTCAGAATACCATGCGCGCGACCGTTATAAGGACAGTGCGCCCAACGATTTTTATGCGGGCGAGCGGATTTTGGCGCGCGTGGAACTGCAGGAGCGTCACCGCCATCCGGTCAGCGGCCAGTTTCCGCTGATTGTTTCGGCAAAAGCATGGATATCCGAGACGGGACGGAGGCAGACGCCATTGCAGTCTTTGCTTTCGTTGCAAGCATTTTCAAACCAGCGCTGGGGCGGACAGTCCTTTTCAGCGTCCAAGCTGGGGACGCGCGAGGTGGGCGTAGATACACCGTTGATGGGAGACAAGCAGCACGGCTTTGCAAAGGGCGGCTCCTATGCGGTTTACTATCAGGTGCAGTTTCGGTTTGGCGTTGACAAAGGCTTTCCTTATTTGAACAAAACGGCCGGGCAAGGCCATGAGCAGGCGGATTACCGGGTGCCTTTCCGGATTATCGCCAATGCCTGGGAGCGGCAAGGAATCCGCAACCACACGACGCAGTAAATATATTTGCACCCCTTATCTGTCTTTTTTTACTGTTTTAGGTAGATGGAGGATGAGGGGGAGTGTTACGATGAAAACGGCCAAGCGCCTGTCTTATTTCCTTTTTTTGTTGGTGATGTGCTGGACGAATGCTGTCGGGACCGGATGGGCCAGAGAGCGTGAGCTTTTCGTCGAAGCGGCGTGGGCTTGGGTGGAAAAGGGCGAGGTGCGCATTCAGGCGCAATTGTCAACAAGTCCTGAGCGGATCGAGCTGGAAATTGCCCAGGATGGCGAAAACAAGAGCCGCACCTTTCGCAACGATTCACGTATATCCGCCGCTGTACAGCCTACAGGAGACAGCCCTTTACTGATAAGCCTGCGCGAGCCGGATGAGGACGAGCCATTGGTAAGCTGGCAGCTTGATCTGGCTGGTAGAGACATGACTTACGCGGAAAAGCTGACGGTGAAGAAGGCGTCCTGGGGCAGACGTGCAGAGGTGAATGCGGAGTTGCTGGCGTTAACCACGCTTTTCGAGCAGAGGCAAGGGCAAACGACAAGCCAGGCAGACGAGGTTGAAGCAGTCAGCCACAACGAGGATGAGTCCGGCATAGACGAGTCTGACTCCAACGATGCCGACCAGACGCTGGACGAGTTGGCGCAAGAGTTTTACGCCGACTTTGCAGCCAGCGGCAAGCCGGAAGAAATCGAGCTGCGCAGCAGAGAGGTTATTTTTGAACTGGAGCCTAACGATACGTTTGGAAAAGCCGACTGGCTGTTTGACGGAAAGGATGCCAGAGGGAAGATCGGGGCGGCAGGCGACGTGGATTATTGGAAGATCAAAGGGACGAAGCACGGGCGGATGAATGTTTCCTTGCGCGAGATTCCATACGGTCAAGACTATCAACTGTACGTATTTGATGCAGAGCAAAACGAGCTTGGCCGTTCCGAACGCCCAGAAGAGAGCGACGAGTCCGTCGAAGGCATCGGACTGGAAAAAGACCAATGGTATTACATCGCAGTAAAAGGGCAACGGGAATCCCACCATAAAGATTTCTACTACCGCCTGCGGGCTGATTTTCTGGCTGACCAGTCGGATGCAAAAGCCGATGGGTACGAGCCTAACAACACGTTACAGGAGGCGCATGAACTGCCCGCCGATTTTTCTGCGTCGCTTACCGGGAATCTGCATGCGAACACAGACGTCGATTACTACCGCTATTCCTTTTCGCTGACATCGACTTTCATGGTCGATCTAAAAGACATTCCCGCGGGGATGGACATGGACCTGTATGTGCAGGATGAACAAGGCAAAGTACTGGCGAAATCAGAAAAACCGAAAAACGCCAACGAGCAAATCATCATGAACGTCAATCCCGGAAGCTACATCATCAAAGTAATGGCCAGCAAGCGATCCGGCTTCACGCCCAATTCCTACAAGCTTAACGTGGCTGCGAAGACGATTCCGGTCATCTTGATCCCGGGGATAGGTGGCTCCCGTCTGGTTGCAGAGGAAAACGGCAAAGCCTCAGAAATATGGCTTGGCCTTGGCGACAGTCTGCTTGGAATCAATGACCCTAAGCATCGGCGCCTGCTCTCCCTGGAGCCGACGAGGCCGAACAGTGTCGAGGTGCGGCCGAGGGAAACGGGCGTCACTATTTACCCGGAACGTGACGATGAAGGATTCAGCGCC
Source organism: Brevibacillus agri (assembly GCF_004117055.1). NCBI lineage: Bacteria > Bacillati > Bacillota > Bacilli > Caryophanales > Paenibacillaceae > Brevibacillus > Brevibacillus agri. Next base: position 942,501 of record NZ_CP026363.1, read on the forward strand.
ATTGAGTATCTTTCCTATTCTCCGCTGGACCCTGTCCGCAATATGACGGAGCAGTATTACAGCATGGTAAAGGAACTGGAGAGGATGGGCTACAAAAAGCACCGCACCATTTTCGCCATGCCGTATGACTGGCGATACAGCAGTACGAAAAATGCGACCGAGTTGAAGAAAAAAATCGATCTCGCCCTGGAGCGGTCAGGGGCACGGCAGGTTCATTTGGTCGCGCACAGCATGGGCGGCTTGCTGACGAGAGAGACGCTGCTTGCAAACGTTTCGTATCAGCCAAAAATCAATCGCATCGTCTACATGGGTACGCCGTTTCTCGGTTCCCCGCGAGCTTATCAGGCCATCAAGTACGGGTACAATTTCTCGATTCCGTGGATGGATGAGGAGACAGGAAAAATCATTTCGGAATACGCTCCGGCTGTGTACGAACTGCTGCCGTCCAAAAAGTACTTTGAAACGGCTGGTTTCCTGAGAAAAAACCGTAACGATACTTACAGCTACACAGAATTTTTGCAGGACAAAAAAATTCGCCTGGATTACGCTCCACTGGTCAAGCAAGGCGGATCGCTCCATGAAAAATGGGACAAAAAGACGATCAATGTGCCGCAGTATTCCATTGTCGGCACAGGTCAAACGACTTTTTTAGGCTACTTCTTCGACGCGTACCACAACGAATGGGTGCCTTATTACGACCAGGGACTGGGAGACGGAACCGTCCCCTATATCAGCGCCAACTACGCCCAAAAAGACATAAAGAAAAGGTATTATGTGACAGGAGAGCATGCCAAGCTGCCGACCATTCCGGAAGTCATGAAGCAAGTGACCCAACTGCTGAAAGGAATCGAGGAAACACAGCCTGGGCTGCGCAATCAAGTCCCGGGGAAAAGCGCCAAGTATTTGTACTACATTATTTCCAAAGAGGACGGAACGTTTCCTGAGCTGACGTTCCACAAAAATGGCAGTATCATCACCCTTGCTGCCGACGAAAAGGAAGTGCGGGACGATCTCGCTATCGAGTACCACGGCAACATTGTCGTCATCCATGTGCTCGACCAAGAGGAGCTGGAGTTTGAAACGCCTCCACCGCAACAGGATGAAAACTCGCCGAAGTTTATCATCAAACGTTTTTCGTCAGAAGATTCGCGAGACGATGAGGAACACGGCAAGCGCTACCGCCTGGACGAGCATGGCCTGTCGCAAGAAAAGCACTCAGTAGACTAATCGCATTCATAGAACGAAGCGGAGAACCACTCATACACAACAAACGAAGCTAATACAACGAACACAGAGAACCATTCGCAAGCAACAAATGGTGCCCAGTAAAATAACGCAAACAGCTACAATCCGCAACCGCAACAAGCAACAACATTGCGCCGGGAGCGGACGACAGGATCGTCCACCAGTATCAGGCGACAGCCAAAAAGTAAAGCCAAAAAGTAAAAGTTTAGAAAGGACCTGAAAAATGGACAACTTATTTGTCTGGCTATTTCTCGGCCCGTTTATGTATTCCATTGAATTGGGAGGACCGATCATCGGGCTGATTGTGACAGGCTGCATGTGGGCGGTGTTTGGGTTTCGCGGCTGGCCGACGTTTGGCGCGGCGTTTCTCACCAGTTTTTTGTACTACATGATAGCCGTTCCTTCCAGTACTATGCTGGGCTCGCTGCTGATTATCAAAGCCGCGATGGCGGTTCATTCTGCTCTGCTTCTTACCTTGATAATGTGGCTATTCGACAAGGTCATGAAGCGATACCGAAGAAAGCAGGCGGCGGGCAACGAACCGCTCGAAAAATGAACGGGAAATAACCGGGCACATGGGCAAATTGCGTCGCTGTTGGTTTCCGAGTAGAATAAAGAAAGGAGAATCTGTGTCTGGAGGGCGTGTAAATGGATATTTTTGATAACAAAAAAGGCGGCTTTACGATCATGAGCGGCAAAACCGATGTTCATGGCGGGTTTGGTCAAGGTGTACTCGACTTGAATGCGGTATCGTCGGTCATCATCGACGGCGACGAGGCGTACATCGACATGGGCGCTTTGCATGCGAAAAGCTCGGTTGAAAAAGGGATCAAATGGACGACGAACAAAGAAGAAGTGCCGAACGGAAAGCCTTATTGGCTCGTTTGGGTAACCGTTGACCGCAACGAAAATGGCCCGTACTATGCTGGTGCGACTGCGTGCTATATGGAAATTGATCGGGAAGCGCGCCGCGGATACAAAATTTTGGCGGACCATGTGAATCGGATGGACTACTCCATGAAGCGCCGTATCATGCTCGAAGAACTGGGCGAAAAGGAAAAAGCGGCGCTGAAAAAATTGTTGATCGACAACAATGCGGCCATGTTTGAAAATTCTTCAGAGGAATTAAAGCGAAGTTTGTCCTAATGCTGGAAATCGTGAACGGTCTGTGAACAAATTGTGAAATCAATTGTTACCAGAATTGAAGTCAGGTAAACTTATTTCTATATCTGTGTACATGTACACTGGGTCAACAAACAGGGAAAGAGCCGTCACTCTTTCCCTGTTTGTGTTCATGCTGCCGTTGTGATTCAAGCCAATGGCGCAAGCATGTTCCCCTCAGCAAATACACATTGGAGTAAATACACATCAGGCTTTTTTTACAGGTCATGCTTTGTGGCGAACGCGGAACACTAATGAGGCTCGAACCAAACTGTCTGACGGAAGGGGCGGTACGAATGAGTGAAAATCCGCGTGAGCAGGAGCAGTCCCATGACCATTTTGTGAAGCACGGCGGCGTCCATTTCCGCACGCATGTGTCACCTGTTGAAATCAACAACTTCGTCCGGAAGCTCCCGGCGGGCAAACGGGAAAGCTTGTTTGAAGTATTGGAGCAACTCGATCAGGCCGGGCTGATTACGGTCGTCAACGACCACGTCTTCGCAGATGGAGACGGCGTTGTAGGCGGCGGAGACAACAACCAGTCGTTTTCGTGAATGAAAAAAAGGACGCAACTCCTCGCGAGTGCGTCCTTTTCCTTTTGCCCCCTTATTGCTCAGGCTTCCACCAACTGCCCATCCGCTGCCAAAACGTCGACGAATCAGGTGGAGTGAGCGGTGTAGGCGCCTGGTGGTCGGCCGGAATGTGATCGGTGCAGTAATCGTGCGGTTCTGTTCCGCTGGCGAAATAAAACAACTGGGGGTTCGGGCAATGCTCGGTCGCCAATTTCCCGGATGCCGGATCAATGTAGACGGACACGACGCCTGCCGGCATGTCAAAGAGGGCGGGTGGTTGTCCTTTTAGCGCGCTTTCCATGAAGCTGGCCCAAATTTTTTTGGACATATAGCCTTCTTTCACATCGTCCACTTTTTGATTTTTGTCGTATCCTACCCAGACCGTCGCTACCAGTTGAGGCGTGAATCCGCTCAGCCAGGCATCATAATCGGTAGAGCCTGTCTTCCCGGCCACGGGCCGATTCAACTCGTTTGCGACTCGATACCCGGTTCCGCCGCGCTCAAATACGCTTTGCATCATATTGACCAAGAGCGCTGAGGCGACTGGATCGGCTACACGGGTTTTTTCCGTCTTTTCTTCGACCAAAATGTTGCCTTCGCTGTCCTCAATCGAGGTGATTGCGATTGGTTGAACAGCTTCTCCCTTGTTGACGATGGCCGCATAAGCCGCATTCAGCTCCAGCGGGGAGACGGGAGACGTTCCCAGCGCCAGAGAAGGTACGGCTTGCATCGGGCTGGTAATGCCCAAGCTTTTGGCTTGCTCGACGACTTTTTGCGGACTGAGAAAATCAATGGTTTTCACTGCGTAAATGTTGTCGGAAGTTTTGATGGCTTCGCGCATGTTAATCATCGCGTTTGCATACCGTCCGCCGAAATTGCTCGGAATGTACTGCTTGTTATTGTCGTAGGTGAACACGGTCGGCTCGCTTTTCATCATCGTCAGCGGCGTGTAGCCGTTTTGCAGGGCTGCCAGGTACATGATCGGCTTGAAGGAAGAGCCCGGCTGTCTTTTGCCGAGTACGCGATTGTACTGGCTCGTTTTGTAATCCCGTCCCCCGACCATTGCTTTGATATGACCGGTAGCAGGGTCCATGGCAACCAATGCGGCTTGCAGGTTCGGATTGTCCTTTGGCAGCGTCGAAGCGATGATTTCCTCCGCCTTTTTTTGCATGACCGGGTCGAGCGTCGTATGGATTTTCAAGCCGCCGTGGATGAATTTTTCCTCGTCAATGCCGTACTTGTTTTTCACCAGATTCGCGATGTAATCACGGAAATACGGGGCCTGCTCGGCGATATTTTCCGCAGTGCGCTGTTTCAGCTTGATCGGCTCCGCATAAGCTTGCTCGGCTTCTTTGGCCGTGAGCATCCCGTCGCGTTCCATCGCTTCGAGAATGAGCTTTTGCCGCGATTTTGCCCGCTCAAAATCAACGAAAGGAGAGTAGTAAGTAGGGCCTTTCGGAATGCCTGCCAGCATCGCGCTTTCGGCTACGGTCAAGTTTTTGGCGTCCTTGCCGAAATACGTTTGGGCGGCCGCCTGGACTCCATAGGCAGAGTGACCGTAATAAATTTGGTTCATGTACATTTCCAAAATTTCATCTTTGCTATAATTCAGCTCCAACTGAATAGCGAGCAGCGCTTCCTTGATCTTTCTTTCCCATGTCTTGTCCAACGTCAAATACAGATTGCGCGCCAACTGCTGGGTGATCGTGCTGGCTCCCTGGCGCATGTCCATGTTGATGACGTCGACGTAGGCGGCCATGGCCAGCCGTTTCCAGTCGAAGCCGTAATGCTCCCGAAACGAACGGTCTTCGATGGCGATTGTCGCGTTGATGAGCGCAGGCGATATTTCCTGGATCGGGACAGAAATGCGGTTTTCTCCCCGATGCATCGTGTCCAGCACTTCTCCATTAGAGGCGTAAATCGTTGTCGTCTGCTTCACGAATGTCTCGGGAAGCGGTTGGGAACGCAAGTACAAAATCAACAGCAAAATGGCAAAAGATAAGCATAATAGGCTGAGTATGGAAAATTTTACAAATTTCTTGACCCAGCGTAAATAACGGAGCAGGGAGTGCTCGCGCATGACTTCCATTTTGCCTCTCCTCCTTTCTATCGTTTGAATGAGCAAAACGGTGATGGTCGTTTTGCTGACTGACTGGCGGTCCCATCTCCTTTTTTTGAAAAAACAGCGAGACGTTTTTCGCCCAAAAGAGGACATACTAAAGGACGCATGATACTTCTAGTATGGGTAAGCCGTTTGCTGGATAAACTTGCCTGTCGCCTGAAAAACGGCAGGGAGAGCAGCTTTTTCGGCCGCACAGAAAAAAAACTTGCTTTTTGATTGGCAGCTACTATAATTTTCTTGTTATATTGTATTTTCATGCGGTCAATTGAAGGAGGTTACATAACCATGAATATGGAATTGTGGTACACCGAAAAACAAACGGAAAATCACGGGATAACAACGAAAATTACTGATACCCTATACAGTGAGAAATCCGAGTTTCAACAAATCGACGTCATTACTACGAAGCAGTTTGGTCGCATGTTAGTACTTGATGGCATGGTTATGACCACCGATGTCGATGAGTTTGTTTACCACGAGATGATTTCTCACATCGCTCTCAATACGCATCCAAACCCGAAAAAGGTTCTGGTTGTCGGTGGCGGCGACGGCGGTGCAATCCGTGAAATCGTGAAGCATGCGGCTGTGGAAAAAGCAGTTCTGGCCGAAATCGACGGTGGCGTAATAGAATCCTGCAAAAAATACTTCCCTGAAATTGCAAGCGCACTGACTGGTAATCCAAAGGTCGACGTGCAAGTAATTGACGGGATCAAGCATATCCATGACCACAAAGGCGAGTACGATGTGATTATGGTTGACTCGACAGAGCCAGTGGGACCAGCGGTAGGTCTGTTCGAAAAAGGCTTCTACCAAGGCATTCACGATGCGCTGAAACCGGACGGCATCATGGTGGCGCAAACCGAATCTCCATGGTTCAACCGCGATCTCATCAAACGCGTATTCAAAGACCTGAAATCCATCTTCCCGGTTACTCGTCTGTACACTTGCAGCATCCCTACTTATCCATCCGGTCTGTGGAGCTTCACCATCGCTTCCAAGCAGTACGATCCGTTGGAAGTAGATCCGGCGAAAATCAAAGACCTGGGTACCAAATACTACAATGCGGAAGTTCACCACGCTGCTTTCAAACTGCCAAACTTTGTGGCTGAGCTGACCCGCGACTAATCGGAGGAGGACAACCCTGATGCGTTTTGACGAAGCATACTCCGGCAATGTCTTCATCCGCAGCCACAGCAGCTATGAAGAAAGCCAAGCAGTGATTTACGGCATGCCGATGGACTGGACAGTCAGCTTCCGTCCGGGGTCCCGTTTCGGCCCTGCCCGTATCCGCGAAGTGTCGATCGGTCTGGAAGAGTACAGCCCGTACTTGGACAGGCTGCTCGAAGACATCAAATACTTTGACGCAGGCGACATTCCGCTTCCTTTTGGAAACGTCGAAGGCAGCCTGGATGCAATCCGCACGTTCGTGGCAAAAGTGCTGGAAGACGGCAAGTTCCCACTCGGACTGGGCGGCGAGCATCTCGTGTCTTGGCCGGTATTCCAGGCCGTTTATGAAAAGTACAAGGACATGGTAGTCTTCCACTTTGACGCGCATACTGACCTGCGCGACAACTATGAAGGATACCAGTATTCCCACTCCACGCCAATCAAAAAGGTGTGCAACCTGATCGGCGGCAAAAATGTGTATTCTTTCGGCATCCGCAGCGGCATGAAGGAAGAGTTCGACTGGGCGAAGGAAAACATGCACCTGTACAAATACGATGTGCTGGAGCCAGTGAAGCAAGTGCTGCCGACGATCGGCAACCGTCCGATCTACCTGACCATCGACATTGATGTTCTGGACCCGGCGCACGCACCTGGCACAGGCACAACCGAAGCAGGCGGCATTACTTCCCGCGAGCTGTTGGACACCATCCACTACATGGCGAAAAACGGCGCCAATGTCATCGGCTGCGACCTGGTGGAAGTGGCTCCTGTGTACGATCACAGCGAGATGACGCAAATCGTGGCATCGAAAATCGTGCGCGAGCTGCTGCTCAGCTTTGTAAAATAACAATACGAACAACAGACAAGCCTCCGGTTTTCGCAAAAAGCCGGGGGCTTTTTTCATGCTGTCCCGCCTAGAGGTAACTGGAGGCAGTCCTATCATTCAGTCACTTAAACAACATTTTTGTTTACAAAGTATATAAAAATAGATAAAATTGCCATACAGAGTAAAAAGCTGCCGAAGCTTTTTTCAAGGGAGTTGTTTCGTATGAGAGAGGTTTTTGCTCACGTCCAGTTTCGCAAGCTGTTTTTCTCCAATCTTTTTTCCGGCTTCGGTCAGGGCATGACGATGATCGGGATTGCCTGGTATTTGGTGGAGACGACAGGCTCTGCACAGCTTTTGGGTTCTACCATGTTCAGCTCTGCGGTCCTGATGTTTTTCATCGGGCCGTACATCGGGACGCTGATTGACCGTTTTTCCCGCAAAAAAATGCTGCTCGTGGAAAACCTGATCGGCTTCGGCGTGCTCGGGATATTGGCTGCCTGGGGATTTTTCGGAGAGTACTACGAGTGGATGCTGATTACGATTTACCTGGTGACGACCTTCATGTACCAGATTCACTATCCGGCACAGTCTGCGCTTGTCCAGGAAACGTTTGAGCCAAGGCACTACAGCGATATCAATAGCCTGCTGGAGATCGAGGGGCAGACGGCGTCTGTACTGGCAGGGGCTTTTTCCGGCATTTTGCTCGGCCACTATGGCTTGCACATTGTCATTTTGTTCAATGCGCTGACGTATCTGTTTGCCTTCTGTCTGCTCTCTACGATGAAATACACGTTCACGCTGGAGGGCGAGGCGAAGCTGAGCCAGGGCGTATCCTGGGTCAGCCAGTTCGGCCAAAGCTGGCGCTACATAAAGGAGAAAAAAGGCTTTCTCGTCTTCGGGATTTGTGCGCTGATGCCGTTTATCGCCGTCATGGCGAGCAATCTGCTGAAGCCTGTCTACGTCAGCCAAACGTTGAAGGCGGATGTCTCGGTGTATTCCTTCGGGGAGATGGCGTATGCGCTGGGAGCGGTCGCAGCCGGCATCCTGGTGTCGGTCGTTGTGCGCAAAATGGGACAGCTTGCGGCCATGGTCGGAAATACGCTGCTGTTTGCCGTAGTGATTGTGGCGATGGTGGCTTTGCCCTACGGCTGGGCTTTGATCGCTGCCTACACGTTTTACGGCTGGAGCAACGCCTCTGTCCGCCTCATCCGGCAGTCGCTCTACATGACCGTCGTGCCGAAGCAGTTTATGGGGCGAGTGATGAGCTTTTTCAACTCGCTTGGCATGATGATGCGCCTTGTGCTCATCGGCGTCTTTACCGTCATGATCGACTACACGGGAGCAGGTGCAGGCTACCTCGTTCTCGCGGGATTGCTCTTGCTGGCGGCGATCGGTGTCGCGGCGACGATGCGCTTCCTTTTGGCTGACGCAAAAGAACAGGCGGTTGCAACCCACGAGGGATGATCGTAAAATGAATGGATGATTTGCGGACAGAAAGTAGAAATCATGGAGTGTGGAAGTCGTCATGCAAGAAGTACAGATGAAGCTGTCAGCCAGACATCGCGTCAACGGCGAATGGGATGAATCGACGCATCAGTACGAAGGGAAGCTCGTGCAAAAAGCCAGCGCTTGGTATTTGACGTACAAAGAACAGTTGGAAGGCGTGGGGGAAGTCAGTACGACGCTCAAGCTGACGGACAGAGCCGTTACACTCGTGCGCCAGGGAGGCGTGTCGACCAGACAGCATTTTGAAAAAGGGGCCAGCACGCACGGTACCTACCAAAGCCCGTACGGCCCGTTTGCGATGGAGACGCACACGAGCAAGCTGCGCATCCGCTATGCGGAGGAAGCGCCGGTGCAGGTGGAAATTTTTTACCAGACCTGGATGAACGAGCAGTACGCGGGCGAGCACGAACTGAAAATCGAACTTGGAAAATAAGCCGCTCTTTGCAAGGGCGGTTTTTTGCACGTACAATAGAAGGACTCGCGGCAGGATATGGAAGGAGGGCACAGGCGTGTTCGTACTCGTAAATGGCCTCATTGCCGGGCTTGGTTTGGCTGCCTTTTTGGCGCTGGGGGACGGTTTGTTCGAAACCAGTACGTTTCCTGTGCTGATCGATGTCAGCTACGTCCCGGGCATGGAAAATTTGCCGTCGATTGCAGAGCTGTTGATTCACCTTTTCATCAGTGTCATCATCGCCTTTTTTCTCATGTATTTTTACCCGCGGGATAATCGCGGCAAAACCATCCGCTATTTGCTGTGCTGGATGCTTGCGTTCGCGGTCGCCTTTTTGCCTTTTAGCCTGCTGAGCAAGGTGCAAATGACGTGGACCGCGTTTTTTATATGGGTTTTGGGACATTTGCTGTACACGATGATGCTCTCGATTCAGGTCGCGCGAAATCGGTAGGCTGATGCGCATTTGCCGAATTTTCGGCATAGTGATGGTTTTTTGGCAGCAAGGTTGAAAGGAGTGGAGGCCAGCATGCCGTTGTCTGATACGGTGGAAATGTTGCAGGCGATACTGGGGGCAATTGATGAGGGGATTCACGTAGTCGATGCGGATGGAATCACGATTTTCTATAACCACGTCGCGGCCAGGCTTGACGGGCTTACGCCAGAGGAAGTGCTCGGAAAGCCGCTTCTGGAGGTGTTTCCGTCGCTTGATCGGCATTCGAGCACGCTGCTGCGCGTAATCGAGAGCGGGGACGCGATCTACAATCAGACACAGACGTACAAAAACTGGAAAGGGATGCGGGTCGAGACGGTCAACACGACGCTTCCGGTACGCGTCGGCAAAAGGCTGGTCGGCGCAGTCGAGGTCGCCAAAGATATCGGCAAGCTGAAAGAGCTGTCGGAGCGCCTCGTCGACTTGCAGGCGAAGATCAGCAAGCCGAAGCGCGCCAAGCGGGGAGCGGAGGAGCTTGCCTTTCACTTCGACGACATTTTGACGAAGAGCGAAAAGATGAAACGGCTGAAGGAACGGGCGAAAAAAGCGGCGCGAACGACTTCGCCCGTGCTGATTTACGGCGAGACGGGGACGGGGAAGGAGCTGTTTGTCCAGTCCATCCACCAGGCGTCTTCGCGCAGCGGCAAGCCGTTTATCGCGCAAAACTGTGCGGCGCTTCCCGCGTCTCTCCTGGAGAGCCTGTTGTTCGGCACGGTGAAGGGAAGCTTTACGGGAGCGGACGATCGCCCCGGGCTGTTTGAACTGGCAGACGGCGGCACGTTGTTTTTGGATGAGTTGAACAGCATGCCGCTCGATTTGCAGGCAAAGCTGCTGCGCGTGCTGCAGGATGGGCAGATTCGGCGAATCGGCGGAAGCCAGTCGACCAAAGTCGACGTCCGCGTCATTGCGGCCGTCAACGAAGCTCCGCAATCGCTTGTGGAGCGCGGCCTGATGCGAACCGACCTGTACTATCGGATCAATGTCGTTTCCTTTGAATTGCCGCCGTTGCGCGAGCGCAGAGAAGATGTGGAACTGCTGGTGGAGCACTTTTTGAGCAAATTCAACCGCGAGTTCGCCATGAATGTGCGCGGAGTCAGCCAGGAGGTGGCCCAACTGTTTGCGCGCTACGACTGGCCGGGTAACGTCCGGGAGCTGGAGCACGTCGTCGAGGCTGCGATGAACATGGTCGAGGGCGACATGTTGCTGCTGGAGCATCTGCCCGCTCATATGCTGGAGCGTGCGCTGCCGGAAACGCCTCTGCACACACTCTCGTCAGACCCGGTTTCCTTGCTCGCGGTAAAGGAAGGCTGTACACTGCCCGAGCTTCTGCGCGAGCTGGAGGAGCGGATCATCGGGGACGCACTGAAAAAGACTGATGGCAACGTACTGCGCGCGGCGAAGCTTTTGGGAATCCCCAGGCAAACGCTGCAATACAAGCTTTCGAAACGGATGATCCCGCCCTGTTGAATGCCGAAAATTCGGCAGCCCAAACAGACAGACTAGACGAGCGAAACGCTTACAAAACGATCTATTTCTTATTTTCTAAATCTTTAGATTTGATTGGCACGACCCTTGCATCTTTACTTGGTCGAGTGAAACGCATGAGGGTTCACTACAGACGAGAGGAGATGTGAAGCAGATGACAGTAGCGACAAGACGTGACTGGCGTTCCATTGAGCTTTGGAAGGACGTGCCGGAAGAAAAGTGGAATGACTGGATGTGGCAGTTGACCCACACCATCAAGACCGTAGATGATTTGAAGCAGGTCATCAACCTGACGCCGGAAGAGGAAGAGGGCGTGCGCATTTCGACGCAAACCATTCCTTTGAATATTACGCCGTACTACGCTTCCCTGATGGACGTGGACGATCCGAAAGATCCGGTGCGCATGCAATCCGTACCGCTGTCTTCGGAAATGGTGCGCACGAAGTACGACATGGAAGACCCTCTGCACGAGGACACGGATTCTCCGGTTCCCGGCCTGACGCACCGCTATCCGGACCGCGTGCTTTTCCTTGTCACGAACCAATGCTCGATGTACTGCCGCTATTGCACGCGCCGCCGCTTCTCCGGCCAGATCGGGATGGGCGTGCCAAAGAAACAGCTCGACGCCTGTATTGAATACATCCGCAGCAGACCGGAAGTGCGTGACGTGCTTCTCTCTGGCGGAGACGGACTGTTAATCAACGACCGCGTGCTGGAATACATCATCAGCAGCCTGCGCGCGATCCCGCATGTGGAGATCATCCGCATCGGTACCCGTGCGCCTGTTGTATTCCCGCAGCGGATTACGGAAAACTTGTGCAACATCCTGAAAAAATACCATCCTGTATGGCTCAATACACACTTCAACCATCCTAAGGAAATTACGCCGGAAGCGAAGCAGGCTTGCGAAATGCTGGCAAACGCGGGCGTGCCTCTGGGCAACCAGGCCGTCATTCTCGCCGGAATCAACGACTGCCCCAACACGATGAAAAAGCTGGTGCAGGATCTGGTAAAAATTCGCGTCCGTCCGTACTACATCTATCAATGCGACCTGTCTGAAGGGATCGGCCACTTCCGCGCTCCCGTCAGCAAAGGAATCGAAATCATCGAGCACCTGCGCGGCCATACTTCCGGCTACGCCGTACCGACCTTCGTGGTGGATGCTCCGCACGGCGGCGGGAAAATTCCGGTCAGCCCGAACTACATTATTTCCCAGGCGTCCGACAAAGTGGTGCTGCGCAACTTCGAAGGCGTAATCACTTCGTATCCGGAGCCGAAGCAGTACCATGAGCACGACGAGGAAAACTGCGAATACTGCATCGCGGCAAAAGGCAAGGCAGTCGGTATCGCTGCGCTCATGCAGGATGAAGCAGACAACCTGGAGCCGGCCGACCTGCCGCGCAACAAGCGCATCAAGGCGACAAAAGTCAAGTCGCTGGCCGATGTGCGCATGGAGCAAAAGGCGAAAAAGGAACAAAGCGCAGTAGAAACAAAAGAAGCGTCCGGCAAATAAAGAGAGCAAAAAGGAACGTAAAGCGGCTGCCTGCTACGAACAGGCGGCCGCTTGTTTTTTGTACATCCGAAAAAAAGGGCAGCATAGCGAGAGCGAGACTTCCGAACTCCGAACTCCACACTCCGCATGAAGTGAGACAGCAATGCCGGTACGAAGGCTGCGCTAAACAGCCTGGCGCCGCCCACTTTTCTAATGAGAATATTTCCAACTTTATTTGGAGGATGGTTGATTTGCCACTTATGTGATAAGATCAGATTACAGCAATATGAGCGAACGTTCAGTCGGTTTTATTTCATTCTTTTAAAAAATCAAACTAACCGACTGAATAGTCATTCATTTTTCTTTTTGATTCTGATAAGATAGAAAGTAAAGACAACTCGTGAAAGTGGGGGAGTAGAAACATGCTGGCACTTATCAATCTGATCGCGTTTTTCCTGGTGCTCGCTTACGGGCTGTATCTGGCCGGACATGTTGTGTACAGCAGATATTTGTTCATCAAGCTGGGCAAAAAGCCAGATGTGAAAGATGACTTTGGCGCACGTATCAACCTGATGCTGGACAACGTCATTTTCCACAAGAAGCTGTTGAAGGACAAAAAGAGCGGGATCATGCACGTCGTGATGTTTTACGGCTTCATTATCCTCCAGTTCGGCGCGATTGAGCTGGTTATCAAGGGGCTGTCCAAAGGCTTCGAGCTTCCGTTTGGCAGCGCTCACAAATATTTTTCGCTCATGCAGGAGATTACTACGTTTCTCATCCTGGCCGCCGTCGGGTACGCCTTTTACCGCCGCTATATCGAGAAGCTGAAGCGGTTGAAGCGCGGCTTCAAGTCAGGGATCGTCCTGCTTCTGATCTCTTCCCTGATGGCGACCGTGCTGCTTTCCCTCGCCTTCGAGCAAATCTGGCTCGGCCATGAAGCATCCGTCTTTGCGCCGATTTCCTCCGTGATCGCGATGGCGTTTTCCGCGATTGGCGTAGGGACGACAGGTGGAGCGGTTCTGTTTTACGTATTCTGGTGGGCGCATCTGATTATTTTGCTGGGCTTTGCCGTCTACGTGCCGCAGTCCAAGCATGCGCACTTGCTGTTTGCTCCGGTAAACGTCTGGTTCAAAAAGCTCGACCCGCCCGGCAAGCTGTCCAGCATCAACTTCGAGGACGAGACGCAGGAAGTGTTCGGCGTAGGCAAGATCGAGGACTTTACGCAAACGCAGTTGATCGACCTGTACGCCTGTGTCGAGTGCGGACGCTGTACGAATATGTGTCCGGCATCCGGTACCGGAAAAATGCTTTCGCCGATGGACCTGATTACGAAAATGCGCGACCATTTGACGGAAAAAGGGGCGGCTGTCACCTCCCGCACGCCGTGGATGCCGAACTTCGCGTTTTCGCAAACGACGGCCAACCAGATCGCTTTGCAAGCGTCCGAAGTAGCGGCCACAGCCGAAGAGGCGACATCTGTCTACGAGAAAAACTTGATTGGCGATGTGATTACCGAGCAGGAGCTGTGGGCTTGTACGACCTGTCGCAACTGCGAGGATCAATGCCCGGTCATGAACGAGCACGTGGAAAAAATCATCGACATGCGCCGCTACCTGGTGATGACGGAAGGCAGCATGCCAGCCGAAGCGCAACGCGCCTTGAACAATATCGAGCGCCAGGGCAACCCGTGGGGAATCAACCGCAAAGACCGGATGAAGTGGATCGAAGGTCTGAACGGGCAATACGAAGTGCCGACGGTCAAACAGGTCGAGGACTTCGAGTATTTGTTCTGGGTAGGCTCGATGGGGTCGTTTGACTTGCGCAGCCAAAAAATTTCCCAGGCGTTCGTGAAGCTCATGCACGAAGCAGGCGTCAAGTTCGCCATCCTCGGCAACGAGGAAAAGAACTCGGGAGACACAGCGCGCCGCATCGGAAACGAGTTTTTGTTCCAGCAGTTGGCGCAGGAAAACATCGCGCTGTTCGAAGGCTACGAAGTCAAAAAAATCGTGACCTGCGACCCGCATGCGTACAATACGTTCAAAAACGAGTATCCGGAGTTCGGTCTGACTGCCGAAGTGTACCACCACTCCGAGCTGCTCGCCCAGTGGGTGAAGGAAGGCCGCCTGAAGCCGACCAAGGAAGTCAAGGAGCGCATTACGTATCACGACTCTTGCTATTTGGGGCGCTACAACGAGATTTACGACAAGCCGCGCGTCATTCTGGAAGCAATTCCTGGGGTGGAAGTAGTCGAGATGAAGCGCAGCGGCTGCGACAGCATGTGCTGCGGAGCGGGCGGCGGTCTGATGTGGATGGAAGAGCATGAGGGCACGCGGGTCAACGTGGCGCGCACAGAGCAAGCGTTGGAGGTCAATCCGACCGCAATCGCCAGTGCCTGCCCGTACTGCCTGACCATGATAAATGACGGCATCAAGACCAAGGAAAAGGAAGACGACGTCAAGACGCGCGATGTAGCGGAAATTTTGGCGGACGCGATCTAAAACAGAGAGGATCGGCACCGCGAAAACAGCCTGATACGAGGGAAAACTCAGGCTGTTCTTTTTTTCCTAATTCATTGACTAATCGAACAGAAGACGGCAAAATGAAGATAGCAGATAAAATGAACGAACGCTCGATCAATTTATTTTTCGTTAATAAGCTACGAAAAAGCCGAATGGAGGGCATGCGATGAAAACGGTGATTGTAGGGGCGGCACGTACCCCGTTTGGTAAATTTGGCGGCTCTTTGAAAGCGTTGTCTGCGGTAGAACTCGGCGCTGTCGTCATCAAGGAGGCAGTGGAGCGCTCCGGCATTTCCGGCGACCAGGTCGACGAAGTCATCATGGGAATGGTCGTACAGGCAGGCGCGGGTCAGGTGCCTTCCCGCCAGGCCGCTCGCAAAGCCGGACTGCCCTGGAATGTGGCGAGCGAGACGATCAACAAAGTATGTGCCTCCGGGATGCGCGCCGTCACGATGGGCGACCAGATTATTCGCGCAGGGGACGGGGAAATCATCGTCGCAGGCGGGATGGAGAGCATGAGCAACGCGCCGTACGCTCTGCCGGATGCGCGCTACGGAATGCGGATGGGCGATGCCACCGTGCGCGATCTGATGATGTACGATGGCCTCACATGTCCGTTTGACCAGGTGCCGATGGCGATTCACGGCAGCAACGTAGCCGAAGAGTACGGAATTACGCGGGAAGCGCAGGACGAGTGGGCGCTGCGCAGTCAGCAGCGGGCTGCCAAGGCAGTGGAATCCGGGCTTTTTGCCGAAGAGATTGTCGCCGTCTCCATTCCGCAGAAAAAAGGAGAGCCGGTGCTGGTCACAAAAGACGAGGGACCGCGCCCGGATACCACCAGGGAAGGACTCGCCAAGCTGCCTCCGGTCTACAAAAAGGACGGCACAATTACGGCAGGCAATGCGCCGGGAATCAACGACGGAGCGGCAGCGATGGTGCTGATGTCCGACGAAAAAGCGAAGCAACTGGGCATCAAGCCGCTGGCGACGATTCTCGGGCATGCGCAGGTGGGGGCCGAAGCGCCCTACATCGCGACAACACCGGGTCTTGCGATCAACAAGCTGCTTGAAAAAACAGGGGTGTCGCTCGGCGAGATTGATCTGTTCGAGGTGAACGAAGCGTTCGCGGCCGTGACGTTGACGAGCGGCAAAATCGTCGGCTGGGACGACGAAAAAGTGAATGTGAACGGGGGAGCGATCGCGCTCGGTCACCCGATTGGCGCGAGCGGAGCGCGGATTATTATGCACCTCGCTTACGAATTGAAGAGACGCGGTGGCGGATTGGGGATCGCGGCGATTTGCAGCGGTGCCGCACAGGGAGACGCTATCCTGATTAAAGTGGAATAGGGAGGCCTTTTACATGAACGTACAAACGATTATGGTCATCGGAGCAGGACAGATGGGCAGCGGGATTGCCCAGGTAGCGGCGCAGGCAGGCTTTCGCGTTTATTTGAACGACGTGCAGCAGCCGTTTGTGGAGCGCGGTCTGGCGACGATTGCGAAAAACCTGTCGCGCAACGTGGAAAAAGGCAAGCTGAGCGAGGACGACAAGCAGGCGATCTTGTCCCGTCTCGTCGTGTCGACGGACTTGGCGGACGCTGCGGAAGCGGATTTTGTCATCGAAGCTGTGACGGAAAACATGGCGGTGAAAACAGGAATTTTCTCCAAGCTGGACGAGGTATGTCCGCCGCATACGATCTTGGCGAGCAATACTTCGTCTCTGCCGATTACGGAGATTGCGGCTGTGACGAAGCGCCCGGAAAAAGTGATCGGCATGCACTTCATGAACCCGGTTCCCGTGATGAAGCTGGTCGAGATCATCCGTGGACTGCAAACCGCAGATGAGGTGTACCAACTGACAGAGGATTTGTCCAAGCAAATGGGCAAAGTGCCTGTAAGCGTCAATGATTTTCCGGGCTTTGTCTCCAACCGGGTGCTGATGCCGATGCTCAACGAAGCGATCTACTGTGTATATGAGGGTGTGGCGACGCCGGAAGCGATCGACGAAGTGATGAAGCTCGGCATGAACCATCCGATGGGCCCTCTCCAACTGGCGGACTTCATCGGTTTGGATACGTGCCTCTACATCATGGAGGTGCTGCACGAAGGCTTCGGCGATTCCAAATACCGTCCTTGCCCGTTGTTGCGCAAATATGTAAAAGCGGGCTGGCTAGGCAAAAAATCCGGTCGAGGATTCTACGTGTACAACTAACTGATGATTCGGCAGAAAGGTAGGACGGACATGGATTTCAGGTTGAATGAAGAACAGGAAATGATGCGCCGCATGGTGCGCGACTTTGCGCAAAAAGAAATTGCGCCGTTTGTTCCGATTATGGAAGAGAAGGATGAGTTTCCCCGCCAGGTCATCAAAAAGATGGGCGAAATGGGGCTGATGGGAATCCCGATCGCCGAAGAATGGGGCGGTGCCGGAGCGGATTTTGTCTCTTACATTTTGGCGATTCACGAAATTTCCAAAGTGAGCGCAACGGTAGGAGTGATTCTGTCCGTGCACACCTCTGTAGGGACCAATCCGATTTTGTACTTCGGAACGGATGAGCAGAAGCGCAAATACGTGACAAAGCTTGCCCGCGGCGAATACCTTGGCGCTTTTGCCTTGACCGAGCCGCATGCCGGATCGGATGCGAGCAGCATCAGGACGACCGCTGTGCGAAAAGGCGACGAATACATCCTGAACGGCAACAAGGTGTTTATCACGAACGGTGGCGAAGCGGATACGTACATCACGTTTGCCGTCACCGATTCCACGAAAGGCACCAAGGGCATCTCCGCCTTCATCGTGGAAAAAGATACGCCAGGTTTTACCGTCGGCAAAAAGGAAAAGAAGATGGGGCTGCACGGCTCCTACACGACCGAGCTTGTTTTCGACAACGCGCGTGTGCCTGCTGCAAACCTGCTGGGGCAGGAGGGAGAAGGCTTCTGTATCGCGATGGCCAATCTGAATACGGGACGCATCGGGATTGCCGCACAGGCGCTGGGCATCGCCGAGGCTGCGGTTCACTACGCGACAGAGTACGCCAAGGAGCGCAAGCAGTTCGGCCAGCCGATTGCCAAGCAACAAGCGATCGCCTTCAAGCTCGCGGACATGGCGACCAAGGCGGAGGCAGCCAGACTGCTCGTGTACCGCGCGGCGTCGCTGTGCAGCCAGGGAATCTCCTGCGGCATGGAAGCCTCTATGGCGAAGCGGTTTGCAACGGACACGGCGATGGAGTTGGCAACAGAAGCGGTCCAGGTGTTCGGCGGCTACGGCTACACCCGGGAATACCCGGTTGAGCGATTGTTCCGCGACGCCAAAGTAACGCAAATTTACGAAGGTACGAACGAAATTCAACGAATCGTCATCGCCAAGCATTTGCTTGCTGATTAATAGAGCCTGTTGTCCGGTCAGAGTTGTGTAGCCTGACAAGGACCGGCGCAAAGCACATGGGGGAGTGAAAAACATGAATTTCCAGCTTACCGAAGAACATGACATGATGCGCAAAATGATCCGCGACTTCGCAGAAAACCAGGTAGCTCCGACAGCAGCCGAGCGCGATGAGGAAGAGCGCTTCGACCGATCCATTTTCGAGCAAATGGCTGAGCTTGGCCTGACGGGCATCCCTTGGCCGGAAAAATACGGAGGCGCTGGCGCGGATTACTTGAGCTACGTCATTGCAGTAGAAGAGCTCTCCCGTGTGGATGCGTCAATCGGGGTAACCTTGTCCGCGCAGGTCTCGCTTGCTAGCTGGCCGATTTACAAGTTCGGAACGGAGGAGCAGAAACAAAAGTTTCTGCGCCCGTTGGCAGAGGGCAAGAAGATGGGGGCCTACTGTCTGACTGAGCCAGGCTCCGGCTCCGATTCGGCAGGAATGCGCACAACAGCGGTGCGCGACGGCGATCACTACATTTTGAACGGCAGCAAAATTTTCATCACCAATGCGGGCGAAGCGGAAATCTACATCGTTTTTGCCGTAACCCAGCCAGAGCTGAAGCACAAAGGAATCACCGCTTTTATCGTGGAAAAAGGCATGGACGGCTTTACGATGGGGAAAAAAGAGAAGAAGCTGGGCATCCGTTCCTCGCCGACGCTCGCTGTCAATTTCGAAGATGTGCGAGTGCCGGTAGAGAACAGGCTGGGCGAAGAAGGCCAAGGCTTCAAAATCGCGATGATGACCTTGGACGGCGGACGGAACGGAATCGCCGCTCAAGCGGTCGGAATTGCCCAGGGCGCCTTCGAGCACGCGCTGAACTACGCGAAGGAGCGCAACCAGTTCGGCAAGCCGATTGCCTCGTTGCAGGCGATCCAGTTCAAGCTGGCTGACATGGCGACCAAGATTGAAGCGGCGCGCCTGCTCACCTATCAGGCGGCGTGGCTGGAAGATCAGGGACTGCCTTACGGAAAAGCATCGGCCATGTCCAAAGTATTCGCGGGCGATATCGCGATGGAAGTTACGACCGAAGCGGTGCAAGTGTTTGGCGGCTACGGCTATACCCGCGAGTATCCGGTGGAGCGCTTCATGCGCGATGCGAAAATCACGCAAATTTACGAAGGCACGAATGAAATCCAGCGTGTCGTCATCAGCAACTACCTGCTGAAAGAGTAGCGAGGCGCCAACCGGCAGCCACGATCAATCCAACTAGCTGAAAGCAAAAAGATTTTTTGATAGGGCCTGCGGAAAAGAAAGGTTTGGCTTTGCGCTCTTCCTCGCGTATAATGGTGTGCGAAAAGATACGCAAGAAGAGCGTTTGCTCCTTTCTTTTCCTGAAAGTGTCTGACTAAACGCTCAGTCGGTTGGAAAGGTGGATTTGTTGTGTCCGAAAAGAGAAAAACCATACCGTCCTTGGTAAAGGACCCGAAACTGATTGAAAAACGGCGAGAGCAAATTATTGAGGCTGCCGTTCATCTCTTTATCAATAAAGGTTTTCACAAGACGACGACAAGGGAGATTGCCCGGGCTTCGGGGTTCAGTATCGGAACCTTGTACGAATATATCGAATCCAAGGAAGACGTACTCTATCTCGTTTGCGATGCGATTCATGCCGAGATGGAGACGCGCCTGCGCGAAGCGATCAATTTTAACGGCACAGGGCTGAAAATTTTAAAGCTCGCCATCCGCAGCTTCTTTCGTGTGATGGATCAGATGAGCGACCGCGTCCTGCTCATTTACCAGGAGTCGAAGTCGTTGCCAAAAGAAACGCTGCGCTACGTTCTCGGACGTGAGGAAGAAATTGCGCAAATTTTTGTCGAGATCCTGCAAAAAGGGATTGCCGACGGCTCGCTGCGCCTCGATGAGAAGCATGTCAAGCTGATGGCTGACAATATCATGGTGTTGGGCGAAATGTGGGTGTTCCGCCGCTGGGCTCTGCACAAGCACTATACGTTGGAGGAGTACACCGAGAAGCAGATTACGCTGCTGCTTCGGGAAATCAGTGTCTCCGACTGACGTCAATTAATTGAATCTCGGGGGAGAGTGGAACGATGGAAACCGAAGTGTATCGTCCGCAAAACAAGGTTCGCTTCGTGACCGCCGCCAGCTTGTACGACGGTCACGACGCCTCGATCAATATCATGCGCCGTATTTTGCAGTCTTCGGGAGTGGAAGTGATCCATCTGGGTCACAACCGCTCTGTCGATGATATCGTGACCGCCGCCATTCAGGAGGACGTGCAAGGCATTGCCATCAGCTCCTACCAGGGCGGCCATGTGGAATATTTCAAATACGTGATTGATCTTTTGCGCGAACGGGGAGCTGGGCATATCCGCGTCTTCGGAGGCGGAGGCGGTGTCATCGTTCCACGCGAGATCCGGGAGCTGGAAGAATACGGCGTCTGTAAAATTTACTCGCCGGATGACGGCAGACGCTTGGGCTTGCAAGGCATGATTAACGACATGATTCGAAACAGCGATTTTCCGACAGTCAAGCAGTTGGAAAACGAAGTCGCTGGCTTGCGCGAGCAAAACCACAAGGCGATTGCCCGCCTGATCTCTGTGGCGGAGTACGCCGTCGATCAGCCGGAGTGGAAGGAACCGCTCAAGGAGTGCGTGCGGGAAGCGCGAGACTCGATTCCGGTGCTCGGGATCACAGGCACAGGTGGGGCCGGAAAAAGCTCGCTGACAGATGAGCTTGTTCGCCGGTTTATGCGCACGTATCCGGAAAAAACTGTCGCGATTTTGTCTGTCGATCCGTCCAAGCAGAAATCGGGCGGAGCGCTTTTGGGCGACCGCATCCGTATGAATGCCAACAATACGCCGCGCGTCTACATGCGCAGTCTGGCGACGAGAAAGTCCGGCATGGAGCTGTCCGCCGCTTTGAAGGACGCGATCCAGGTTACCCGTGCGGCTCAGTTTGATCTCATCATCGTAGAGACGAGCGGGATCGGCCAGGGCGATGCACAAGTGACTGAGGTGTGCGACGTTTCCATGTACGTCATGACCAGCGAGTTTGGCGCGCCGTCCCAACTGGAAAAAATCGACATGCTTGATTTTGCCGACGTGATCGCGATCAACAAATTTGAGCGAAAAGGCTCGGAGGATGCCTTGCGCGAGGTGCGCAAGCAGTACCGCCGCAACCACCAGTTGTTCGATCTGCCTGACGAGAAGATTCCCGTCTACGGAACGATCGCCAGCCAGTTTAACGATCCGGGGACAAATGTGCTGTTTGCTGCCCTGATGCATCGGATCGTGGAAAAGACAGGCGTGGATTGGCCTGTGGAGAATCTGGATACGACTCCGGTAAAAATTCATAAAACTTCGTTGATTCCGACAGAAAGAATCAACTACTTGCAGGAAATCGCCAACACGGTCCGCCAATACCGCGCGTACACCGAGGAGCAGTCTGCCATCGCCCGCAAGCTGTATCAGTTGCACGGCGCAAAGGAGACGCTGCTCGCGGCGCAGGAAGAGGCAGCGACAGAGCTGGTTGCGGTGCTCGACAAGCAGATCAGGCTGTTTGAGGAGAAACTGCATCCCGAGTGCCGGCGGATTCTCGACAACTGGCCGAAGCTCAAGGAAGCGTACAGAAAGGACCAGTTTGTCACGAAAATCAGGGACAAGGAAATCATCACGAAACTGTTCACGGAATCGCTGTCGGGTACGCGCATTCCAAAAGTAGCGGTGCCGGACTACGAGGACTGGGGCGAGATTTTGAAATGGTCGCTGAAGGAAAATGTGCCGGGCGAGTTTCCTTACACGGCAGGCGTGTTCCCGTTCAAGCGGGAGGGCGAAGATCCGAAGCGGCAGTTTGCTGGCGAAGGCACGCCTGAGCGCACGAACCGGCGCTTCCATTTCCTTTCGCAAAACGACGAAGCGAAGCGGCTCAGTACGGCTTTTGACTCTGTGACCTTGTACGGCGAAGACCCGGATTACCGCCCGGATATTTACGGGAAAATCGGGACGAGCGGAGTGAGCGTCTGCACGCTGGACGACATGAAAAAGCTGTACGCAGGCTTCGACCTGTGCGCGCCGAGCACGTCTGTGTCGATGACGATTAACGGCCCGGCACCGATGATTTTGGCGATGTTTATGAACACGGCGATTGAGCAGCAGATCGAGAAGTTTGTCCAGCGGGAAGGCCGCCAGCCGACCGAGGAAGAAGCGGAGCAGATCAAGGCGTACACTTTGTCGACTGTTCGCGGAACCGTTCAGGCGGATATTTTGAAAGAAGACCAGGGGCAGAACACTTGTATTTTCTCGACAGAGTTTGCCCTGCGGATGATGGGCGACATTCAGCAGTATTTCATCGACCATAAAGTGCGCAACTACTACTCCGTGTCCATTTCCGGCTACCATATCGCGGAGGCGGGGGCTAACCCGATCACGCAGTTGGCGTTTACGTTGGCGAATGGCTTTACGTACGTGGAGTATTACTTGAGCAGAGGCATGCACATTGACGATTTTGCGCCGAATTTGTCGTTCTTTTTCTCCAATGGCCTCGATCCGGAATATACGGTCATCGGCCGGGTGGCGCGCCGCGTGTGGGCGACTGTGATGAAAAACCGCTACGGCGGCAACGAGCGCAGCCAAAAGCTGAAATACCACATCCAGACCTCTGGACGTTCCTTGCACGCGCAGGAAATGGATTTCAACGACATTCGGACGACGCTGCAAGCGTTGATCGCGATTTACGACAACTGCAACTCTCTGCATACCAACGCCTACGACGAGGCGATTACGACCCCGACAGAGAACTCTGTGCGCCGGGCCATGGCGATCCAGATGATTATCAACAAGGAGATGGGGCTCGCGAAAAACGAGAACCCGCTGCAAGGCGCATTCATCATCGACGAGCTGACCGATCTGGTGGAGGAAGCCGTCATGCAGGAGTTCGAGCGGATCAGCTCGCGCGGCGGCGTGCTGGGAGCGATGGAGACGCAGTACCAGCGCGGCAAAATCCAGGATGAGTCGATGTACTACGAAATGAAAAAGCACACTGGCGAGCTGCCGATCATCGGGGTCAACACCTTTATCAATCCGAACGCGTCTGAGGAAGATTACGAGATCGAGCTGGCGCGGGCGACAGAGGAAGAAAAGGAACAGCAGATCATCAATCTGCGCGCGTTCCAGGAGCGCAACCGCCACGTAGCGCCACAAGCGCTGCGCCGCTTGCAAGAGGTGGCGATGGCAGGCGAAAACATTTTTGCCGAGCTGATGGAGACAGTGAAGGTCGCTTCGCTCGGTCAGATCAGCGCCGCTTTGTACGAGGTCGGCGGCCAGTACCGGAGAAATATGTAACAGGCTAGAGCAAGGCAAAACGATACAAGGACCACTTCTTTTTGCAGAGGCAGTCCTTGTATCGTTTGTTTTTACGGGGGAGCCGCGGAAAAAGGACCAATGTAAACGCGTATATTCTTCCGTTAAATATTCAAGACTAATGTAGGCACAAATTCTAAATTAAAGTTATTATAATAGAGGTTGACAAACGGGAAGTTTTGAATGATAATTGTTATCAAGTTAGAATTATTACATTTAATAATTCTTAAAACAATCATGTAGGAGGATGTTCACTATGTCCCTTATCGGAAAAGAAGTACTGCCTTTCAAAGCTCAAGCTTACAAAGCAGGCAATTTTGTAGAAGTTACCGAAGCAAACTTTAAAGGTCAATGGAGCATTGTTTGCTTCTATCCAGCAGACTTCACTTTCGTTTGCCCGACTGAACTCGAAGACCTCCAAAACCAATACGAAACATTGAAATCCATGGGAGCTGAAGTTTACTCCGTTTCCACAGATACTCACTTCACTCACAAAGCATGGCACGATACTTCCGAGACAATCGGCAAAATTACTTACACCATGATTGGCGACCCAACTCACACGCTCTCCCGCAACTTCGATGTACTGATTGAAGAAGAGGGACTGGCTGATCGCGGTACTTTCATCATCGACCCAGATGGTGTTATCCAAGCAATCGAAATCAACGCAGGCGGCATCGGTCGCGATGCAAGCGCCATTGTAAGCAAACTGAAAGCAGCTCAATACGTTCGCAACAACCCAGGCGAAGTTTGCCCGGCGAAATGGCAAGAAGGTGCTGCTACCCTGAAACCAAGCCTTGATCTTGTTGGTAAGATCTAAGGAGTGGGATAAATGATACTGGACGCAGAAATTAAAGCGCAACTAGGGCAATACCTTCAGCTTATGGAAGGCGAAGTGCTGCTGAAGTACAGCGCTGGTTCCGATAGCGTATCTCGTGACATGATGCTTTTGCTGGAAGAACTGGCAACCATGTCACAGAAAATAAAGCTTGAAGAAACCTCCATGCAGCGTACACCTAGCTTTAGTGTCAATCGTATCGGTGAAGATACCGGATTAACTTTTGCGGGCGTACCATTGGGACATGAGTTCACTTCCTTGGTGTTAGCTTTGCTGCAAGTGAGCGGCAGACCTCCAAAGGTTGACCAGAAGCTCATCGATCAAGTGAAGAGTCTGAAAGGCGAATATCACTTTGAAACGTATGTCAGCTTGAGCTGCCACAATTGTCCTGATGTAGTTCAAGCACTGAACGCGATGAGTGTTCTCAATCCTGGTATTACACATACTATGATTGACGGTGCTGCGTTCAAAGAAGAAGTCGAAAGCAAAAACGTCATGGCAGTGCCGACGGTTTTCCTGAACGGGGAACCTTTTGGCAGCGGCCGGATGACGCTCGAAGAAATTCTCGCCAAGCTCGGATCTGCTCCAGATGCAGCCGAATTTGCGAACAAAGAGCCGTACGATGTGCTCGTTATCGGCGGCGGCCCGTCCGGAGCAAGTGCGGCCATCTACGCCGCACGCAAAGGCATTCGCACCGGCATTGTGGCTGAACGCTTCGGCGGCCAGATCATGGACACTTTGGGTATTGAAAACTTTATCAGTGTCAAATACACCGAAGGTCCGAAGCTCGCAGCGAGTCTGGAAGAGCACGTCAAAGAGTACAATGTCGATGTCATGAACTTGCAGCGTGCCAAACGTCTGGAGAAAAAAGACCTGATCGAGATCGAACTGGAAAACGGTGCTGTGCTCAAGAGCAAAACCGTTATCCTTTCGACGGGTGCGCGTTGGCGCAATGTGGGTGTGCCTGGCGAGGCCGAGTTCAAAAACAAAGGCGTGGCGTATTGCCCGCATTGCGACGGTCCGCTGTTCGCCGGTAAGCGCGTAGCCGTCATTGGCGGCGGCAATTCCGGCGTTGAAGCAGCGATCGATCTCGCGGGTATCGTCAAGCACGTCACGGTTCTTGAGTTTGCTGCAGAGCTGAAAGCCGACTCCGTCTTGCAAGATCGTCTGCACAGCTTGCCAAACGTAACGGTTATCACCAATGCGCAAACGACGGAAATCACCGGCACCGACAAGGTCAACGGCATTTCCTACAAGGATCGCGAGACGGAAACGGTTCATCACATTGAACTGGAAGGTGTGTTTGTCCAAATCGGTCTTGTGCCGAACACCGATTGGCTGGGAGACACAGTCGAACGCAATCGGATGGGCGAAATCGTTGTCGACAAACACGGCGCTACTTCCGTTCCGGGCGTATTTGCTGCAGGCGACTGCACGAATAGTCCATACAAGCAGATCATTATTTCGATGGGATCAGGTGCAACCGCAGCCTTGGGTGCATTTGATTATCTAATCCGAAACTAATGAACACGAGAGCCGCTTTGCTATCTGTACGGTAGCGGAGCGGCTTTCTTTTTTTGTGCTGCTGTACAGAGCGGACTCGCATGGAAAACGGCCGAGAGGCAAGTGTCGAGAATAAATGGTCTTTTGCGTGTTTGAAAGCCTTGCATTTTCGTCTAAAATAAGGAATACTGTATGTTAGCCTTCGTATGTTGTACGATATACGAGTGAGGCGATCGACATCATTTATGAGTTGCCTAAGCAAAGCCTGCGTCCCCCAGCAAAGGGCGAGGTCGGTATTCAAGCCAATAGTTTTCTAATGGAAAGGACGTGCCCTGGGTGAGTCAATTGTTTGCTCATATTGATCCCGAGAAACTGAGCGAGATGGCGTTGGTTGATATTGCGTATGAAATTTTGCGTGAAACCAATCGCACTTACAACTTCCGCGAGCTGATGGATGAACTGGCTGCCGTTCGTAACTTGACAAACGAACAACTCATGGCTATCATCGCGCAAGTATACACTGAGATTAATATTGACGGCCGTTTTGTGTGCCTTGGAGACAACGTGTGGGGACTGAAGCGCTGGTACCCAACTGACACGGTGGAAGAAACGCAAGAGGGCGGCGGAACGAAGAAGAAAAAAGTTATTCTCGACGACGACTTCGACGATTACGACACCGAAGACGAAATTGTCGAGGATTACGAAGACGACGACGTGGTCATTTTCGAGGACGAAGAAGAATTCGTGGATGATGATGCGGATATCGAAGACGAAGAGATTGATGCTGAAATCGACGAAGAAGAGCTCGAAGAAGAGGAAGACGAGCTGTTTGACGAGGAACTCGAAGAAGAGGAAGTTGACGAAGAGCTGGAAGATGACGAGGATAAGTGATAAGTCCTTGACTTCCGCCTGAGGGACAGATAAAATACTCCTTGGGCTTCACATGAAGAAGGATTAAATAAGGGAAACTATAAAACAAAAGTGCCCCTACCCCATTGCCAAAAGGGATAGGACTCGCTTTTGTTTTTCTTTTTTTGGGAGCCGTCTTCATACGTTTTTTACTACTACTAAAGGGTTAGGGAAAGAGGGGACGTTAACGATGACGAAGTATATTTTTGTGACAGGCGGGGTCGTATCCTCGTTGGGAAAAGGAATTACAGCGGCTTCTCTGGGCCGACTCCTGAAAAATAGGGGCTTGAAGGTAACCATCCAGAAATGTGATCCATACATCAACGTGGACCCAGGAACAATGAGTCCGTATCAGCACGGGGAAGTGTTCGTCACGGACGATGGAGCGGAAACCGACCTGGACCTGGGGCACTACGAGCGTTTTATCGACATCAACCTGAGCGCCAACTCTAACGTAACGACAGGAAAAATCTATTCGACTGTCATCGCCAAAGAACGTCGCGGCGACTATTTGGGCGGAACGGTTCAAGTAATCCCGCACATCACCAACGAGATCAAAGACCGCATTTTCCGCGCTGGCCGTGAAACCGGAGCAGACGTGGTTATCACCGAGATCGGCGGAACTGTAGGGGACATCGAGAGCTTGCCGTTCCTCGAAGCCATCCGTCAAATCAAGAGCGACATTGGCCGCGAAAACGTCATGTACATTCACGTGACACTGGTTCCTTACATCAAGGCAGCAGGCGAGATGAAAACAAAGCCGACCCAACACAGCGTGAAGGAACTGCGCAGCCTGGGCATTCAGCCAACTGTGATCGTGACTCGTACCGAACAGCCAATGACCCAGGAAATGAAGGACAAGCTGGCACTGTTCTGTGACATCGACAAAAACGCGGTTGTGGAGTGCGTGGATGCGGAAACTCTCTACGACGTGCCGCTGCAACTGCAAGCGCAAGGTCTGGACGACTATGTTTGCCGCCACCTCGGCCTGACTTGCCAGGAAGCAGACATGACCGAGTGGAAGTCCTTGGTAAACAAAATCAAGAACCTGTCGAAAACGACCACGATCGCGATTGTCGGAAAATACGTGGAGCTGCACGATGCTTATTTGTCCGTAGCAGAAGCGCTGTACCATGGCGGTTATGCGAATGATTCCAAAGTGGAAATCAAATGGGTGCACGCAGAAGAAGTGACGCCGGAAAACGTAGCCGAACTGCTCGGCGATGTAAACGGCATACTGGTACCAGGCGGCTTCGGCGATCGCGGTATCGAAGGCAAAATTATCGCGACCCGCTACGCTCGCGAAAACAAAGTGCCGTTCCTGGGCATCTGCCTCGGTATGCAAATTGCCGTTATCGAATTTGCCCGTCACGTGGCAGGCATGGACGGCGCCAACAGCTCCGAGATCAACCCGGACACCGCTTATCCGGTCATCGACCTCTTGCCAGAGCAAAAAGAAATCGAAGACAAAGGCGGAACCATGCGCCTTGGCATCGGTCCTTCCAAAGTGGAAGCTGGCACGCTGACCGAAGCTGCTTACGGCAGCACACTCGTTTATGAGCGTCATCGTCATCGTTATGAAGTCAACAACGAATATCGCGAGCAGTTGGCTCAACTGGGCCTGCGCTTTGCGGGTACATCCCCGGACGGCCGTCTGGTGGAAATCGTGGAAGTGCCAGACCACCCTTGGTACGTGGCTACCCAGTTCCATCCGGAGTTCACTTCCCGTCCGAACCGTCCGCAGCCATTGTTCCGCGATTTCGTCAAAGCTTCCCTGAACCTGAATAAATAAATAGAGACAAAAAGACGCACCGGCGACTGAAACCGTCGGTGCGTCTTCTTTCGGTTGCCGCTTTTTTCAGTGAAAGAGCGGAGACAGCCAGGCAACCCAGTAGGCGGCCGGGACGAGCAGGAGCTGAGCCAGAAGCGTCCCGAAAAATCGGGAAATCATCAGCCACAAATACATGTCCCGGATCGATTCCTGCGTCGCTTTTCCCTGCATGGCTTTCTCGGTCAGGAGGGCCACCTGCGGGTCTACCAGAATCGTCATGAAAATCGTAGCGAAGCCGTTAATCATGCCGGACGACATCAGCACCGTTGCTTTGTAGTCGGGGGCCAGCAACGTCGCGTAGAGCACGGAGAGCACGCTGCTGGTGTAAATCGCCGTTCCCAGGCAGTTGAGCAGCAGCAGGCGCTTGGGAATGCCTTTGAAGCGAAAACGGGAGATGACTTGCCAGCTCGGGATTCGCACGTGGTGGCGGACGCGGCGGAGGCTGTCTACGGTGACGGCTGTGCGCAGCATTTGCGGAATCGAGCCGGCCAGCTCAAGGTGCGAGATCACTCGTCTGGAAATCTGGACGAACGTGGGAAACAGCGCGATGGCAGCCAGCGTCCCGACAGAGGAAGCCGCTATAATCATATGTAGCTGCCAACTTGGGTCGGTATGCAAAAGGGCCGCTTGATCCATCAGTCCTCCGGTAAACGGCCCTTGAATCAGGTTGGAGGTGCGGGAGAGAAGCAGCGTGATGCCGACGAGCGACATGGCGACTGCGATTCTTCCTGTCTTGACCCCTGCGAAGCGAATGGCGTAGGAAAGTGTCTCTGTCGTATGGATAATAAACGTCAACAGGCAGATCAACCAGAGCGCATCCATCTTGTTTTTTGGCTCCTTGCTTGGTGCGAAAATAGTATCCCTATTATACTCGAAATGGACATCGCGGGAAAATTTCAGCAGCAGATACGCAAAATGTGCAGGAGTTTCCTGTTTTTAGGCGAAAACCTAATAAATTAGCTCTTCACCATAAAACGTGCTTGATCTCCCTCTATCGCAGTTTTTCGTAGTTATGTAGCCGGTTTACACTCCAGTCTAATGCGAATCTTGAATCTCTCTAGATTGCGGTAGCCGTAGGCTCTTCGTTTGATTACCTTCACTTTGTTGTGTGTCCCTTCAATCTTGGCATTCGTTACCCGAAAGGAAAAATAATGCTGAATGGGCTCTTGCCACTGGACAATCGTTTTGGCAATGGAACGAACCGCAGGAGTCGGAGAATAGAGATGGTCGACAATCCATTTCTGAAGCGCTTCCTCCCCTGCCTCTTGGGTTTCAACGGCATACACGGTTCTTATGTCTTGAAGCGCAAAGTAGAGTCGTTCCAGATGTGGATCTTCTGCTAACCAAATCTTCAGTTCCTGAAGCTCTTCGGGCTTCAGCTTGTCAGGGATCGTATGGAGCAGGCGTTGCTCATGTCTGCCCCGACGATGTGTTCCACGAGCATGAGTGCGTTTTCGGGTAGCTTCCAACGCTTTAGAGAAAAGCTGGATCACGTGAAATTTATCTGCTACCACAAGGGTATGCTTCCAGACCTGGCGTACGGTTTCAGCCATTCCTGGAGCCAAATCCGTGACAACTACCTGGGGAACCTTACGAAAAGGCCATTGCTGCAGCGCGTTTCGTACTTGTTCACGTGAACGTCCTTCTGTGACTTGCCAGATATGACCGGTTTGAGCATCCATGAGGTTCACGCCATACTTATGTCCTTTTTGCAGAGCAAACTCATCCAGACAGACCACTTCAGGAGCTTCATGTTCTTTTGGTTGAGCAAGGCGTTGGGGGGCCAGTTGGTAGTACCAGCGTTCAAGTGTCGAGTAGGCCACACTCAATTGCTTGGCAACCGAGAGCAAATCCCGACTGTGGCACATATCCACCGCCATCTCTTGAAAAGCAGAGGTGACGGATCCTCGAGGCGGGATACCGTTCCATTCCACTGTCCATGTAAGCCCACAACTCGCACAGCGCTGGCGATACACGGGAACGGATACCCAGACGGTCCCCCAAGCAGGAACGAAACGATGACGAAGAATACGCCGTCCAGGACGTGCATGGTTGGTACTGGCTCCGAGGCAGATCGGACAAAGATGACAGGCAGAATGCGGTTCCAGAACAGCGATCCAATCCGTTTCCTTTGTTTTTTCCCAATGTGTGAGATGGAATGATGGAAGTCTGATAAAGTCTGTGCTAAAATCAAGGCACAACGCAGATTTCCTCCTTTTCAGTGGTTGTCTCGACAACTCCCACGATAAAGGAACATCTGCGTTTTTTCAATGTCTAGCACGGGTTATGGTGATGAATCAATAAATTAAGGAAATGGATTCGTCAAGGGGGAGTAACCGTGTTCGACAAACATGATAAAAAGGTGCTGGTTGTCGATGACCAGTATGGTATTCGCATTTTGTTGTATGAGGTACTGGGAAAAGAAGGGTACAAAACCTTCCAGGCCGCAAACGGGAAAATGGCCCTGGAGATCGTGGAAAAAGAGTCGCCAGATCTGGTCATTCTCGACATGAAGATTCCAGGCATGGACGGCATTGAGATTTTGAAGCACATCAAAAAGATCAATCAGGATATCAAGGTAATCATGATGACGGCTTACGGTGAGCTGGACATGATTAAGGAAGCGACCCAGTTGGGAGCGTTGACCCATTTTACCAAACCGTTTGATATTGACGAGCTGAGAATGGCCGTACAGCAGCAACTCGCCTGCTAGTCCTTTTGGTAACGGATGCGTGGGGACAAGCGTACCTGTTAACAAACGCCTGTCTGTGATATAATAAGCCTCGTGATTGAAGCTAGCAGAGGAGGATTTACCAAATGCCACTGGTACCTATGACCGCTTTTACCGAAGACGTCAAATTGCATAAATACGCCGTCGGACAATTTAACCTGAACAATCTGGAGTTTACTCAAGCGATTACCGAAGCTGCGATGGAAGAAAAATCGCCTGTGATTTTCGGTGTTTCCGAGGGAGCACTCAAATACATGGGACTGGACTACACGGTCGCCATTGCAAAAGTGGCGGCGGAGCGCGCAGGAGTACCTGTTGCCCTGCACCTCGATCATGGCAGCAACTTTGATATCGTAATGAAGTGCATTCGCGCAGGATTCTCTTCTGTCATGTTCGATGGTTCCCATCACTCGTTTGAAGATAACCTTCGCTTGACCAAACAGGTTGTTGAGGCTGCTCACGCTGTTGGCGTTTCTGTAGAAGGTGAACTCGGTACCATCGGCGGGGTAGAGGACGACCTGTCTGTTGACGAGGAAGACGCTACGCTGGCAAACCCTGAGGAAGCGATCCGCTTCTGGGAAGAAACAAAAGTAGACTACCTGGCGATTGCAGTGGGCACAGCTCACGGCATGTACAAAGGCGTGCCAAAAATCCGCTACGACATCATCGAAAAAGTAGCGAACAACATTGGAGCGCCAATCGTTCTGCACGGCGGTTCCGGCGTACCGGACGAAGCGATTGTAGAATCGATCCGCCTGGGTGTCGGAAAAATTAACGTAAATACAGAAAGCCAAGTCGCATGCACCGAAACGGTTCGCAAAGTGCTAGCTGCGAAGCCTAACGAAATCGACCCGCGCAAATACCTGGGCCCTGCTCGCGACGCGATCAAGGAAGTTGTAAAAGGAAAAATGCGCCTGTTCGGTAGCAGCAACCGCGCGTAACTAGGAGGCTAATCATGCGTTTTTTGATTGATACAGCAAACGTTGATGAAATTCGCGAGATTCACGAATGGGGAGTCCTGGCCGGAGTAACCACGAATCCTTCGCTGGTTGCCAAGGAAGGCCGCGACTTCATCGAGACATTGAAGGAAATCATCGACATCGTAGACGGTCCGATCAGCGCCGAAGTTATCAGCACCGATGCAAAAGGCATGATCGAAGAGGGCGAGAAGCTCGCTTCCCTCTCGAAAAACATCGTCATCAAGCTGCCGATGACTGCCGAAGGTTTGAAGGCGACCAAGTATTTTGCCAAGCGCAAAATCAGAACAAACGTCACGCTGGTGTTCTCCGCAAACCAGGCGCTGCTCGCAGCTCGGGCAGGAGCGAGCTTCGTGTCTCCGTTCCTGGGACGTCTGGATGATATCGGACAAGACGGCATGCAGTTGATCGAAGACATTGCAGAGATTTTCTCTGTGCATGGCATTGATACCGAAATCATCGCGGCATCTGTTCGTCACCCTGTGCACGTGACAGAAGCTGCCCGCCGCGGTTCTCACTACGCGACCATCCCGGCGAAAGTGTTCAAGCAACTGATTGCCCATCCGCTGACTGACAGCGGCCTGGAGAAGTTCCTCGCTGATTGGGCAAGCATGCAAAAATAAGGACAAGGATCGAAAGTTCAAGCACCTTTTCCATTGGGGAAGGTGCTTCTTTCCCGATTACACCTGAGGAGAGCGATGCATGGATAAGCTGATTATCAATGGTGGAAAACCGCTCGCGGGGACGGTAACCATCAGCGGAGCCAAAAACAGCGCAGTCGCACTGATTCCAGCCGCGTTGCTGGCGGATGGACCTGTAGTTATTGAAAATCTGCCCCGTATTCAGGATGTAGATATTTACCACGGGCTTCTGAGGGAAATGGGAGCTGACGTGCTGTTTGAAGATGACTGGATGGAAATCGATGGGCGCCTGATGAAGCTGATGCTCATGCCCAATGGCAAGATCAAAAAGCTGCGCGCCTCTTACTATTTGTGGGGAGCCTTGCTCGCCAAATTCGGAGAGGCACAGGTCGGATTGCCTGGCGGCTGCGATCTGGGGCCACGACCTGTCGATTTGCACATCAAAGGCTTTGAGGCGATGGGCGCCGAGGTGGAGAACAAAAACGGCGTGATGACTATTCGGGCCAAGAACGGTCGTCTGCAAGGCGCGAGAATTTACCTCGATCTCGTCAGCGTCGGAGCGACGATTAACATCATGCTCGCTGCTTCCAAGGCAGACGGCGTGACCATTATTGAAAACGCTGCCCGCGAGCCGGAGATTGTCGATGTGGCGACACTGCTCAACAACATGGGGGCAAACATCAAAGGCGCAGGCACCGATGTCATCCGCATCCAGGGCGTGGAGCGTCTGCGCGGCTGCCGGCATACGATTATTCCGGACCGGATTGAAGCGGGGACGTACATGATTGCCGCAGCGGCGACGAACGGCAATGTACTGGTCGAAAACGTGATCCCCAAGCATCTGGAGTCGCTGACGGCGAAGCTGCGCGAAATTGGCGCGCAAGTGATGGAAATGGATGACTGCATTCAGGTGGTCGGACGGGATTCCTATCGTCCCATTGATGTGAAAACAAGTCCGTACCCTGGGTTTCCGACCGATTTGCAGCAGCCGATCACGACGCTGTTGACCCTTGCCAAAGGATCGAGCATCGTGACGGACAACATCTACAGCTCGCGTTTTCGCCATGTAGATGAGCTGCGGCGCATGGGAGCGACGCTCAAGGTAGAGGGACGTTCCGCTGTCATCGAAGGCGGAAGCAAGCTGAACGGAGCCAAGGTAGTAGCTTCTGACCTGCGGGCCGGAGCGGCGCTGTTTATCGCAGGGCTGGCTACGAGCGGCACGACAGAGCTGGAAGGTCTTGAACATATCGACCGCGGCTATGAAAACTTGGTGGGCAAGCTGCAAATGCTGGGTGCCGATGTGACGCGGGTAGGCTTGCAGCACACAGAAAGCCCGCAGCGTTAACCAATCATCAGGAGAGGAGTCTTCCAGAATGGAACGCAGTTTAACACTTGAACTGGTACGTGTAACCGAAGCGGCTGCTTTGGCTTCCGCCAGTTGGATGGGGCTTGGACGAAAAGACGAGGCCGACGACGCGGCGACGACCGCCATGCGCAAGGAATTTGAAAAAGTGCCAATGGACGGCGTAGTCGTAATCGGGGAAGGCGAAATGGATGAAGCGCCGATGCTCTATATCGGCGAGCGTCTCGGCCAAGGGGTAGCGCCAGCAGTAGACGTGGCTGTCGACCCGTTGGAAGGGACGAATATCCTGGCAAAAGGCACATGGGGCGCAATCTCTGTCATTGCGATTGCGGACCGCGGAAATTTGCTGCATGCTCCTGACATGTATATGGAAAAAATGGCAGTAGGGCCAAAAGCGGTTGGCAAGGTCGACATCAACGCGCCGATTCGCGACAACCTGAAAGCCGTTGCTGCGGCACAGGGCAAAGACATCAGCGACCTGGTGGCGATCGTGCTTGATCGTGACCGTCATTCTCGCATCATTCACGAAATTCGCGAGGCAGGTGCCCGCATTCGCCTCATTTCCGACGGGGACGTGGCGGCTGCGATCAACACGGCATTCCCGGACACGGGCGTAGACATTTTGTTCGGTTCCGGCGGAGCGCCAGAAGGTGTATTGGCTGCGGTGGCGTTGAAATGCCTCGGAGGCGAAATCCAGGGCAAGCTGTTGCCGCAAAGCGAAGAAGAAATTCAGCGTTGTGTCAAGATGGGTCTCAGCAACCCGCACCAGGTGCTGTTTATGGATGATTTGGTCAAGGGCGACGATGCCATTTTTGCGGCAACGGGCGTAACAGATGGGGAATTGCTGAAAGGGGTTCGCTTCCAGGGAACTCGCGCTACTACCCATTCTGTCGTCATGCGGGCAAAAACGGGTACGGTTCGCTTCATTGAAGGAAACCACCGCCTGGAACGCAAACCGTCACTCGGTTTGTAGGAAAACGAACAGCTTGGCTTTATATCATGCTTTCCAAGAGTAAATAAAGAGTGGTGGATGTATGTTACTTTCTGAACTCGAAGAGAAGAAACTGACCGATCTCTATAAGCTGGCCAAGGAGTACCATATCCCGTATTACTCCCAACTGAAGAAGAAGGAATTGATCTTCGCAATCCTTCGGGCACGAGCGGAGCGGGATGGCCTGATGTTTATGGAAGGGGTGCTGGAAATCTTGCCGGAGGGCTACGGCTTCCTCCGACCGATCAACTATCTCCCCAGCTCGGAAGACATCTACATCTCCCAGTCGCAGATTCGCCGTTTTGATCTGCGCATGGGGGATGTGGTGTCGGGCAAGGCTAGGCCGCCAAAAGAAAACGAGCGCTATTTTGGACTGTTGCAAGTAGAAGCAGTGAACGGAGAAGACCCGGAGACTGCTTCAGAGCGTCTTCATTTCCCCGCCTTAACACCGCTATATCCTCAAACCAAGCTAGTGCTGGAGACCGCGCCCGAGCGTGTTTCCACCCGCCTGATGGACCTTCTTGCCCCTGTTGGGCTGGGTCAGCGTGGATTGATTGTCGCTCCGCCAAAAGCGGGCAAAACCATGCTCCTGAAAGAAATCGCCAACAGTATTACGGAAAGCCGACCGGATATTCATCTGTTTGTGCTGCTCATCGACGAGCGTCCGGAAGAGGTTACGGATATGCAGCGTTCTGTCAAAGGCGAGGTGGTCGCCTCTACGTTTGACGAGTTGCCGGAGAATCACATCAAGGTGGCGGAGCTTGTATTGGAGCGGGCAAAGCGTCTGGTTGAGCACAAAAAGGATGTCGTCATCCTGCTCGATTCGATTACCCGTCTCGCTCGCGCCTACAACCTGGTGATCCCGCCGAGCGGCCGGACGTTGTCTGGCGGTATTGATCCGGCGGCGTTCCACCGTCCTAAGCGCTTTTTCGGTTCGGCGCGCAACATCGAAGAGGGCGGCAGCCTGACGATTCTCGCGACGGCTCTGGTCGAGACCGGATCGCGCATGGACGATGTGATCTACGAGGAGTTCAAGGGAACGGGCAACATGGAGCTTCATCTGGACCGCAAGCTGGCAGAGCGCCGTATCTTCCCGGCGATCGACATTCGCCGTTCGGGAACGCGCCGCGAAGAATTGCTGCTGTCCAAAGAAGAGCTGGATAAGCTGTGGATGATCCGCAAAAACATGAACGAAACGAACGAGTTTGTCGATTCGTTTATCAAAAAGCTGGCGGACACGAAAACAAACGAAGAATTTTTGCAGACCCTGGAAAGCAAGCAGCAAGGCCGGGGGAAAACGGCTGGCACGACGGTGAGTTCATGACTCGCCGTCATTTTTTTTGCCTGTTTTGCATACCGTAAGGAGAGTTGGAAGAGAGGGAGGAGAGAGTCAGTGGAGTACGTGCAGGTTCCTGTGCCCATCGAGAGCCAGACGGAAGCGAAAAAGGCTGTCGTGGAGCAAGCGTTGTTTCAAGCGTTCAATCCGTACGCGAGTTTGACAAAGCAAGCGCCTGCTGCCAAAAGCAATACGATGGTGTACGCAGTGCGCCAGGGCGACACTCTTTCCGGAATTGCCGAACGCTACGGCCTTACGCTGAAAAAGCTGGTGGAGATGAACAAAATCAGCAATCCGCATCTGCTTTCTGTCGGGATGAAGCTGATTATTACCAAAGACGAAGTGACACATATGGTGAAGCGCGGAGAGACGCTCGATTACATAGCGAGAAGGTACGGAGTCAGCCGTGAGCTAATGCTGGAACGCAACCCGCTTTTAAAATGGCTGTCGGACAACCTGTATGTGGGACAGGTTGTGTACATCCCTGTTGCCGGAGGGCCGCCGATGCAGGCAGAAGAGCTGCAGCAAAAGCGAAACACTACCCAGGCGGCAAGCAGGCAAGTGGTGGCGCGGATTCGCGGCCGAATGGATTGGCCTGTAGAGGGAGCGACGATTACAAGCGGCTTCGGAACACGCTGGGGCAAGGTGCATAAAGGCGTGGATTTGTGGAACGAGCAGGAGGCCAAAACGCCGATTTTGGCCGCGAAAGCAGGGAGGGTGGTCGAAGCGGGCGCCAACCGCTCCGGATACGGGCGGATGGTCGTACTGGACCACGGAGACGGCCTGCAAACCTTTTATGCCCATATGCGCACGATTTTGGTCACGCCCGGCCAGAGCGTAGAAGCGGGCGACGTCCTCGGATACATGGGCCAGACAGGCGATTCCACCGGGTATCACCTGCATTTTGAAGTCAGGCAGGACGATGTGCCGGTCAACCCGCTCCCGTACCTCGGCAGGTAACCCTTCACAATTTACATTGCTTTTTCAATGCGTTACAATGGGCAAAGCAAAGAAGCGAGGCGATTTTCCCATGTATTTAGTGTACGCAGATGAAAAGGGCAATGTTTACGACCACCCGGGCTTGTTCGCGGTGGCGCGCAACGGCGATATATTGACAGAAATTCTCGAGGAAGAGCTGATCCCGCTGCCGGAAGGGGCGACGCTGGTCAGCCTGCCGGATACAGTACCGATCGGAATGGACCCGGAGACGGGCGAAATGATTAAGCTGGACGGCTGTACGGCGGTCGGGGCGCTCGTTCCGCAAGGGATTACCCGACTTTTGCTCCCGGGTTATGTGAAAACAAACAGGGAGAGCAAGCTGCCGCTGTTCGGGTATTCGGCAGTCGTATGGAAAGACGACCGTTTTTGGGTAGCAGGCAGAGCGAGCGACGACATTTACAAATGGGACCCGCTGAACTTCCCGATGGATGAGTTGC
Source organism: Brevibacillus agri (assembly GCF_004117055.1). Taxonomy (NCBI): domain Bacteria; kingdom Bacillati; phylum Bacillota; class Bacilli; order Caryophanales; family Paenibacillaceae; genus Brevibacillus; species Brevibacillus agri. Next base: position 980,837 of record NZ_CP026363.1, read on the forward strand.
GGCAGCGAGTGGAAAAGACGTTGGAGCTGTTCCCGAACAACCGGATTTTGCATCACCTGTCGCACTGTGCGCTGGAGTACGAGTGTCTGACGGCCTCCAACAACTTTTTCCACCGCTGGGAAGGCAGCCTGCCTGTTTCCTATACCTGTAATGCCGGTTGCTACGGCTGTATTTCCGAGCAACCAGACGACAGCGGCTTCCCGTCTCCGCAGACGCGGATGAATTTCAAGCCGACAGAGGACGAGCTGGTAGAGGTCATGCTGCACCATTTGCAGACGCCGGAGAGCATTATCAGCTTCGGCCAGGGCTGTGAAGGCGAGCCTTCGACCATGGCCGGGATCATCGTTCCGGCGATGCGCCGCGTGCGAGCGACGACCGACATGGGCTTTATCAACATCAATACAAACGCAGGCTTGACCGACCATATCAAAGGGATCGTCGACGCGGGGCTGGACTTGATGCGCGTCAGCATCATCAGCGCGATTGACGAGCATTACAACGCCTACTACCGCCCGCGCAACTACACGCTGGAAAACGTAGCGCGATCTGCGGAATACGCGGCCTCCAAGGGCGTGTACACCTCGATCAACTACTTGTGCTTCCCGGGTGTTTTTGACCGCGAAGAAGAAATGGAAGCGATGATTAACTTCATCCGCCGCACAGGTATCAAGCTGATTCAGATGCGCAACCTGAACATTGATCCGGAAAGCTATCTGGCGATGATTCCAAAAGCGCAGGGCGAAGTCTTCGGCATGAAGCAGGCGATTGAAATCTATCAGCAAGAGCTGCCGGATGTCGTGATCGGGTCGTTTACGCACATTCCGCCGGCAGAGCTGCGCCGCAGGAAAAACATGGCCTGAGCGGTCAACCTGTTGCATTTCGGCTGACAGCATGCTACTATCTTGTATGTGTTTATATAACTCTGTTTCGGCAAACGATTCAGGGCGGAAAGAGGTGTAGCGAGATGAAACAAGGTATTCATCCTAAGTACAATGTAGTAACCGTTACATGTGCATGCGGTAACGAATTTGAATCCGGTTCCGTGAAACAAGCGCTGAAAGTGGAGATCTGCTCCAACTGCCATCCTTTCTTCACTGGAAAACAAAAATTCGTGGATGCTGGCGGCCGTGTAGACCGTTTCAAACGCAAATACAATCTGTCCTAATCAGACGGGATTGGAGCAACCAGGTAGAGCGATCTGCCTGGTTTTGTCTTTTTCTGGAGCAAAAATCATCTCGGGCAGCAAGGGGGCAAACGATGACGGCCATCGGGGGAATCCGGCTGACGTGCTCTGCCAGCTCGCTCGCGAGACGGGCTATCCGATTGTCGATGCCGCGATGAAGCAGTTGAACGAAACGGGCTGGATGCACAATCGGTTGCGGATGATTGCGGCGGCTGGCAATGGAGCGCCTCTACCGGGACGGACCCGCAGCCGTACTTCCGCATTTTCAATCCGGTTTCGCAAGGGGAAAAATTCGATCCGGACGGAACCTTTGTCAAAAAATATCTTCCCGTTCTGCGGCAAGTCCCTCTACAATATATCCATAAGCCTTGGGAGATGCCTGAGCATGTGCAGGAAAAAGCGGGATGCAGGCTAGGAATTGACTATCCCGTTCCGCGCGTCGATCATGCGAGCAGACGGAAGCTGGCTATGTCTTTGTTTCAAGAGGCAAAAGACCGCTACGCCATGACGCGAAAATGAATCAGCTTTAGGCAAAGGGAGATAGAGACGTGGCACAATTATATTTTCGTTACGGGGCAATGAATGCCTCCAAATCTATTCAGTTGCTGACAGTCGCTCACAACTACGAGCAATCCGGCAAAAAAGTAGTGGTGTTCACGCCAGCCGTCGATGATCGGTATGGGGTGGGAAAAGTGGCTTCGCGGGTAGGCATCAGCAGAGAGGCAATTCCGATCAGCGAAGAGACGAATTTGTACGAAATAGTCGCAGCCGAGACGGTAAAGCCGCACTGTGTGCTGGTCGACGAGGCGCAGTTCATCAGCCGCCATCACGTGGATCAGCTCGTGGCGATTGTCGATCAGTTGGGCATTCCCGTCATCGTCTACGGCTTGCTGAAAAACTTCAAGAACGAGCTTTTCCCCGGCAGCGCCGCCTTGCTCTGTGAAGCGGACAAAGTCGAAGAGATCAAAACAGTGTGCGTGTACTGCAACAAAAAAGCGACGCATATTCTCAAATTCAAAAACGGACAACCTGTCTACACCGGAGAGACGATTGAAATTGCTGGCAACGACACGTACAGCAGCGTCTGTCGCAAGCATTACTACCATCCCCCGGCAAATCGCTGACGAAAATCAGCAGGAAAAAGCCACCCCTGGCTGCAGGTGTGCATGAGCCTGAAAGGCACTGCGCAGACTAAGCAAAACAGGAGGTGGCTTTTTCGTGCGAATGAAGCCTTTGGGAAAAAGCGCGCTGACAGTGCTGGGCATCCTCGTGCTTTCCTCTGCCTTGACTGTCGGGTGTGGCCGGAACGCGACTCAGGAGAAAGGGACCAATACACAGGCGATGGATGGGCAGTATCCGGCGGCGATCAGAGGCGAGCGCAGCGGGGATATTCTCCATCGTCCTGCTCCGCCTGCGGCCGATCGTGATTCGCTGATGGGGCGCAATCAAAATCCAAACGTCATCATCGGCCAATCCAATGTGCGCAATACGCAAATCGACATGAACAACATGGAGATGATGGCCAAGTCCGTAAAAGGCGTCGAGGACGCCCGCATCACACTGAATGGCGGCAATGCATATGTTACTCTTGACCTTGTGCATAACATTACGGCGAGTCAGGCGCGAGCGGTGGAGCAGGAGGTAATTGCGCTTCTCCAGCAAAAAATTCCGCGCTATGACTTCCACGTCACCTCCAATGAAGGCTTTCACCGTTGACAGGCGACGCAAGAACTGGTATGACAAGGCTCGGCATTGCCGGGCCTGTTTCGCATCGAAAAAAGAACAAATTTCCATTGAAATAATGCGCTTTGACTTATTTTCGCTTTCCTCCTATAATTTATCTGTTATAATCGTTTCTTAGTATTCTTTGCGATGGGGTGAAGTACAATGTTTGCACGCTTATCCGCAGTTGAAGAGCGTTTTGAAGAAGTAACGAATCTCCTATGTGACCCCGACGTCATCAGCGATACAAAACGCTTGCGTGAGCTGTCCAAGGAACAGGCTTCGTTGGAAGAAACAGTGACGACCTACCGTGAATATAAATCAGTTGTGAGTCAAATAGATGATGCCAAAGCCATGCTGGAAGAAAAGCTGGACGATGAAATGCGTGAAATGGTCAAGCTTGAAATCAGCGAATTGACTGGGCGCAAGGAGCAGTTGGAAGAACGCCTGAAAATTCTTCTGCTGCCAAAAGATCCAAACGACGAGAAAAACGTGATCGTGGAGGTGCGCGGTGCAGCAGGCGGCGATGAAGCGGCTCTGTTTGCGGCTGTTTTGTTCCGCATGTACACCCGTTTTGCCGAGCGTCACGGCTTTAAAATCGAAGTGCTGGAAGCAAGCCCGACAGACATCGGCGGCTACAAGGAAATCGTCTTCTCGCTGTCCGGCCGCGGCGCCTACAGCAAAATGAAGTTCGAGAGCGGTGCGCACCGCGTACAACGCATTCCGGCGACAGAATCCGGCGGACGCATCCACACGTCTACGGCTACCGTACTGGTACTGCCAGAGGCAGAAGATGTGGAAGTGGAAGTTCACGAAAAAGACATTCGCATTGATACGTTCTGCTCCAGCGGCGCTGGCGGACAGAGCGTCAATACGACCAAGTCTGCCGTTCGCGTAACGCACATTCCGACAGGGATCATGGTGTCCTGTCAGGATGAGAAATCCCAGCACTCCAACAAAGACAAGGCGTTGCGCGTACTCCGCGCGCGTCTGTACGACTACTACATGCAACAACAAAACGCGGAAGCAGATGCTACGCGCAAAAGCCTGGTGGGTACCGGCGACCGCAGCGAGCGCATCCGCACGTACAACTATCCGCAAAGCCGCGTGACCGACCACCGCATCGGTCTGACCTTGCACCGTCTGGAATCGGTGCTGGAAGGCGAACTGGATGAAGTGATCGACAACCTGATTTTGCATGAACAGACGGAGCTTCTGAAAAGCCATGCACACTCAGCTTGATTGGTCTGATGTCACGACGATTCGAGAAGCCCAGGTACGGGCTTCTTCCTTTTTGCGGGAAAAAGGGGCAAAGGACCCGCTGTTCGAAGCGGAGCTGATGATTCGCCACTGCCTGGGCTGGGACCGCACGCGCTATTTGATCTCGATGGCAGAGCCGATCGCCGCAGAGACACTGGCGAAGCTGGACGAGCTGTGCCAGCGCCGCAGCAGGCACGAGCCGCTGCAGTACATGTTTGGCGAGCAGGAGTTTTTCGGACGCGCCTTCACGGTGCGGCCCGGAGTCCTGATCCCTCGGCCGGAGACAGAAATACTCGTCGAGCAGGTGCTGGCTGCGGCAGCGGCTATTTGGCCGGAAAGCGAAGCGCTCGCCGTGGCGGATATCGGGACAGGCAGCGGGGCCATCTGCATCACGCTTGCTCTGGAGAAGCCGCACTGGCAGGTGACGACCGTCGATTTATCGCCGGATGCGACAGCGGTCGCGCGGGAAAACGCAGAGCGTCTGGGTGCCTCCGTGCGCTTTTTGCAAGGCGACCTGGTGCAGCCGTTGCTTGCAGCCGGGGAGAAGGTAGATATTCTCGTCTCCAATCCCCCGTATATTCCGAGCCGGGATGTGGACGAGCTGGACGAAGAGGTTCGCCTGCATGAACCGCGTCTGGCGCTGGACGGAGGCGACGACGGGCTGGATTGCTATCGCCGCTTGTGCGAGGCGCTGCCAGCTCTGCTCAAGGACAAAGCAGTCGTCGCTTTCGAGGTAGGCATCCATCAGGCGCAGGATGTGGCGACGTTGCTGCAGGCATCTGGCGTAATCGAGCAGGTGCAGATCGTGCCGGATTTGGCGGGAATCGAGCGGGTCGTTATCGGCGTAAGGCGGTAATGGCCCGGGCGTCTCGCCTTTTTTGCTAAAATTGTATGAATGTTTGTGCTTTGAGGTTTGGATTTTCGGCTCCTTGTCCATACTGAGGCTATAGAGAGAAGAGAAAAGGCTCGAAAGACTCAGTAGAGAGGGAGACGGTTTGATATGAAACGGATGCTGTTGATCGCGTTCAGTTTGTTTATGCTTATGATGTGCTGGGAGGGACAGCTTACTTCGGCCAATGTACTCGATAATGGGCCGATCCCTCAGGAATCAATTCGTCTGCGCATTATCGCCAACAGCGACTCTGTTCAGGACCAGTGGCTGAAGCGTGAAGTGCGCGATGCGCTGATCGCCCAGATGAACACGTGGGCGGAAGACATCAAGTCGTTTGAGGAAGCAGAGCAAATGGTCGCGTCCCAGTTGCCTGTTTTGCAAGAGGTTGTGGATAAAACGATCCGCGAACGCGGCTTTTCCTATAAAGCAGTCGTCGATTTCGGGCAAGTGCCTTTTCCGACAAAGTTGTACGGCTCTTATGTGTATCCGGCTGGCAACTACGAGGCGCTGCGGGTGCAAATCGGCGAGGCGAAAGGGCAAAACTGGTGGTGCGTACTGTTCCCCCCGCTCTGCTTTATCGACATGGCAAACGGAGATGCCGTACAGGCGGCAGAACCAACAGCGGAGACCGGGACAGAGCAGCTTCGGCCAGTGATGAATCCGGAGCCGACTTCCGCAGCTTCCGTATTGAAGCTCGACCAGGAAGTCGCAGAGCGCAAGGAATGGCAAGAATGGCGGCAAGAGCGTCTGGAAAGAGAAGACGCTGCGGACCGTAACGATCAGGCTGCGAGCGTTTCCCGGGCGGGACATGCAGTGGCCGTAGACGATGAAACAAAAGAGGAAGGAAACGAGCAGATCGAGGGGCAAGGGACGAGCGAGCCGGCAGCCCCTGCGCCGCAAGTAGAGGTGCGCTTCTACCTGTGGGAAAAGCTCGAAAGCTGGTTCTCCTGAGCCTTTAAAGTCTTTCCGTAAAAAAAACGACACCCCGCTGTCATGGCGCAGGTGTCGTTTTGGATTGAAAAACGGCTTACTTCTGAGTCAGGGCAGCGAGAATTTCCGGCTTCAGCAAGCTGTGGAAGCGATGGGCAGGGATGGTGAAGGCAGGCATTCCTGCTGCGTATGGGGCAATTTCGTACTGTCCGAAATGAATGACGAGATTGCCGTTTTCAAACGAGAAGCTCTGGTCGTCTGTAATGCTCTCAAAGCTGTACGGATTGTAGCCGTCCGCTGCTGTTTGTGCTTTGATCTGCTGGCTGATGAGCTGGTTGATAATGCTGCGGTAGTCGTAGCCGGACTGGAACAGGTCGGCGAGCTTGAGCGTTTTCGCTTTGGCCTGGTTGTCGATCGTGTAGTAGGTGACGTCGGTCATGCCGTGCGCTCCGCCAGTATAGATGTACGACTGGATGGAGAAAGACACGAGCTTGCCAGCCTGGTGTACTTCATAGGAAATATCGAGTGCGTGCGGCCGCGGCTCCCAGCCGTATTTTTTCGCTTCTGCCGCATCTTGCTTGCCTGCTTTTTGGCCTTCGGCAAGACCTGTCTGTGCTTGCTTGAGCAGGTCGGCGTTCAATTTGGCTTCAAAAGCTTTATCCTTCAACCCGCTAATGACCGGGATCGTCACCTTGCCCTCGAACTCTTTTGATTTGACGGTCAAAGTTTTCGGGGTGAACACCACTCCGGCTGCTTGCGGCTTTTGCGCTTGTACGGCAGGCACAGGCTTGGCTGTCGCGGCAGGAGAAGCTGCCAGGACGGGTGCAGTAGCGGCGGTCAGCAATACGGCTGTGCCGAGCAGGCTGGAAGTAACGGATTTCAACAATGTCATATTCATTCACGATCCTTTCGATCTAAGGGAAAATGTTCCTCGCTTGTATGGACTTATTCTACTACATCGTTTTGACGGATGATGTTAAGAATTGGTAACAAAGACTTTTCCCAACACTTTTCCAAAAGTTATTCACAAGTTACCCACAGCCTGTTGAAAACTTCTGGATGCACATCTATACTAAAGGCACTTATTACAAAAGAAACGAGCTAGAGAAAGGATTTTTTTACGATGGAAATCAATTTAGTGACAAAGGTGTGGTCTGTGGATAACGATGTGGAAAACATCCCTAGTTGTACACAGATTGTGGATGCAGCCCGTTTGCTACGCGCCGGGGAAGCGGTCGCTTTTCCAACAGAGACGGTGTACGGCCTGGGCGCGAATGCATTGTCTGATGCAGCAGTGGAGAAAATATTTGCAGCGAAAGGCAGACCGAGCGATAATCCGCTGATTGTGCATGTCGGAGAACGGGAGCAGTTGTCCACAGTCGCAGGCACCGTCCCGGAAAAAGGCCAGAAGCTGATGGACGCATTTTGGCCGGGGCCGTTGACGATCATCCTGCCGAAAAACGATCAGGTCGCATCGCTGGTGACGGCAGGGCTGGATTCAGTCGGGGTGCGCATGCCGGACCATCCGATCGCTCTCGCACTTATCAAGGAAGCGGGCGTGCCGATCGCAGCTCCCAGTGCGAATCGCTCCGGCCGTCCGAGTCCGACCACGGCTGCACACGTGTTTGCCGATCTGGACGGACGGGTAGCGGGGATTGTGGATGGCGGAGCTACCGGAGTCGGTGTCGAGTCGACGGTAGTTGACGTGACGGTCGACCCGCCTGTCATCCTGCGGCCTGGAGGCATTACCCGCGAGCAGATGGAACGCGTGATTGGCCCAGTCGAGCTCGATCCTTCTTTTCAGGTGGGCGCGGTAGAGACGCCGCGTGCGCCAGGGATGAAATATACGCATTACGCCCCTGAGGGGGAAATGTGGCTGGTGACAGGCGACGAAGCACAGGTTCGCGCGAAAATGGCGGAGTTGCTCGCCGAAGCAAAACGGCATGGGCAAAAAACCGGGGTGCTGGCGACAGAAGAGTCGGCTGCTTACTGGCAGGAACAGGCGGCGGTGGACGTCGTCTTGTCCGTAGGCTCCAGGCACGATCTGGAGAAAGTCGCCCAGCAGCTTTACGCAGTGTTGCGCGAGTTTGACCATCAGCGCGTTCAGTTCATTGTCGGGGAAACTTTTTCACGCGAAGGCTTGGGCATGGCCGTGATGAACCGTCTGGAGAAAGCGGCGGGCGGACGTATCCTGTCCGTCTAAAACAGTCTAAACTCCTCCTTGTCCGCATAAGGTGAAGAGACGGGGGGGAGGCGGCTTGGACCAGGTGTTGTTTCAGTGGGGGCAATTTTTGACGTTGCTCATTATTGCCTTTGCTTTGAGCATGGATGCCTTTTCGCTTGGGATCGGCGTAGGCATGGTTGGAATACGCTTGCGGGAAATTGTAAAAGTGAGCATTACTATTGGGCTTTTTCATATTATGATGCCTGTCGTCGGGATTGCTGTCGGCACTTATTTGTCCGATTTGGTTGGGGATATCGCCGTTTTCATCGGCGGAGGAGTCCTGATGCTGATCGGCTTGCATATGCTGTGGAACGGACTGATTCACGGCGATCAAAAAAGCGTCTTGAAGACAAGAGGAATCGGGCTGCTGCTGTTTGCATTTAGCGTCAGTCTCGACGCGTTGACGGTCGGTTTTTCATTTGGTCTGATCGAAGTAAACAAAATTCTCGCGATCTCCCTGTTCGGCATCATGGGGGCGGCCATGTCCTATTTTGGGCTTTTGCTCGGCAGAAGCGTGGGAGGATGGTTGGGCGATTACAGCGAATTAGTAGGAGGACTTATTTTGTTTTGCTTCGGGTTGAAGTTTGTCATCTAGGAGACGGATGCTGACAGAAAGGAGGGGCGATCATTGAAACGAATCTTATTTGTCTGCACGGGAAATACTTGCCGCAGCCCGATGGCGGAGGCGATGTTTCGCGCCAAGACAGCCGGACAAGAATTTGAAGTACGCTCGGCCGGAGTGGCGGCCTACGCAGGCCAGCCTGCTTCTGCACACGCCCAGGCGGTGCTTGCAGAGCGGGGCATCTCGCATGCGCACGAGTCAAGCCAACTGGATGAGGCGCTGATCGAGTGGTCCGACCTCATTTTGACGATGACGAACAATCACAAGCACGCCATCCTGACTTTTTTTCCGGCGGCGGCAGACAAGGTGCATACGCTGCAGGAGTTTGCGGGAGTGGAAGGCTTGCGGGATATTGCCGATCCGTTTGGCGGAGCGCTGGAGGATTACCGCCGGTGCGCCGAGGAAATCGAGGAGTCGTTGGACAGGCTTTTGGAGCGGTTGATGGAAGTTCGTTTTCGTAAATAACGGGACATAGGAGGTGCTGGTTGGTAGCCAGGACCTTGTTTCTTGTGAGAGTACGAACATTTTTTAATCAATCAACCTAAATGTTCACTTTTTACTTACGGCTTTTTGATGTATAATGAGTGAGATCATGAAACAAGCGAGGGATGGCAGAATGAAAGTGGCGATTGCTGCAGATCACGGTGGATACAAGCTGAAAGAGGAAATCAAGACTCTGCTCACCTCCATGAACATCCAGACGGAAGACTTCGGTTGCTCTTGCGAGGATTCGGTAGATTACCCTGATTACGCCTTGCCCGTAGCGGAAAAAGTGGCAGCAGGCGAGTTCGACCGGGGCATCCTGGTTTGCGGAACCGGCATCGGCATGTCGATCGCAGCCAACAAGGTTCCTGGCATTCGCTGTGCGCTGGTGCACGATACCTTTTCTGCACGTGCTACCCGCGAGCATAACAACACGAACGTTTTGGCTATGGGTGAGCGGGTGATTGGCCCTGGCCTGGCGTTGGATATCGTGAAAATTTGGCTGGAGACGGAGTTCCAGGGCGGCCGCCACGAGCGCCGTGTGGAAAAGATCACGCAAATCGAAGCGAAGCACGCGGGAGTGAAGTAAGTGGACCTATCCGCTATCGAACAAGAGGTTCGTCAGTTGGTGGAGGAAGTGGCCGGGCTGGCCGAGCTTCGGGCCGGACAAGTCATGGTGATCGGGTGCAGTACAAGTGAAGTGCTGGGCAAGCACATTGGAAAAGCTGGCAGCCGGGAAGTGGCCGCCGCCATTTATCGCGGCATCCGCACTGTGCAGGAGCAGCGCGGCTTTGCTGTGGCCTTTCAATGTTGCGAACATTTGAACAGAGCGCTGGTGCTGGAGCGCGAAGTTATGGAACGCTACGGGCTGGAAGAGGTTTCGGTCGTTCCGGTGCCGACTGCTGGCGGCTCCATGGCTGCGCACGCTTTTACGCAGCTTGCCGATGCGGTTGTGGTGGAGCAGATTCGCGCCCATGCTGGCATTGATATCGGCGACACGTTGATTGGCATGCACCTGAAGCAAGTGGCCGTGCCTGTGCGCCCCTCGCAGCGGACTGTGGGAGAAGCGCACGTCACAGCCGCGCGGACTCGCCCCAAGCTGATCGGCGGCGCGCGAGCTGTCTATGAAGTTGTACCCCAAAATGAAAGCTGTACCTAAAAAGAATGTGGGACAAGCCCATTTTCAAGGAGGAGAATAAATCATGCTAGAATTTTTGCGTAAACAGGACCCGCAAGTATTGGAAGGCATTCAACTGGAGCTGGGAAGACAGCGTGACAAAATCGAGCTGATTGCATCCGAAAACTTCGTTAGCCGTGCGGTTATGGAAGCGATGGGAACGGTACTGACCAACAAATACGCAGAAGGCTATCCGGGCCGTCGCTACTACGGCGGTTGCGAATACGTCGACATCGTGGAAAACATTGCGCGCGATCGCGTAAAAGAAATCTTCGGTGCCGAGCATGCGAACGTACAGCCACACTCTGGCGCGCAAGCTAACATGGCGGTTTACTTCACCATTTTGCAGCCAGGCGACACTGTACTCGGGATGAACCTGTCCCACGGCGGCCACCTGACGCACGGAAGCCCTGTGAACTTCTCCGGTACGCTGTACAACTTCGTAGAGTATGGCGTAGATCAAGACTCCCACTTGATTAACTACGAGGATGTGCGCGCAAAAGCTCTGGAGCACAAGCCTAAGCTGATCGTAGCGGGAGCAAGTGCTTATCCGCGCGCGATTGATTTTGCCAAATTCCGTGAAATCGCGGACGAAGTGGGCGCGTACTTCATGGTAGACATGGCGCACATCGCTGGTCTGGTTGCGGCTGGCCTGCATCCAAACCCGGTTCCGCACGCGCACTTCGTCACCTCCACTACGCACAAAACATTGCGCGGCCCTCGCGGCGGTCTGATCCTCTGCAAAGAAGAGTTTGCAAAAGCGATCGACAAATCCGTGTTCCCAGGCGTGCAAGGCGGTCCGTTGATGCACGTGATCGCGGCAAAAGCCGTTTCCTTTGGCGAAGCGCTGCAACCTGACTTCAAAGACTACGCAAAACGCATCGTGAACAACGCCCGCGTCTTTGCGGAAGCGCTGCAAGCAGAAGGCCTGACACTCGTCTCCGGCGGAACCGACAACCACCTCGTACTGGTTGACGTAAGCAAAATCGGCCTGACTGGTAAAGTAGCCGAGCACCTCCTGGACGAAGTGAGCATCACCACCAACAAAAACACCATCCCTTACGATACGCAAAGCCCATTCGTCACAAGCGGTATCCGCATGGGTACCCCAGCCGTCACCAGCCGCGGCTTTGACGAAGAAGCGATGAAAGAAGTAGCAGCCATCATCGCGCTGACCTTGAAAAACCCGGAAGACGCAGCCAAACACGACGAAGCCCGCCAACGCGTAGCCGCGCTGTGCCAACGCTTCCCGATGTACGAAGGCTTGACGATTTAATTTTCAAGAAAATTTCTCAAGCAGACAGACCCCGTGAGCAACCTCGCGCGGGTCTGTTTTTTGGCTTTCTTTCTGTCTTTTCCTGACAAACAGCCACGCGGAGAAGACGGTTTCCAGGCGCCGCGACTTGCGAAGTCCGACCCAGCGGTGCGACGAAGCGAGGGAAAAAGGAACGTAACCCTGAATAAACTGCGAAGCGGCTACCACTTTTACGTTCCCCCGCGCTTCGTCGCGTAGCGGACAGTCAATCCCACAGCGGGACGTAGAATGAAGCCTAGCCTGGAAACCGTCTTCTCCCCACTACAGCCCCTCCCAGACAAAGAAAGAAAAAGTACGAAGATTAGGCAAATTGACGGCGACTCTCTCCTTCGCTATGATGGAAAAGATGCATTGATAGGGAAACGGAGGAACGTACATGAGCCGTGTATATGTGTTTGACCATCCGCTGATTCAGCATAAAGTGACGTTTATTCGTGACAAGAATACAGGAACCAAAGAATTTCGCGAACTCGTAGACGAAGTAGCAACCTTGATGGGCTACGAAATCACCCGCGACATGCCGCTTGAGGAAACCACCATCGACACCCCGGTAGCCACCTGTAAGTCTAACGTGATTGCCGGCAAAAAAGTTGGACTCGTACCGATCCTCCGTGCAGGACTTGGCATGGTCGACGGACTGCTCAAGCTGATCCCGGCTGCAAAAGTCGGCCACGTGGGACTGTATCGTGACCCGGAAACCTTACAGCCAGTAGAGTACTACGTCAAGCTGCCTTCCGATGTAGCCGAGCGCGAACTGATCGTGATTGACCCGATGCTTGCGACTGGCGGTTCTGCTGTCGCGGCGATTGCCGCGTTGAAAAAACGCGGAGCGAGAAATCTCAAGCTCATGTGCCTGATTGCTGCTCCGGAAGGCATCAAAATGGTGCAGGACGAGCATCCGGACGTAGATATTTACGTAGCTGCCATTGACGAATATTTAAATGACCATGGATACATTGTGCCTGGCCTCGGCGATGCGGGCGACCGCTTGTACGGCACAAAGTAGGCGGAGAGGGTATTCCAGATGAAAACAGTAAAAGTAATGACGGTATTCGGGACGCGTCCGGAAGCGATCAAGATGGCCCCCCTTGTGCATGAGCTGAAAAAGTACAACGGGCAAATCGAATCGGTCGTCTGCGTGACCGCCCAACATCGCCAAATGCTCGACCAGGTGTTGGGGATTTTCGATATTTCGCCGGACATTGACTTGAACATTATGAAAGACCGCCAGACGCTCGTTGATGTGACCACGCGCGCCCTGCAAAGTCTCGATGCGGCGATCAAGGAAGTAAAGCCGGATATCGTTTTGGTGCATGGCGATACGACGACTACATTCGTTGCGAGCCTGGCCGCTTTTTACAACCAGGTAGCGATCGGCCATGTGGAAGCGGGCCTGCGCACATGGGACAAGTATTCGCCGTTCCCGGAAGAGATGAACCGCCAACTGACAGGCGTGATGGCCGACCTGCACTTCTCCCCGACAAACGGGTCTGCTGACAACCTCAGACGGGAAGCGAAGCCGGAGGAAAGCATTTACGTAACCGGAAACACCGCGATTGATGCGCTGAAAACGACAGTGCGCGAAGATTACACACACCCGGTGCTCGACCGTGTAGGCGACTACAAACTGGTGCTGATGACGGCCCACCGCCGCGAAAACCTGGGCGAGCCGATGCGCCGCATTTTCCGTGCGGTCAGAAGACTGGTGGACGAGCATCCCGAGATTGCCGTCGTGTACCCGGTCCATCTCAACCCGGCTGTGCAGGAAGTAGCGCAGGAAATTTTGGGCGATCACGAGCGCATCATACTGATCGAACCGCTTGATGCGCTCGATTTCCACAACTTCGCCCGCCGTGCTCACCTGATCCTGACCGATTCCGGCGGAGTCCAGGAAGAAGCGCCGTCCCTTGGCGTGCCTGTTCTGGTTCTCAGAGATACAACCGAGCGCCCAGAAGGGATCGAAGCCGGTACGCTCAAGCTGGCGGGTACAGACGAAGAACAAGTTTACGCGATGGCACACGAGCTGCTGACCAACCAGGCAGCCTACGATGCAATGGCGCACGCTGCGAATCCGTATGGGGACGGAGAGGCTTCCCGCCGTATCGTAGAAGCGATCCTGCATCATTTTGGATTGCGTTCCGAGCGTCCTGAGCCGTTCAAGCCGGGACAGTAATCATTTGCCCATACAGCCAAGAGTGACCCGTCCGGTATCGACTGCTATCATCCGGACGGGTTTTTCTGCTGTTTTGGCAGACTGACGATTTGGTTTGTTTTCCCAAAAGAGAATCTGCAAAATTGGCGAAACTATCCACTACTTCGGTGCGTCTAACGAATAGTTACCGACTTACATAGGGAACAGACAGAGTTTGGAAAATGGAGAGGAGTCACCAACATGAGAGCGCAAAGGATAGTGACGCTGCTCACGGCTACGACGATGGCCTGGGGAGCTTTTGTTCCGTTTGTGCCCCTTGCGACGAATGTCGCGCACGCCAGGGCGGAAACCAGTGCATTGAATATGGTGTGGCAAACCCCGATTGGCGAGGGGACCACTTTGCTCAAATATACGAAATCGTTTGCGAATCAGGTCGTGACCATCATGGTTACCAAGGTCGACCTGAACAACCCGTACGTAGAGGTCAAGCCCGTCTACGGGACCGCCGGCAAGCTGACGGAAAGACAGACCGTCACCCAGATGGCGCGCGAAACAGGCGCGGTTGCGGCGATCAACGCCGACTTTTTCAACATGTCCAAGCGGGGCGCGCCGTTTGGCATCGTAATAAAGGACGAGCAGTTGATTTCCTCGATGGGGCTGATCTCGTACTGGTATAGCCTGGGGCTGACCGGGGACAAGGTCGCGATCATCGACAAGTTCGGGTTTGGCGGAAAAGTCACCGCGCCGAACGGGGCTGTCTACTCGATTCAAGGCGTCAACAAAGAAGAGTACAATCCGAGCGACGGCCGCAAAAGCCACCAGAACCAACTGAACGTCTACACGCCTTCCTTTGGCAAAACCAGTCTCGGCGCAATTCCGGGCTACAAGGACGTCGTCGAGATTTTGTTCGTGGACAACGTCGCCAAGGAAGTGCGCGTCAACCAACCGGGAGTCTACATACCTTACAACGGATACGTCTTGTGGGGACACGGCGCGGCAGCGGCCTTCCTCAAACAAAATTTCCCGGTGGGCGCCAAAGCGACCATCGAGTACCAAACAACTCCGCAAACACTCGACCTGAAGCAAGCCGTCGGGGGCAACGTGCTGCTCGTGGATCAGGGCAAAGCTTTGACGTCGTTCCAGGCGGACAAGTCGATCACTTCTGTCAATGCACGCACGGCAGTGGGCGTGTCCCAGGATGGCAAGACGCTGTACATGGTCACCATTGATGCCAGCAAAGGCGTTTACCTGGACGAGCTGGCAAAAATCATGGCAGAGCTCGGCTCCTACCGTGCCGTGAATTTTGACGGTGGCGGCTCTACGACATTGGCTGCGCGCATGCTGGGCGAGACGCATGCCAACCTCGCCAACAAGCCGAGCGGCGGTGCCGAACGCCGCGTGCCGACCGGACTTGCTGTGTACAACACCGCTCCGCCAGGAGAATTGCGAGGATTCCAAATTGACGTGCCAGCGGACATCCTCATCGGCCAAACCGTGACGCTCAATGCCTCCAAAGGGTACGACACGCATTACCAGCCATACGCGATCAATCCGGCGAACGTCACGTGGGAAATCCCGCAAGCCGATGCAGGAACAGTAGAGGGACAACGCTTTACGCCAGCCCGCTCCGGCCAGATTACACTGACGGGTCGCCTGGGCAACGTGGCGCAAAACAAAGAGGTGCACGTCATTGCGGGCAGCGAAGTCCAACAAATCGTCGTCTCCCCGAATCCGGTCACGATCGCACCGGGACAAGCCGTGACGCTTGATGTGAAAATCAAGACGAAAAAAGGAGCGACGATTCAGGCGACGCCGCTCAGCGTCAAAGCGAGCGTAGACTCCGCAGTCGCTACCGTCAACGACAAGCTGCAGTTGATAGCAGGAAGCGAACCGGGAAATGGACACCTGACGATTGCGTATGACGGTGTGTCGACAACCGTTCCGTTTGCGGTCGGTCAATTCGAACAGCCATGGCTGACATTTGACAACCAGGTCGGCATGTACCACGCGGCCAACCCGAGCAGCATCAGCTCGGCAGGCTCGTTTGCGCTCGTTCAGGACCAGGTGTTCCGCACGAAAAAAGCGGCGAAGCTCGTCTACAACTTCTCCGGAGCGCCAGCGAACAACATGCGCATCTCTTACGGCGTGCTGGGCGCCCAGCCTGTCGCCATCCCGGGCAAGCCGCTCGGAATCGGCTTGTGGGTAAACGGGGACAACAGCAGACATTGGCTGCGCGCAGAAGTGCTCGATGCCAACGGCAAAACTGTCTACGTCGATCTGGCCAAAGAAATCGACTGGACAGGCTGGAAGCAGGTAAAAGGCTACTTCCCGAGCAACGCCGCCTATCCGTTGAAGCTGAAAAGCATCTACGTAGTCGACCAGCCGAACGACGGCATTACGCATGACAAAGGAACGCTGTACTTCGACGAGCTGTCGCTCCTTTTGCCGAACCAGACAGGCCAGCCGAGCAATGCGGTTGTCGTGCCTGAGCTGCCGGGCAGCACGTCGCTGGGCGCGGAGCTTGACCTTGCCTACTCGTTTGAGAAAACCGCTCCGTTTTTGGACAGCGCTTTGGTGGAAATCGACTCGATCGTCAACCAGCAACTGCCCGGGTATGTCCCTGCGGACTACTCGTTCACGATCAAGCCGGGAGAGCGCAAGGCAGGCACGGACGATGCGATCTCGACTTCCCCGATCAAGCTGACGCTTGTGCCGAAGAAGTGGATTGCCGGAAAAGGAATCGGACTTCTGTACGTCAACGAAACCAACCAGACGCTCGATCCGCTCTTGGGCACCAAAAACGCGCAAGGGCAGTGGGTGTATGAGGTGAACAGCTACGGCAAATACGTTCCGTACTATATGGACGATGCAGGCGCGGCGAGTCCGTCGTTCACCGATATCGCCAACCACCCGGCCAAGAAGGAAATCATGTTTATGGCGGAGAACGGATACGTCAAAGGATTGACGGAAACGAGGTTCGGACCGGAAACTTCGCTTACCAGAGCGCAATTCGTCACCTTGCTGGCACGTACGTTCCACTGGGAGCTGCCCGACTCGCCGAAGCTCAGCTTCAAGGACAAGGTGCCTGCCTATGCGCAGGGAGCGGTCCAGGTGGCCGTTGCCAAAGGCCTGGTAAAAGGCTACGAGGACAAGACGTTCCGTCCGGACCAACCTGTGACGAGGGCAGAAGCGGCTGTCATCCTGGACCGTCTGGTAAACAAAAAGGGAGCGGCCAAAACGGTTTCCGACAAAGGAACATGGCCGTCCTGGGCTGCCTCGTCCATCACCAACATGGTTGGGCTCGGCCTGATTGATCCGGTCAGCGGAAAATACCAGCCGAACAAGCCGACGACCCGAGCGGTATGTGTCGTGGCGCTCTATCGCATTTTGCAGCAAACCAAATAAAGCGCACAAAGCAAAGACTATGCTTCTCCAATCACGGGGGAGCGTGGTCTTTTTTTGTTTCCCGCTCCAAAGAAAAAATCGTTGTCAAAAATGGTAAACCGAATTAACATTTTAGTTAACAAATATATGTTAACCAAGGATGTGGTATGGTTGTTACATACTTATGACTATGACGAGCTGGCGCAAAAGAACAAGCAATTTTTGTGGCATCCATTTACGCAGATGAAAGACTACAACGCGCAGGAGCCTTTGATTATTGCCAGAGGCGAAGGAGTCAAGTTGATCGACGTCAATGGCAAGGCGTATTACGACGGCTTTTCTTCCGTATGGCTGAACGTTCACGGCCACAATGTCCCCGAGCTGAACCAGGCGATCATGGAGCAGCTATCGCAAATCGCGCACTCGACTCTGCTGGGAATGGCAAACGTGCCGTCCATCCTGCTGGCCGAGCAGCTTGTGCGAATCGCTCCGCCTGGACTCAGCAAAGTGTTTTACTCGGACAACGGCGCGACTGCGGTAGAAATCTCCCTGAAAATGGCGTTCCAGTATTGGCAAAACCGCGGGCAGACGGGCAAGCATTCGTTTATCACGATGAACAACGCCTACCATGGCGACACGATCGGAGCGACCAGCGTGGGCGCAATCCCGCTGTACCATCAGGTTTACAAGCCACTGTTGTTTTCTCCGCACGTCATCCCTTACCCGTATCCGTACCGGGATGGAGGCGAACAGGCGGCCATGGAAGCAACCTTGAGCCAGTTGGAGAGCTTGCTGCAGCAAAAAGCAGGCGAGATTGCCGCCATGATTGTCGAGCCTGTCGTCCAGGGAGCCAGCGGAATGATCGTCATGCCGGACGGCTGTTTGAAACGGATTGCCGAGCTTTTGCGCGCGCATGACGTGTTGCTGATTGCGGATGAGGTGGCGACAGGCTTTGGACGGACGGGAAAAATGTTCGCCTGTGAGCACGACGGCGTAGTGCCAGACATCATGGCCGTTGCCAAAGGGCTGACCGGAGGCTATTTGCCTGTAGCCGCCACGCTTGTTACCGAAAACATCTACGACGCTTTTTACGCGGACTACGAGGAACAGAAGACGTTTTTCCACGGCCACTCGTTTACCGGGAATCCGCTCGGCTGTGCCGTAGCGCTGGAAAACTTGCGGCTGATGGAGGAGCGAAGACTGGTCGATCAGGTGGCAGAAAAAGCGGTCGGTCTAAAGCAGCTTTTGCAGCCGCTAAAGGCAGAGCCGCACGTCGGCGATATCCGGCAAAAAGGCTTGATGGCAGGAATCGAGCTGGTCCGGGACAAGCAAACGAAGGAGCCGTACCACTGGAACGAGCGCATCGGCGTCCGCGTCTGCCAGCGGGCGAGAGAAAAAGGGCTGCTGACCAGACCGCTGGGCAATGTGATCGTCTTCATCCCGCCGCTTGCCTCCAGAATGGGCGAGATTGCGGAAATGGTGCAAATTTTGGCCGAATCCATCCGCGAGGTCACGCTGGAACAAAAGGAGCAGGAAGTGCGATGACCAAGCCATTTGCAGGATTGTTCGTTGCCGGGACGGATACGGATGTGGGCAAAACTGTCGTCACCGCTGGAATCGCGGCGGCGCTGCGCGAGAGAGGCTGCGATCTCGGTGTGTGGAAGCCCGTTCAGTCCGGGGCGTTGGCGCATGAGCAGACGAGCGATGCTTTTCGCTTGCGGGCCTGGAGCGGTGTAGAGGACTTGTGCGAGGAAATTGCGCCTCTGGCTTTTTCCGCGCCGCTGACGCCCTGGCTGGCAGCACAAGCCGAGGGCAGGACGCTCGCGCTCGACGAAGTGGTTGCGGGCGGGCATTCCTTGATGGCGAAGCACGACTGGCTGCTGGTAGAGGGGGCCGGCGGGCTGGCAGTGCCTCTGACGCAAACGGAGATGATGATCGACCTCGCCGTCAGGCTGAACCTGCCGCTGTTGCTGGTCGCCCGCGCAGGGCTTGGCACGATTAACCACACGCTCTTGTCGGTCTGGTATGCGCGCTCCCGGGGGCTTGAGGTGGCCGGCGTGATTTTAAATGAAGCAGCCCCCGCAACGGCGACCGACCAGAGTATCGCCACGAATGCCGCGATGATCGAGCGTTACGGAAATGTGTCTGTCTGGGGAGTGCTGCCGTACATGGGCGGAGCGTTTACCCAACAGCAATTGGCTGAATCGGTGAGGGCGCATGTGAACGTGTCGCCTGTCGAGAGTGTGCTGAAAAAGCAAACTATTAAAGGGGAGATACAAGGATGAACAAGACGGTTGCCGTGAACTGGAACGAGTATGCAGAGAAGGCTGTGCAAAAGGAAGCGCTGACGCAGGAGGAGGCGTTGCGCGTCTTGCAAGCGCCAGACGATGAGCTGCTGCCGCTATTGCACGCCGCTTTTCAGGTCAGGAAGCACTTTTTCGGGAAAAAGGTCAAGCTGAACATGATCCTGAACGCCAAAAGCGGCCTGTGCCCGGAAGATTGCGGGTACTGCTCGCAGTCGATCGTCTCCACAGCTCCTGTAGCCAAGTACACCATGCTCGACAAAGACACGCTGCTGGCAGGAGCGCGGGAAGCGCTGAACCGGAAGGCAGGGACGTACTGTATCGTCGCTTCCGGCCGTGGTCCGACCGAAAAGGAGCTGGGCCAGGTGATCGAAGCAGTCAAAGAAATTCGCGAGACAATGCCGCTGAAAATATGCGCTTGTCTCGGCATCCTGAGCGACGAGCAGGCACAGCGGCTGAAGGAAGCGGGCGTGCATCGCTACAACCACAACCTGAACACAAGCCGCAACCATTACTCGGCGATCACGACGACCCATACATACGATCAGCGGGTGGAAACCGTCGATACGGTGAAAAAAGCCGGGATGTCACCGTGCTCTGGCGTCATCGTCGGCATGGGGGAGAGCGACGAGGAGATCGTCGAGATGGCATTTGCCTTGCGCAGTCTGGATGCGGATTCGATCCCGGTCAACTTTTTGAATGCGATTCCGGGGACTCCGCTGCAAAACCAGGGCCGCACGCCTGCGCAAAAGGCGCTGAAGGTGTTGGCGCTGTTCCGCTTCGTCTGCCCTGACAAGGAAATTCGCGTGGCAGGCGGACGCGAGGTGAATCTGCGCAGCTTGCAGCCGCTGTCGCTCTACGCGGCCAATTCGCTGTTTGTCGGCGACTATTTGACGACGCCGGGCCAGGAGATTTCCAGCGATCACAAAATGATCGAAGACCTTGGCTTCGAGATCGAGCTATGTGCGCTGTAGGTAAAGAGGTGTGGCACATGAAACGCAAGTACGAATGGCTGGAGGCGGAGTGGAGCCGGATGCGGGAGCAGTCGCTGGACAGAACGTGGCAGACGGTTGAACCGATAGCCGAAGCAGGCGGCGCATGGATTCGGGTTTGCGGGAAAAAGCTGCTGAATTTGTCCGCCAACAACTATCTGGGGCTTGCTCATGAAGAGCGAATCGTGGAAGCGGGCGAAAAGGCTGCGAGAAAATGGGGCGCAGGCGGCACTGCTTCCCGCCTCGTGCTCGGCAACTACCCGCTGTACGACGAACTGGAGCGGCGCCTGGCCGAGTGGAAGCAGCGCGAAGGAGCGCTCGTGTTTGCCAACGGCTATCAGGCGAATACGGGAGTGATCGCGGCACTGGCAGGCCGGGGCGATGTCGTTTTTAGCGATCGGCTGAACCACGCCAGCATCGTCGACGGCATCATCCTGAGCCGTGCCGAGCACGTCCGGTATCGGCACAACGATCTGGAGCATCTGGAGTTTTTGCTGCAAAAGCATCAGGGAGCGAGACGAAAATGGATCGTGACGGACAGCGTGTTTTCCATGGATGGCGACAAGGCTCCGCTGCTTGCTTTGGCCGAGCTGCGCGAGCGCTACGGCGCCCTGCTCATGGTCGACGAGGCGCATGCAGGGGGAGTGCGCGGGGAACAGGGCCAGGGCTTGTGCCACGAGCTGGGGATGGCCGATCAGGTAGATGTGCTCATGGGCACGTTCAGCAAAGCTTTTGGGGTGTACGGCGCCTACGTCTGTGCCGATCAGCCCGTGATTCGCCATCTGCGCTCGAAGGCCCGCTCGCTCATTTACTCCACCGCTCTGCCGCCTGCCGTCATCGGCTCGACGCTTGCAGCTTTGACGCAGATCGAAACGGACACGTGGAGAAGGCAAGCTCTCCGGCAAAACGCGAGTTGGTTCCGCCAGAAACTGCGCGCGAGCGGCTTTGCCGTAGCAGATGAGGACACGCAAATTATCCCGCTGGCGATAGGAGAAAACGAGCGGGCGCTGCAATTCAGCCAGAAGCTTCTGGAGCGCGGGATTGCCGCTGTCGCCATCCGTCCGCCCACCGTTCCGGACGGGACGGCGCGCATCCGCTTTACCGTGATGGCGACGCATACGCCGGATGAGCTAGCGTGGGCCGTCCAGGAGCTGGCTGCCATTCGTGATGAGCTGGACGGGAGGGAGGCGCTGTGACACCTGCGATACTTTGGCTGACGGGCTGGGGGATGCCGGATTCGTGCTGGGAGCAAGTCCGTCGACAGCTTCCTTGTGCGTTGCACCTGGCACCGGACTTTTCGCGCGTGTCCCGTCCGGAAGAGTTTTACGAGGCAGTAGAACAGACAGCTCGCTCTGTCGCCGGAAAAGAGCTGGTTGTCGTCGGATGGTCCATGGGCGGGCTGCTGGCGCTCAGGCTGGCTGCTTCGCGGCCCGTAGCAGGACTGGTTCTCGTCGGTGCGACAATGCGCTTTGTCCGCGAGTCGGCAGAGCGTGACCGTGGCTGGGGCGCAGCCGTGCTGCAACGGATGAAACGCCTTTTGCCAAAAGACCGCGAGCGGATCATGGCCCAGTTCGCGGAGCAGATGCTGACGGCAAAAGAACGCGGGCAAAACCGGGTGGATACGGGAACAGCCGGGGCGCAGTGGAGCCAGCAAGCGCTGCTCGCGGGTCTCGACTACCTGGCAAGCGAGGACTGTCGGCATAAAGCGGCGTCACTCTTCTGTCCTGCCGTCGTCATTCACGGAACAGACGACCTCATCTGTCCGCTGGCAGCGGGCGAGGAGCTGGCAGGCGCGCTGCCGGCTGCTGAGTTTGTGCGGCTGCAAGACTGCGGCCACGCGCCCCACATTTTTTACCCGGACGTGGTCGGGACAGCGGTAACGAGGATGGTGAAGCAGATTGCACAGAAACACGGTCAAGCATCGGTTCAGTAACAAGGCAGCCTCCTATGAGCAGTACGCCATCGTGCAAAAGGAGATGGCGAATCGACTGAGCGCAATGGTTCAGACGGCTATTCCCCGGGACGCGGTCGCCAGCATCCTCGAGGTCGGCTGCGGCACAGGGGGGCTGACCCGTCTGATTCGGAGCCAGTACCCCCATGCCGATTACGAGGCGATTGACCTCGCAGCAGGGATGATCGCGCAGGCACAGGCCAGTCTTGCCCGTCTCGGCCTGACAGGAAGCTTTTACCAGGCCGATGCTGAGGAATGGGTCTGGACGCAGCCGGCGGCGTGCAAAGACTTGATTGTATCAGGAGCCTGCTTCCAGTGGTTTTTTCGTCCCGAGCAGACCATCCGTGGCTTGTGCCGCTTGCTTGCGCCAAACGCTCCGCTCTATTTTTCCACCTTCGGGCCGGACACCTTTTGCGAACTGCACGATTCGTTTGCCCATGCCCACGCCAGTCTGGGCGAAAAAGGGGTACGGCACGGTCTGTCGTTTCTATCGGCGGAGCAGTGGCTGTCCATGCTGGAGGCGGCGGGAATGAGTTCCCTGCGGGCAACGACGCAAAAGGTGGTGCTGGCCTATCCGGGCGTTTCGGACTTTTTGCACGCGGTCAAGGCAGTAGGCGCCAATGCGAGTGAGGACAAGAGTGCGGGACTGGGCCGAAGGAGGCTGCTGCTGGCGATGATGGACTATTACGAGAGGACGTACGGCGGAGAGCATGGCGTGCGGGTTACCTACGATCTGCTCTACATCAGCGGGGTTCGCCAGCCGCGTCCGTAAGCGGGCCGCATCGGCACTGCCAAGGCAGTCCAATCGCCACCAAACGGGTAGCCGCCCAGATTGCCAAAGCGTGATCGTGCGCTTGAGTAGCACGATCACGAGCACGCCCGTACGCGTATAGAAAAAACGTCTTCCGCTTTTTGCAGCGTTTCCGGAGGCGAGATGCTTTTTCTAACGTGAAAACGATTTCTTAGCAGGAATCCGTACAAAAATATGGAATTTTAAGAAGGTTGGCTATCCTGTTCATTCGAGGAGTGTATGGAAGATGGGTCAAAAGGAAATCGTTATCGCAAGCGCAGTGCGCACGGCTATCGGCAGCTTTCAGGGCACGCTTGCTGGAATCAGCGCGACAAAGCTGGGCGGAATCGTCCTCGAAGCAGCTTTGGAGCGCGCAGGTGTGTCCAAGGATGCAGTCGATGAAGTGATTATGGGGAACGTGCTGTCCGCAGGTCTGGGACAAAACCCTGCTCGTCAGGCTGCCATTCAAGCAGGCTTGGCGCACGAGGTGCCATCCTTGACGATTAACAAAGTATGCGGCTCAGGACTGAAAGCCGTTCATTTGGCTGTGCAGGCGATTTTGAGTGAAGACGCCGAGGTCGTGCTGGCAGGAGGCATGGAAAACATGAGTCAGGCCCCTTACTTGCTGGAGGGAGCGCGCTCCGGGTACCGCATGGGTGACCAGAAGGTGGTCGACACGATGATCCGCGATGGTCTTTGGTGCGCATTCAACGACTACCACATGGGAATCACGGCTGAAAATCTGTGCGCCAAATACGAGATCGGACGGGAAGAACAGGACGAGTTTGCGGCGTGGAGCCAGCAAAAAGCCCAGAAGGCTCTGGAAAGCGGCCGTTTTCAGGACGAGATCGTGACCGTTCCGATTCCGCAGCGCAAAGGCGATCCGGTTCTGTTTTCCGTCGACGAGTTTCCGCGTGCCGGCGTGACAGCAGAGATGCTCGCCAAGCTGAAGCCAGCCTTTAAAAAGGACGGAACCGTGACAGCGGGCAACGCATCCGGCATTAATGACGGCGCGGCGGCCCTGTTGATTATGACCAGGGAAAAAGCGGAAGAACTGGGCGTCAAGCCGCTCGCGCGCATCGTGGCCAACGCCAGCGCAGGGGTCGATCCGAGCATCATGGGCTACGGGCCTGTTCCCGCGACCAAGCGCGTTTTGGAGAAGGCAGGACTGTCATTGTCCGACATGGATCTGATCGAAGCGAACGAAGCTTTTGCCGTCCAGTCGCTGTCTGTGGGCAAAGCGCTCGGCATCGACCGCGAAAAGCTGAACGTTAACGGGGGAGCGATCGCGCTAGGTCATCCAATTGGCGCAAGCGGGGCGAGAATTTTAGTGACACTTGTTCACGAATTGCAAAAGCGCGAAGGGGCAAAATATGGTTTAGCAACCTTGTGTATCGGCGGCGGACAAGGGGTTTCGACGATTGTTGAAAAAATGTAGATTTTCAATTGTGAACGCTTTGTGTACAGAACAAGACGAACGTTGACAAAGGGAATAATTCTTCGTTAATATGGATGAGGGCAAAGGGGCACTTGACACCAGCCCTCTCCTTATGCATGAAAGGAGAATGTTGTTCCGTGTCGAAAATTGATAATCCTTGGCGAGCCATCACGTTGGTCACTCTGATTGGTGTCGATATGGCCGTTTGCGTGGTTGCGGGAGTCTTTCTGGGAAAATACCTGGATGGCCTTTTCGCTACCAATCCGTTGTTTTTGATGGTTGGACTGCTCGCGGGATTAGGAATAGGCGTGTACAGCGTCTACCGCATCATTCGCGGTTACCTCTAGGGAGATGGGACATGCAAACGTTTTCTTCGGCAATGCGATACACGTTTCGCTATGCCTTTTTCTGTATGGCAATCGCCGCGATACTCTGGGCGCTGTTGCCATCCTATCGTTTCTTTTTGCAAAGCCTCCTGCTCGGGATGGCTGGCAGTCTAGTGAATGGCACGGTCCTCTTCAGCAAAACTTGGCGAATTGGCCAGATGGCTGTTGATCCAGGCGTGCGGCCCAAAGGGACAGGTATGCTGCAACGATTGGTCGTGGCAGGCTTTGCTGTCTTTTTAACTATGCGCTTCCCTCATTTGTTCGGACTGGCCGGAGTGTTGATCGGCTTGTTCCTCTTTCAGATTCTCAGCTTCCTTTTTGTGTATCGCTCCTTTAAATAGATAGTAGAATTCTTTTTACACATGCACGCTAAGCAATATACTCGCGCGGAAGAAAGGGGTGAAATACATGCATTATTCTCTGCGATTTGAATGGTTGGGCATGGTATTTGACATCTCCACTATTCTCATGATTTTGGTAACCTCTCTGGTGGTGCTTTTGCTCTGTATCGGGATGACTCGCAACCTGACCTCCGCTACTCCAAGCGGCGCGCAAAACGTGATGGAATGGATTGTAGACTTCGTAACCGGTATTACAAAAAGCTATATCTCACCGAAAAAGGCTGCGGGTTTTGTCTCGCTGGCGCTGACTTTGTTCCTCTACATCTTCCTGGGAAACCAACTGGGTCTCGTATTTAACGTAAATACAGCTCACCACAACAGTCCTGACCATCAAGTAAGCGAAAAGGTTAAAGACATGTTGACGGCTTCTACGAGCGAAGAGGCGAAGCAGCAAAAGTTGGCTAAGCTTGAGGAAGAGCTGAACTCAACCGATCCGCATTCACACGGTGTTGTCATCGGCTGGTGGAAATCGCCAACCGCAACTCCGAGCGTAACTTTCGCTCTCGCGTTCATCGTGTTGCTGTACGCTCACTACTTGGGCATCAAGAAGAGCTTCGGTGGATGGTTGAAACATACATTCCTGAATCCGATTCACATTCTGGAGGAGTTCATCATCAAGCCGCTGACGCTGCCTTTGCGTCTATTCGGTAACATCTTTGCGGGTGAGGTTTTGATCGCCTTCCTCTTGGGTGTAGGGATCTTCGGAAGCATTCCGCTGTTCCTGTGGCTGGGCTACTCCGTGTTTGTCGGCTCCGTACAGGCATTCATTTTCACTACGCTGGCGATGGTTTACCTGTCTCAGCAAGTGAATGAAGATCACTAATCAGCATTTCCCCGATTTTATATTCGCTTTTCACAACACTAAGGAGGTTTTTAAACAATGGAAGGTTTGGCTCTTGCAATTGGTATCGTATTTGGTCTCGCTGCTCTTGGCGCAGCAATCGGTAACTCCCTGGTAATCTCCCGTACAATTGAAGGTGTAGCTCGTCAACCAGAAGCACGTGGTAACCTCATGGGTCTCATGTTCCTGGGTCTCGGTCTGGTAGAGGCGGTTCCGATCATCGCTGTAGCGATCGGTTTCATTCTCTTCGGTCGTATGTAGTCAGCGAGCAATTGGTAACAATAGGCGGGCGCTTGATACCCGCCTCTATTTTTGAGCGAGTGGAGGCCTATGCTTTCATTCGACAAGAAGTTTGAAGCTTCGCCGCAAACGTGAAGCCAGTTTTTTGGCAAAGAGCGGTTCATACCGTGATGATACATCTTTCTTTTCGCAGGAAGGAGTGAAACGAATGCTCGACTTTGGAGCGGTGTCCCTGGAGTGGGGAACGCTTTTAACCCAAGCAATTGTGTTCTTGTTGTTGCTCTTGCTGGTTCGTAAACTTGCCATGGGCCCGATCGTTGGCATCATGGAAAAACGTCGTCAGCATATCGAAAATCAAATTTCATCGGCTGAGCGCAACCGTGCGGAGGCAGAGGCTCTCTTGGCAGAGCAACGCCGCGTACTGGACGAAGCTCGCGCTGAATCCAAAGCCATCATCGACCGCGCTACCAAGCAAGCGTCTGATGAAGCAAGCAAAATCGTGGCAGAAGCTCAAGCTGCATCCGAGCGTATGAAAGCGGACGCAAGCGCTGAGCTGGCACGTGAAGTAGAAAAAGCAAAACTCGAACTGCGCGAGCAAATGACAGGTCTTTCCGTTCTCTTGGCTTCCAAGATTATCGAAAAAGAACTGGACGAAGCAGCGCAAAAGTCTACTGTTGACAAATTCCTCGCTCAAGTAGGAGATCGCCTATGAGTAGCGCAGTAGGAAAACGTTATGCTCGCGCTCTCTTTGAAGTAGCGAGCGAGCGTGGCAAGATCGATCAGGTGGAAGCTGACCTTGGTGCGATCGTGCAGGCTGTGGAGGGCAACGAAGATCTGAAAAAGATCATACAGCACCCGCACATCGCGGCAGATGCAAAGGGCAAACTGGTTGAAGAGCTGTTCAAAAGCCATGTAGGGGAAGAGAGCTTCAACTTCCTGAACGTCCTGATTGACAACGGACGGGAAGTTCAACTGTCGGACATCTACAGCTCCTTTGTACAATTGGCAAACGAAGCGCGTGGCTATGCAGATGCTGTCGTCACAAGCGCAAAGCCGCTTTCTGAACAAGAACAGGCGGAGCTCGCTGACAAGTTCGGACAAACGGTAAATAAAAAGCTGCGGATGACAACGGTCGTAGACCCTTCGATTCTCGGCGGCATTATTATCAAAATCGGCGACCGTCTGTACGATGGCAGCCTGAAAACGAAGCTGGAAACCTTTGCGCAAAAAGCGTAAAGCTCGGTCTTTTAAGAAGTTGGATGAATGGGGTGAATTAAGTGAGTGCAATCAGACCAGAGGAAATTAGCTCCCTCATCAAAGAGCGGATCGCTAATTTTAAATCTGAAATCGAAGTTGTAGATGTAGGCACAGTCATCCAGGTAGGTGACGGTATTGCCCGCGTTCACGGTTTGGAAAAGGCCATGCAAGGGGAGCTCCTCGAGTTCCAAAATGGCGTAATGGGTATGGTACTCAACTTGGAAGAAGACAACGTGGGTGTCGTTATTATGGGACCTTTCCGCGACATTAAGGAAGGCGATACCGTAAAACGTACCGGCCGCGTTATGGAAGTTCCAGTAGGGGAAGCGCTGCTCGGCCGCGTAGTAAACCCGCTGGGTCAACCAATCGATGGTCAAGGCCCTATCGCAAACGACGGCTACCGCCCGATCGAGAGCCCAGCTCCTGGCGTAATGGCGCGTAAATCCGTACACGAGCCGCTGCAAACAGGTATCAAAGCGATTGACGCGATGATCCCGATTGGCCGCGGACAGCGTGAGTTGATTATTGGTGACCGCCAAACTGGTAAAACAGCAGTGGCGCTCGACACGATCATCAACCAAAAAGGCAAAGACATGATTTGTATCTACGTAGCGATCGGTCAAAAGCAATCGACCGTTGCGAACATCGTAGAAACCCTGCGTAAAGCAGGCGCTCTGGATTACACCATCGTCGTTTCCGCTACAGCTTCCGACCCAGCGCCAATGCTGTATCTGGCTCCTTATGCTGGTGTTACTATGGCTGAGTACTTCATGTACAAAGGCGGACACGTTCTGTGCGTATACGATGACCTGTCCAAACAGGCTGCTGCATACCGCGAAATGTCCCTGTTGCTCCGTCGTCCTCCAGGCCGCGAAGCGTATCCTGGTGACGTATTCTACTTGCACTCCCGCTTGCTGGAGCGCGCTGCGAAACTGTCTGATGACCTGGGCGCAGGTTCCATTACTGCTCTGCCGTTCATCGAAACCCAAGCGGGTGACATTTCCGCGTACATTCCAACCAACGTGATCTCCATCACGGACGGTCAGATCTTCCTGGAGACAGACTTGTTCAACGCAGGTCAACGTCCAGCGGTTAACACCGGTCTTTCCGTATCCCGTGTAGGTGGTTCCGCGCAAATCAAGGCGATGAAAAAGGTAGCAGGTCCGCTCAAGCTTGAGTTGGCTCAATACCGTGAGCTTGCAGCGTTTGCTCAGTTCGGTTCCGATCTGGACAAAGCTACCCAGGCTCGTCTGACCCGCGGTGAGCGCTTGATGGAAATCATGAAGCAAGGCCAGTTCGATCCAATGCCAGTTGAGAAGCAAGTTGCTTCCATCTACAGCGCGACTCGCGGCTACCTGGATGACATTCCAGTAGCAGATGTACGCCGCTTTGAGAAAGAGCTGCTGTCTTTCCTGGATTCCAACAAACCACATCTGTTGGAGCACATCCGCACTACGAAAGACCTCCCAGATGAAAAAGAACTGAACGCAGCGATCGAAGAGTTCAAAAAAGGCTTTTCGGTAACTCGCTAATCGTTAACCTGATAGACATCAGATGCATGCCGGGCCAATAGCCCGGGCATGCGTTCTCAAGGTGGTGAAAACGAGTGGCAAAAGGAATACGTGAGATTCGACGCAGTATTAAAAGTACCAAAAATACGCGCCAAATCACGAAAGCGATGAAAATGGTGGCGGCTGCGAAGCTCCGCCGCAACCAGGAGAAGGCTGAGGCAGCACGTCCTTACGCTGACAAGATCCAGGAAGTGATTGCGAGCATTGCGAGCGGAACATCTGGTTCCAAGCATCCGATGCTGCAAAAACGTCCGGTGAAAAAGACTGGTTACATTGTCATCACTTCGGACCGTGGACTTGCTGGCGGATACAACGCCAACATGCTTCGCAAAGTGGTTACCACCATCAGCGAAAAACACAAGTCCAAGGACGAGTACGGCATTTTTGTAATCGGACGCAAAGGGCGCGACTTCTTCAGCAAACGGAACTATCCGCTTTTGGAAGAAGTAACGGGTCTGCCAGCCAGCCCGGCCTTTGCTGATATCAAGAAAATTGCCGGTGCGGCCGTCCAGATGTTCGCGAACGAGCAAATCGACGAGCTGTACCTGTGCTACAACAAGTTCCAAAGTGCAATTTCGCAAATACCTACCGTAAAACAATTGCTGCCACTGGAAGCTCCCGAGAGCAACGATGTGCGCACAATCAATTACGAGTATGAGCCGTCCTCGGAAGAAGTTCTGGCTGATCTGTTGCCAAAATACGCGGAAACACTGGTGTACAGTGCGCTTCTGGAAGCGAAGGCTTCCGAAGAAGGTTCCCGTATGACTGCAATGGGCAACGCGACAGACAACGCAACAGATATGATTAACCGTTACACGTTGATCTACAACCGTGCCCGTCAGGCAGCGATTACGCAAGAGATTTCCGAGATCGTTGCAGGTGCAAACGCACAAGCGTAAGTGGCAGCGAATAGCTCCCAATTTAGCTTTACAGGAGGGA
Source organism: Brevibacillus agri (assembly GCF_004117055.1). Classification (NCBI taxonomy): domain Bacteria; kingdom Bacillati; phylum Bacillota; class Bacilli; order Caryophanales; family Paenibacillaceae; genus Brevibacillus; species Brevibacillus agri. The sequence continues at coordinate 1,011,290 of NZ_CP026363.1, forward strand.
AGAAGTAAGATGGCGAATGGACGCGTGGTTCAGGTAATGGGTCCAGTTGTTGACGTCGAGTTCGACCGTGGACACCTGCCTGCCATTTACAATGCGATCAAGATTCAACATAAAGCACAAAGCGCTGGCGAGCGCGACATCGACTTGACAGTTGAGGTTGCGACTCACCTGGGTGACAACCTGGTTCGTACTGTTGCGATGTCTTCTACCGACGGTTTGGTTCGCGGTATGGAAGCCGTTGACACAGGTGCGCCTATCTCCGTTCCAGTGGGTGCGGTAACCCTTGGACGCGTATTCAACGTATTGGGAGAGCCGATTGACCTGCAAGACCTCGGCCAAGTAGATCGTCGCGACCCAATTCACCGCAAAGCTCCTGAGTTCGTAGACCAAGCAACTACTGTTGAAATCCTGGAAACAGGGATCAAAGTAATTGACCTCTTGGCTCCGTACATCAAGGGTGGTAAGATCGGTCTGTTTGGTGGTGCGGGTGTAGGTAAAACCGTTACCATTCAAGAGCTGATTAACAACATCGCGCAAGAGCACGGTGGTATTTCCGTATTCGCTGGTGTAGGGGAGCGTACCCGTGAAGGTAACGACCTGTACCACGAGATGAAAGACGCAGGCGTTCTGCCGAAAACCGCGATGGTATTCGGTCAGATGAACGAACCGCCTGGTGCGCGTCTGCGCGTAGCGTTGACTGGTCTGACCATGGCGGAGTACTTCCGTGATGAAGAAGGCCGCGACGTTCTTCTGTTTATCGACAACATCTTCCGCTTTACTCAAGCGGGTTCCGAGGTTTCCGCTCTCTTGGGCCGTATGCCATCTGCGGTAGGTTACCAGCCAACACTTGCTACCGAAATGGGTCAGTTGCAAGAGCGCATTACCTCCACCAAAAAAGGTTCTGTAACGTCCATTCAAGCGATCTACGTACCAGCGGATGACTATACTGACCCGGCTCCTGCGACTACGTTTGCTCACTTGGACGCGACTACTAACCTGGAGCGTTCCATCGCTGAGTTAGGTATCTTCCCTGCGGTTGACCCACTCGCATCCACTTCCCGTGCTCTGACTCCTGAAGTAGTTGGTCAAGAACACTACGATGTGGCTCGTGGCGTGCAAAAAATTCTGCAACGCTACAAAGAACTGCAAGATATCATCGCGATCCTTGGTATGGACGAACTGAGCGACGAAGACAAGCAAGTCGTTGGCCGCGCACGCCGCATTCAACGCTTCCTGTCCCAGTCCTTCCACGTTGCCGAGCAATTTACTGGTAACCCAGGCCAATACGTACCATTGAAAGAAACCGTTCGCAGCTTCAAGGAAATCCTCGAAGGCAAGCACGACCATCTGCCAGAGGGCGCGTTCCTGTATGTAGGAACCATTGAAGAAGCGGTAGAAAAAGCGAAGAAAATGGCGTAAGACACCCTGGAAAGGGGAGACGAGTAAGTGAGTAAGATGACAGTTGAAGTCGTAACTCCTGAACGGGTTGTCTACAGCGGTCAGGCTGAAATGGTCATTGCTCGCGGCGTTCAAGGGGATCTCGGTATTTTGCCGAACCACATGCCGCTGGTAAGCCCGCTGAAAATAGCGCCGGTTCGGATCAAGACAGAAGGCGATAACGAAGTAAAGATGGCTGTAAGCGGCGGCTTCATGGAAGTGCGCGGCGATAAAGTAACCATCCTTGCTGAAACGGCTGAATTGCCGGGAGACATCGATGTTGAACGCGCGAAGGCAGCGAAAGCTCGTGCCGAAAAGCGTTTGGCTGAGAAATATGCCGAACTCGACGTCCAGCGCGCAGAGCGTGCGCTACAGCGTGCGATGGCACGTCTCGACGTAAAGAAGTAAGCGTAAGCTTGATATCCCCGCGCCCATGTGGCTGCGGGGATTTTTCGGTTGCACGGCATGTATGGTTATACATGCTTGCGGGGCATGATATTTCCAGTTGGTAATTGCCTATCGTTTCTGTGTATAATAGACCTAATGCCCTGCCGCCGGACGTGGTTTTGTTGCGACAGCATAAGGTGCGGCACTGGCTTTTGGAATTAAAGGAGAGTGTAACTGATGCAAACCATTCGCGATATTCGCCACAATCAGGATGGCGTAGTGATTCCTAGCGGCTTTACGGCCAACGGCTGGTCGAGCGTGCTGTCTCATGAAATGAATGTCCTGTTCCAGTCCCTGTGTTTTGTCGTCACAGAGTACGAAACAAAAGCGGAGATGGAAAAAGGACTCGATGAAATCGAAGCATTGAAAGGCACGTTTTCCGAGCCTGTGAAGGAAGCTTTTAAATCAGAAGCGGACTACGAGGGCTATGTCAACTTGCTGAACCGCTTCAAATCGTTCCTGAAACGCTCCGACTACGATTATCCGACATCCCGTGCGGAAGCGATCCAGCTTTTCGTCAAATGGGGTCTGGTCATAGACAACGAGGATGCGTGGGATATACCGATCCATCCGTTCCCAGATGCATCCCAACTGTTCAAGCTGAGCGAGGTGGAATCGCTGGCTTTGGCGCATGTGAAGCTGGAAGCGCTGGTGCACCCTATTTTCAGCCGCCTGGTCATGATGCTGCATGAACGCGAAGAAAACACGTTCAGCATCTCCAAGGCAGAAATGAAAGAAATGCTGAACACAAACGATCAAATGCTTGCTGAAGTATTGATTAAGCTGACTCCGTACATGGAAGAAGCGATTGAGAACATGCTGGAGCTGCCAGACGATGAGAAGCTGAACTTCACTATCGTATGGGAGCGCATTTACGAGGACTTCCTCGGTCAGCAGTTTTCAAGCAACGTTCAATAATCAACGGAATAAGAGAGCCAGACGGGCATATTCGTTTGGCTATTATATGATGCTGGAAAAACTTAGGGAGATTTCTCTGAGTTTTTCCCTTTATATGGCACTACAGGAAGGCTTTCGTTAGACACCTAATTGGCAATTTGATATAATGATAAAGGTATTTTTTTCTAGCAGTATCGGGCTGCGACAACGTTCATACCTTCATCTGCGATGCTGCGAGCAGTACCCCTTTGATGAAGTGATTACTTCTTCCGGAGGGCAGCGCAAGACAGATTCAAATCTTTCTTACGAGCGGAGGGAACGTGGGTGAATGAGATCTATACCAACAATTATGTTATTGTCGCGATCTTTTTGATTCTGGGTGTGTTGTTGCCCGTTGCTACGGTCAGTTTCGTTGGTCCACTACTGCGTCCAAAGAAACCGACACGGGAGAAGCAAACCACATATGAAAGCGGTAACATTCCTGTTGGTGACAGTTGGGTACGCTTCAACGTGAAGTATTACATTTTCGCCCTCATGTTTGTCATTTTTGATGTAGAAACGCTCTTTCTGTACCCGTGGGCCGTCGCTTACAAAGAGCTGGGGCTGTTCGCCCTGGTCGAGATGGTCATCTTTATATCCTTGCTGGTAGTAGGGTTGATTTACGCGTGGAGAAAGAAGGTGCTGGAATGGAACTAGATCTGACAAGCATTGCGCCTGAATTGCAAGAAGAACTCGATCGCAACGTCATGTTTACGACATTGGAAACGGTAAAAGGCTGGGTCCGCAGCAACTCGCTCTGGCCGCTGACTTTTGGTCTGGCCTGTTGCGCCATCGAAATGATGGGAACAGGTGGAGCGCGTTACGACCTGGACCGGTTCGGCGTGATCTTCCGGGCATCGCCAAGACAATCCGATGTCATGATCGTCGCTGGAACCGTCACGAAAAAAATGGCTCCGCTGCTGCGCCGTTTGTACGATCAGATGCCTGAGCCGAAATGGGTGATCGCCATGGGGTCCTGTGCGACGGCGGGAGGCCCTTACGTACGCTCGTACAGCGTGGTCAAAGGTGTCGATCAGATCGTTCCTGTCGACGTATATATTCCGGGCTGTCCGCCTAACCCAGCGGCCCTGATTTACGGAATCAACAAGCTCCAGGAAAAAATTCGCTACGAAGCGAAGACTGGGAAGCGGGTGACCAGTCAATGAGCGACGAAAAACGCAAGCCAACGCCGGAGGAAAAAGCGAAGGCCGCCGCTGAAGCCCGTGCCAAGGCTGAAGCTTTGCGAAAATTAAGAGAACAGGAAGGGCAGGCTCCACAGCCGGAACCGGAAGCCGAGGAAGCTCCCGCGCAAGCCCAAGCAGCAGAACCGCAAGCAGAGGCCGCAAAGCCCGTCTCGGAAATGACGCCAGAGGAAAAAGCCGCTGCGAAAAAAGCTGCCGCTGCTGAAGCTTTGGCGAAGGCAAAAGCTGCGAAAGAAGCCAAAGAGGCTGCCCAGCAAGGTGATGCTGCTCCGACAGCAGACGGTGCCGACGCGGATGCGAAAGCAAAAGCGGCTGCTGCCGCAAAAGCCAAGGCCGCAGCCGCGGCAGCAGCGAAGGCGAAGGCCGCCAGGGAAGCAGGCGGGCAAGCAGCAGAAGGCGGGGATGACGACGCCAAGGCAAAAGCAGCAGCCGCTGCAAAAGCCAAGGCCGCAGCCGCAGCAGCAGCAAAGGCGAAAGCTGCGCAGGGAGATGCTCCGGCTGCGGAGGAAGCGCCAAAAGCTCCTTCCAAAAATCAGCCGTATCTCGACAAGTACGTGCAGCGTATTACAGAAGTGTTTGGCAAGGAAGTACTGGAGGCCGCCTACATTAACGAGCTGGGCAAGGAAGTCCCGACGCTGGTGATCCCGGTAGAGCGCTGGCATGAAATCGCCCGGTTTCTGAAGGAAGACGAGCCGCTGGCATTCGATTACTTATCTGATTTGCACGGTGTCGACTATGAGGACCGGATGGAGGTTTACTACCACTTCTACTCCTACAAAAACCGACAAAGTTTGGCTGTAAAAGTCAAAACAAACCGGGAACAGCCATCTGTCCCGTCTGTCATGGATATATGGCATGGCGCAAATTGGAACGAGAGAGAGACTTTTGACTTGTTGGGGATTCATTTCCCGGGACATAACGATTTGCGTCGAATTTTGCTGCCGGATGATTGGGTAGGCTATCCGCTGCGAAAAGACTATGTGCAATACGACGAGGAGGTTTAACAGATGAACCAAAACATCCTCACAACAAATGTCGATACCTCTTCTGAAACGGGCATTCGCACGGAAGAGATGCTCTTGAACGTCGGGCCACAGCATCCGAGTACACACGGCGTTTTCCGTCTGGTCGTCAAAATCGACGGGGAAACCATCAAGGAAGCGATTCCGGTGATGGGCTACCTCCACCGAGGCACAGAAAAGCTGGCGGAAAACCTGAACTACACGCAAATCATCCCTTACACAGACCGGATGGACTACGTGTCCGCCATGACCAACAACTACGTCCTTTGTCACGCAGTGGAAACGATGATGGGACTGGAAATACCAGAGCGTGCCCAGTTTTTGCGGCTGATTGCCATGGAGCTGAACCGGGTTGCCAGCCACCTGGTCTGGTGGGGAACATACCTGCTTGACATCGGCGCGATGGGCCCGTTTCTGTATGCGTTCCGCGATCGCGAAATGATTCTCGACCTGTTCAACGAGCTGTGCGGGGCGCGGATGACCTTCAACTACATGCGGATTGGCGGCGTCAAATGGGATGCGCCTCCAGGCTGGATCGACAAGGCGAAGGAATTCGTCCAATACATGAAGAAAGAACTAAACAACTACCATCAACTGGTGTCGGGAAATGAAATTTTTATCAGCAGGATCAAAGGCATCGGCACATTCGACACCAAGACGGCGCTCGACTACTCGTTGTCCGGAGTCATGCTCCGCGCCACCGGAGTCAAGTGGGACTTGCGCAAGGATGAGCCTTACTGCATCTACGACCGCTTCGATTTCGATATCCCGACCGCAACAGAAGGAGATTGCATGGCTCGCTACCAGGTGCGGATGGCGGAAATCGAACAGTCGCTGCGCATTTTGGAGCAGGCTCTGGAGCAATTCCCGAGCGAGGGCGAAGTGATCGGCAAAGTGCCGCGCGTCATCCGGCCGCCAGCAGGCGAGACTTATGTGCGCATCGAATCCCCGCGGGGAGAGATCGGCTGCTACATTGCCAGCCAGGGCAAGGATAAGCCATGGAGATTGAAATTCCGCCGTCCGTCCTTTACCAATCTGCAAATTCTGCCCAAACTGTTGCAGGGAGAAAGCCTTGCCAACATGATCGCGATCCTGGGCAGCATCGACATCGTGCTCGGGGAGGTTGACTGTTGATGAATGCGCTTCTGCAGCAAGCCCCCTCATGGGGAAACACGCTCTGGTTTATCGTGGCGGCGGTGCTCCTGCTGGCTGTCCTGCTTGGTTTCGTAACGTACGCCATTTACTTCGAGCGCAAAGTCATCGGCTGGATGCAACTGCGCATCGGACCCAATCGTGTAGGTCCGCTCGGGCTTTTGCAAACCGTCGCTGACGTGACCAAGCTTCTCCTGAAAGAAGATACGCGTCCGAAGCATGCGGACAAAGCGCTGTTTACACTGGCGCCCATTCTCGCCTATGCGCCTGCCTTCGCGGTTTTGGCCGTCATGCCGTTTACGGAAAGCATCCAGTTTGCCGACTTGGGAATCGGCCTTCTGTACTATATCGCCCTGTCGGGAATTACCGTGCTGGGCGTGATTACGGCTGGCTGGGCTTCGAACAACAAGTACTCGCTGATCGGGGGTCTCCGCTCTGCTGCGCAGATGATTAGCTATGAAGTGCCGCTAGTCATGTCCGTGGTGGGTGTCGTTCTGTTGACGGGCAGCATGAATCTCAGGGAAATTGTCGAGGCGCAGCGGGATGTCTGGAATATCGTTCCGCAGTTTATCGGCTTCGCCGTCTTTATCGTGGCGGCCCAGGCCGAGCTGAACCGCACGCCGTTTGACTTGCCGGAGGCCGAGTCGGAGCTGGTGGCAGGGTACCACGTCGAATATTCCGGCTTCCGCTTTGCCATGTTCATGCTGGCGGAATACGTCTACATGTTCGGGATGGGTACGTTGATTACGATTTTGTTTTTGGGCGGCTGGCTGCCCATTGTTCCGGCTTTGGACTTTATCCCGGGCATCGTCTGGTTTGTCGTCAAGTTCTCGCTGTATATCTTCCTTCAGTTCTGGCTTCGGGCCACAATGCCGCGCTTGCGGGTCGATCAGTTGATGTCGTTTGCCTGGAAAGTTCTGCTGCCCGTGGCCTTGTTCAACATTTTGCTCACGGCCGTAGTCGTTTCCTACCAGAACGGCATGTTCTAATCTGCTCTACGCGGCAGCGAGGCAACTGCTAGGTGTCCCACGTTTATACGCGCAGGCTTCGCCATCGGCAAGGCGAAAGCCAAGTTCTCAATATCTGAGGGGTGACATACATGCTTGGACTGGCCAAAGGCCTGGGATATACATTTAAGAAGCTTACGGAGAAAAAAATAACCCATTTTTACCCGGATGTGCCCTTTCCCATGCCGCCACGTTTTCGCGGCGTCCAGCACTTTTCCCCGGAAAAATGTATCGTGTGCAACCAGTGCGCGCGCATTTGTCCGACAGAGTGCATCCAACTGACAGGGAAGCCCCATCCGGACCCGGAGAAAAAGGGGAAAATTATTGATACGTACGATATCAATTTCGAATTGTGCATCCTGTGCGACCTCTGTACAGAGGTGTGCCCGACCGAGGCGATTGTGATGACCAACAACTTCGAGCTGGCTGCCTACAGCAGAGACGAATTGTACAAAAACCTGAAATGGCTGGATGACAACAATACGAACGTCAGGGAGGAGAACTAGCATGACTGGCGAATTTGTGGCCTTTTTTATCCTGTCTCTCCTGACGATTGGCGGCGCAGTTTTCATGATTAGTTTTACGCGTGTCGTACACATGGTGATCTCGCTCGGGATTACGTTTATCAGCATCGCCGGACTGTTCGTTTTGCTCGGTGCGGAGTTCGTAGGGGTAGCACAGGTGCTGGTCTACTCTGGAGCTATTTCCATCCTGATGCTGTTCGGTATCATGCTGACTAAGCACGATGCCCAGGATGAAGGAACCGGACGGACGTGGAAAAATCGCTTTATCCTGCTCTTTGTCGTCGGCTTGTTCGGTCTGTTGTTCTGGGGTGTGCAAAACACGCCGTGGCCGGCACCGCCGCCGCCAACCGCATCGCCTGTGAGCAACGCCAAAGAAATCGGGCTTGAAGTATTCACCAAGTACGTCATTCCGTTCGAGCTGTTGTCCGTACTGCTGCTGGTCGCATTGGTCGGTGCGATCATCATGGCGAAAAAGGAGGGGGATAACGAATGACGGTAAGCATCACCTCCTATTTAATGGTCGCGCTGATTCTGTTTTGCGTCGGATTGTACGGAGCGCTGACAAAGCGCAACGCGGTTGTCGTGCTGCTCTCGATCGAGCTGATGCTGAATGCGGTCAATATCAACCTGATCGCCTTCTCCAAATACGGCTTGTATCCCGCTGTAGCCGGACAAATTTTCACGCTGTTCACCATGACGGTGGCGGCAGCCGAGGTCGCAGTGGGTCTGGCGATCCTGATCGCGCTCTACCGCAACAGAGAAACGGTCAACGTGGATGAAATGGACCAAATGAAACGATAGATGGAGACCTGATAAGGAGGACAAAGATGGATACTTTTTTGCACTACGCCTGGCTGATCCCTCTGTTTCCGCTTCTTGCTTTCATCGTGATCGTTTCATTTGGTCGCCAGTTGAAAGAAGGAGCGGCCATCGTCGGCATCGGGCTGACGGCTGTTTCTTTCGGGATCGCAGTGCTCGCCTTCTGGCAGAGATTCCGGGATGGGGGAGCAGACTACAATTACGTGGTAGAGTGGCTGCACGTCGGTGACATTGTCATCAACATGGGCTTCGAGGTAACGCCGCTCAATGCAATGATGCTGGTCATCGTGACCTTGGTCAGCCTGCTGGTTCAGATTTATTCCAAAGGCTACATGCACGGCGACGAGCGTTTTCCGGTGTTTTACCAGTACCTGGCGCTGTTCACGTTTTCCATGCTTGGTCTGGTGATTTCGCCGAACCTGCTGCAAGTGTACATTTTCTGGGAGCTGGTCGGTGTCTGCTCCTTCCTGCTCGTCGGCTACTACTACTTCAAGCCGGAAGCGAAGGCTGCGGCCAAAAAAGCGTTTATTGTCACGCGGATCGGCGACCTGGGACTGTTCATCGGGATCTGTCTGTTGTTCTGGTGGACAGGAAGCTTTGAGTACGGGGCGATTTTTGAGAGTGTGGCGCTCGGACGGCTGGAGCCGTGGATGATTACCGTTGCCGCGATTCTGATTTTTATCGGGGCGATGGGCAAATCAGGCCAGTTCCCGCTGCATACGTGGCTGCCTGACGCGATGGAAGGTCCTACGCCAGTGTCTGCCCTGATTCACGCGGCGACGATGGTTGCTGCCGGCGTGTATCTGGTGGCGGCTACTTATCCACTGTTTATCGCCTCAGAAACAGCGCTGACGGTGGTGGCTTATGTGGGCGGCATCACGGCGATTTTTGCCGCTTCCATCGGTTTGACACAGCGGGACATCAAGCGCGTGCTGGCGTATTCGACAGTCAGCCAGTTGGGCTACATGATGATGGCGCTCGGCGTCGCCGGAGCTGCCGGTTATGTGGCTGGATCGTTCCACCTGATGACACACGCCTTTTTCAAAGCGTTGCTCTTTCTCGGAGCGGGCAGCGTAATCCACGCTGTACATACGCAGGACGTTTTCGAGATGGGTGGTTTGTGGAAAAAAATGCCGGTTACGGCGTTGACCTTTTTGATCGGATGTCTGGCAATCGCGGGGATTTTTCCGTTCGCCGGATTCTGGTCGAAGGAAGCGATATTGGGCGCTGTGTATGGGGCGCATCGCTACGATCTTTTGGTCATTGCGCTCGTTGCAGCTTTCTTTACCGCATTCTATATGTTCCGATTGTTTTTCCTCACGTTCGCCGGAAAGGCCAGAGGCAAGCACGAAGCGCACGAGTCTCCAGGCGTCATGACTGGTCCGCTGCTAATTTTGGCGCTGCTTGCGGTTGTGGCTGGTTTTGTGAACACGCCATACGCTCCGCTGCTGTCTGACTGGCTCCTGTCTACGAGCACGGGAACGGCGATCACAGGCATTTTTGGAGAGGGAACAGAGCATGCGGCGTCCTGGCTGCAAATCGTGGCGCTGCTCATCTCGGTGCTCGGAGTCATTTTGGCCTACTTCATGTACGGCAAAAAGTCGATTTCCCCGGACAGCATTCCCGAAACGCTGCCGTGGCTCTATCGACTCTCTTACCGAAAATACTATGTGGATGAGCTGTATCACTATGTCGTTGTGCGGCCGCTCGGCTGGCTGGGCATTTTCCTGAACGGGTTTGACAAGTACGTGGTGGATGGCCTGGTTGGGCTGACAGCCAAGATTGCACAAGGGATCGGCTCCCTGCATGCGCGAGTGCAAAGCGGTCAGATCCAGTCTTACGGGGCGATGGTCCTGTTCGGTCTGCTGCTGTTGATTATCGCCATCAGTTTGACGGTCGAGGGAGGTGGACTCTTTGGATTCGGGCGCTAATATCCTTTTGTCGTCGCTGGTGTTTTCGCCGCTCCTGGCGATTCTTATCATCGCCTTCATCCCGAGCCGCCGATTCGGGGCAATCAAGCAGGTGGGGGTACTGGGAACCTTGCTGCCGCTGATTTTGGCCTTCTGGATGTTTGGAGCTTTCAATTACGATACGTCCAATCTTCAGTTTGTCGAGCGCCACGACTGGATTTCCATCCCGATCGGACTTGCGCAGACGGGGACGGTTTTTGCGTTTGAAATCAACTACGAGCTGGGCGTGGATGGCATCTCGATGCCGCTGATTTTGCTGACAGCGATTATCGGCACGATGGCAGCGGTCGCTTCCTGGCAGATCAAAAAGCGGCTGAAGGAATTTTTCATCCTGTTCCACCTGCTGCTGATCGGGATGCTGGGTGTGTTTGCCGCCGATAACCTGTTTTTGTTCTTCATCTTCTTCGAGCTGACGCTGGTGCCGATGTACTTCCTCGTCGGCATCTGGGGCTATGGCGAGCGGGAGCATGCGGCGAACAAGTTCCTTTTGTACAACGGAATCGGCTCTGGCATCATGCTCCTGGCTTTCATCATGATTTTCGTCGTGATGCGGACGCTGAATATCGATCAGATTTCCGCGATCCTGACGACACCGGAGCATCCGGTCACTGCCGCGCTGACGCCAGCGATCCGGCTCGGGCTGTTCCTGGCGCTGTTTGTAGCCTTTGCCATCAAGCTGCCGGTATTCCCGTTCCATACGTGGATGCTGAAGGTGCACGTACAGGCTCCCCCTTCCATCGTCATGATCCACTCCGGCATTTTACTGAAGATGGGGGCTTATGGACTTTTGCGGATGGGCATCGGATTTTTCCCGGAGCAAGCCTATCAGTTCTCGACGTGGCTGGCGGTTTTGGGAATCATCAACGTTTTGTACGGAGCAGTTCTCGCTTTTGTGCAAAAAGATTTGAAGATGGTTCTGGCCTATTCCAGTATCAGCCACATGGGGATCGTACTGCTTGGCTTTGCGGCGATGAACTCGATCGGCTTTCAGGGAGCGATGTTCCAGGTCGTTTCCCACGGCTTTATTTCGGCGCTGCTGTTCTTCCTGATCGGCGTCATTTGGGACCGGACGCAGACTTCGATGATCGACGAGCTCGGCGGCCTGGCCAAATCCATGCCGTTTGTCAGCGGGATTTTCCTGGCTGGCGGGATGGCGTCGCTGGGACTGCCAGGCATGTCCGGGTTTATCAGTGAGTTTTTCGCTTTCCTCGGGCTGTTCGGCCGGATGCCGGTGTTGGCCGCGGTCGGGGCGCTCGGAATCGTGCTCACAGCCGTTTATTTGCTACGGGCGATCCTGCGGACGACATTTGGCCCTACGCCAAGCCGTTTTACGGGTCTTGCGGACGCACAGCCAATGGAAGTGATTCCGATGGTCGTGCTGCTCGGCTTCATTATACTCATCGGGGTGTACCCGGCTATTTTGGGCAATCCGATGCAGCAGGCCCTGAAAACGATCGTACCGATCGTAACGGGAATAGGAGGGTAATCCATGGACGTAAAAGATATTTTCTCATATGACTGGAGCTACCTTCTGCCCGAATTTATCATTCTCGGATTTGCGACGATTCTGTCGCTCCTGGACCTGTTTGCGGGCAAGCGCCTTGGCAGGCAGGTGATCGGCTGGCTGTCCCTGGTGGGGGTAGTGCTGGCGACAGTCTTTGTCTTCGTCAACGTCAATGTGCTCGACAAGCCCTACAGCTACATGGCGGACATGATCCGCATTGACGACTACGGCAACGCGTTCAAGCTGCTTTTCCTGGGCGGGACGGCATTTGCGATCCTGATCTCTCTCTCGTATTTGAAAAAGGGAGAGGTTACCCATACGGGAGAGTACTATTATTTGATGCTGACAGGTCTTTTGGGGGCCATGGTCATGGCGTCCTCTGCCGATCTGATTACGCTGTTCGTAGGTCTTGAGCTTTTGTCCCTGTCGTCCTATGTGCTCGTCGGCCTGCGGAAAAAGTCGCTGCAGTCGAACGAGTCGGCTTTCAAATACGTCGTCTCGGGCGGAATCGCCACAGCGGTTACCTTGTTCGGGATGTCGTACGTGTACGGACTGACGGGAACGACGCATATTTACGAAATCTCGTTCCGCTTGGCAGAGGCCGGAATGGCCGGCTATCAGTTCCTCGTGTACATGGCCTTTGCCTTTTTGGCGGTCGGTCTTGCCTTTAAAATATCCGCGGCTCCCAACCACATGTGGGCGCCGGATGTGTACCAGGGCGCTCCGACTCCAGTCACGGCGTTTTTGGCGGTCGTATCAAAAGCGGCAGGCTTCTCGCTGTTGTTCCGCGTCCTGCTGATCTCGTTCTTTAACGTCAACGACGGGGCAAACCGCTTCTTTTTCCAGGAAGGGAGCCTGTACCTCGGCCTGATGGCGGCAGCCTCGATGATTATCGGTAACACGATGGCGCTGCGGCAAACAAACGTCAAGCGCATGATGGCTTACTCGGGTATCGCGCAAGCGGGTTACTTGCTGGTGCCGTTCGTGCCACCGACGACGCTGTTTTTCGGCGAAGTGATTTTCTACCTGTTCGGCTATTTGCTCGTCAGCTTCGGGGCCTTCGCGGTCATCATGGTTGTCACCCGCGAGCAAGGGACAGAGGAGATCAAAGGCTTCGCAGGCTTGTATCACCGCTCGCCGATTATGGCGATTGCGATGAGCATTTTCCTGCTGTCGCTGGCGGGCATTCCTGTCACCGCAGGATTCTTCGGGAAATTCTATCTGTTCATGGGCGCTCTGGCCCAGGAAAACTACTGGCTGGCAGCGATCATGATCGTCACAAGCGTCATTTCCTATTATTATTACTTCGGGATTATCAGACAGATGTACATGCGTCCGGGGACGAGCGAAGCGCCGCTCGCCGTGCCAAAAGGCATCTGGACTCTCGTTTTCGTCCTGGCTCTTTTGACGGTGTTTTTCGGGGCCTTCCCGGGTCTGGTTACCGATTACGTACAGATTCATTTCAATCCGTCGTTTGACTTTGGGAACATGCTTCCTCCCAACTTTCAGTGATACTCGTAACGGAACGCTACATCATGTACAATAGAAGGGATAGCTCGCTTTCGGGCTGTCCCTTTTTCTTTTTTTGGTTACTGATTTGCAAGAGGAGGAACAACCATGCCGCAAGAAGTGTACGGCGTATTGAGCATCGTCATGTCGATTGTATTCATTGCACTCGCCTGGTGGGCTCTGCAATCATTTCGCTTTGAAAAGATCGTCAAGCATCCGCAGGGGGCGCAAGCCAAGCTGCTGCAAATTCTTTTGTCGATCGTGATCGGCTACGAAGTATCGCGCTTTTTCCTGGATTATTTGGGCTGGTCCATGACTTTCGGCAACCTGTTTTCCTGATTGACCAAACTTCATTGCGTTTGCTGGTATATCTACCCAGTTTCATGTGCAAAATGAGAAGTACAAAGAGATAGCCATGAAACATGGGGAGAGGATTTAAATGGGGAAATGGTCTGGCCTGCTTGTACTTGCTCTATTGCTGGCAGTTTGTGTTGTGTACTGGATGCCTGCGCAGGCGTCGGAAGCAAAACCTGTTGCGAGCAAGCTAATGCAAACGCTCGAAGATTCAGGAGCAACGGGCGTATCCATCCAGGTACGCGCGCGTGTGGCAATGGGAGAAGTGCTGCGTCCGGAAGAAGTCAAAGAGTTGGCACGGACATGGGCAAAAAAGCTGGAGATCCCTCTTTCCCTTGACGGGGAATCGCAGAACAGCAACGTTCTTATGTATCGGACTACATACAAGCAAAACGGCGTTTCGGTGCGCTACGAGGTGACAGGCGTTCCTAAAAATGGTTCGTTTGACACATATCTAGTGCTGCAATTATCCGGAAGCCGTGAATCCCTACTATATATTGAGCAGATACAAGAAACCTTCGCGAAAGCCCTGAAAAATGCCGACTTTATTCCGCAAATTAGCACTTGTATTCGCGGATTGTACAATGTTAAGATGAGTGTTGACCAACAGGGGGGTAAAATTATGTCGATTTTTGCTACCCTCCAGGCAACAGAATTGGAACGTTTACAAGATGAGACGGTTGTCAGTATTTCCGGACATACCCCTTTGTGGGAGCCATTCATCGCGTTAAACGGGCAAAAGATGAATCTGCAAGTGGCGACACACCGTGACAGTGGCAATGCTGGCACATGGGTCACTGTAGGTACGCCAATCATCACAGTGGAATATTAGCACGCGGAGGGGTACACATTGGATAAAATTATTGTCCGTGGTGGTAAGGCATTGGCCGGTAATGTGAAAGTATCTGGCGCCAAAAATGCCGTACTCCCTATTATTGCAGCATCTATCCTGGCAGAAGAAGGAACATGCGTGATCTCGGATGTACCTGCTCTCGACGATGTCAGGACGATATGCGACCTCTTGAAATCGATGGGAATCTCCCTTACATATGATCATGAAGTGCTGACAATCCATGCTTCCGAGCTCACCAGCGTGGAAGCATCCTATGAACTGGTCCGCAAAATGCGTGCATCCTTCCTGGTGATGGGGCCGCTTTTGGCAAGAAAAGGACAGGCTCGTGTCGCTCTTCCAGGTGGTTGTGCCATTGGTACCCGCCCGATCGACCAACACCTAAAAGGGTTTGAGGCTATGGGAGCCAAAATCGAGATCGGACAAGGGTTTATTGAAGCGAAAGCAGACGGGCGATTGAAAGGGGCAAAAATCTACCTCGATATCGCAAGCGTCGGCGCAACGGAAAATATCATGATGGCGGCTGCTTTGGCCGAAGGGACGACCGTGATTGAAAACGCGGCAGAGGAGCCGGAGATTGTCGACCTGGCCAACTTCCTGAACAGAATGGGCGCAAAAATCCGCGGTGCGGGAACTGGCTCTATTCGCATTGAAGGCGTGGAAAAGCTGAAGGGCTGCACGCATTGCGTCATCCCTGACCGGATCGAGGCGGGAACGTTCATGGTAGCCGCAGCGATTACGGGTGGCGATGTCTTTGTGGAAGGCGCGATTTGCGATCACCTGAAATCCGTCACTGCCAAGCTGCGGGAAATGGGCGTAGAGGTAGACGAGCAGGAGAACGGCATTCGCGTTCGCCGGACTGGTCCGCTCAAGGCTGTCGATCTCAAGACGCTGCCGTATCCAGGCTTCCCGACTGACATGCAGTCGCAAATGATGGCGCTTTTGCTTGTTTCAGAAGGAACGAGCATCGTGACTGAAACCGTTTTTGAAAATCGTTTCATGCACGTGGAAGAGTTCCGCCGCATGAATGCCAATATCAAAATCGAAGGACGCAGTGCGATTGTGGAAGGCGGCTCCAAGCTGACCGGAAGCAAGGTAGCAGCGACTGATTTGCGCGCAGGTGCCGCATTGGTGCTGGCTGGCTTGGTGTCAGAGGGGGAGACAGAGGTTACGGCTCTCCATCATATCGACCGTGGGTACGTGAACTTTACGGAAAAACTGCTGGCGCTTGGGGCAGATGTAGAGCGCGTAGGCCCAGAGGAGAAAAAGCGCGAAGCGGTAGTACCGGATACGATCAAGGTAAGCTTCTCTCCTAATTTTGCGTAACCAATGTGTCAGCTATATGACAAAAACGAAGATTCTCTGCGAAAGCAGGGGGTCTTTTTTCTTTTCTCGCGACTCTCTTACTCTCTCGTTCTATCGGTCTGCGGCAGTACATAGACTGAAAGTGTCTAGCACTTAACGGGGAGGATCACTTGATGAAACGCTACTTGCTCATAGGGTTTATCACTTTGCCGATCTTGCTCGTCCTGATGCCGGCCGCGCTGGTCTATCTGTTTGCTCCCTCGCACGATTCGGCCGCCCAGCCAGCCGCAGCCGTCCAAGGGCAGGACAAACCCGCAATGGCCGGAACTGCCCCGTCGCTTTCCATCAAGGTCTACCGGACAGAAAAAAAGGTTGTGGAGACACTGCCGCTGGAGACGTACATTGCCGGAGTGGTAGCCGCCGAGATGCCTGCCGAATTTGAACTGGAGGCGCTGAAAGCCCAGGCGATGGCTGCGCGAACGTATATCGTGCGCAGGTTGAAGCAAGGGAAGTTCGACGACGTGCCGGCAGGCGGACAGGTGCTGGATACCGTCCAGCATCAGGTCTATATGGATGAAGCGCAGCGCCGCGAGCGCTGGGGGGACCAATACGAATGGAAAAGCAAGCGCATCGAGCAAGCCGTTCAGGCAACTGCGGGTGTCGTGCTGACGTACCAGGGAGAGCCGATTGATGCGACGTTTTTTTCCACCAGCAACGGTTTCACCGAAAACTCGGATGAGTACTGGGAAAGGCCGATCCCTTATTTGAAAAGCGTTGCCAGCCCGTGGGATATCGAGTCTCCCCGTTATGAAGAAACGGTGGTCAAGTCGACGGCAGAGCTGGAAAAAGAGCTGGGCGTGAAGCTTGCGCAGGAGGCGTCTTCAAGTGGGGCCTGGTATCGAATCGAGTCGCGAACGACAGGCAATCGGGTTGGCAAGATCAGCATTGGCGGCAAGGAGTTCAGCGGGCGGGAATTTCGCGAAAAGCTGAATTTAAATTCGTCGTCCTTTTCGTTGGAACTCAGGGGGAATCAGGTGTTTATTACGACCAAAGGATACGGCCACGGTGTCGGCATGAGCCAGTGGGGAGCAAACGGCATGGCCAAGAGCGGAAAAACCGCCGAGCAGATCGTGAAGCACTTCTATCAAGGAATCAGCCTGCAGGAATACTCGCAAATTTTGCGCGCCTAGCAAAAAAGAACGCAAATTTTTACTTTTCCCTACTCCCTCAGGTTTATACGCCAAAATTCTGGCGATACTGAGGGATGAGGTGATGAATAAAATGGAAGATCAAAAAAATCAAAATCAACCGATTCCATTCAAGAAGGCAAGCTCTTGGAAAAAAGTTTTGGGCAAGAAGTGGGCGTTCCCCGCAATCTACATCGGAACCGCAGCAATCATTCTCGCTTTTGTGATGTGGTATCAGGGCAGCGTCATGGACACGGTCTCCAAAATGACGAATGTCGGGGATAACGTGGCAGTGACAACTCCAGCGGCTCCTGAGACACCAGAGCAAAGCGAAGAAGCGGTACCTGTAACAAGTGGCGTTCAACCGTTGGCATGGCCTGTAGGCAAAAACGTTCAGTATGAGCTGGGAATGGGCTACTACGATGAGCAGGCGTCCAAAGACGAGCAGCAAAAAGCGCTCGTCAAGTACGGCAATTCCTTCTACCCGCACACGGGTATTGATTTGAAGGCAACCGACGGCAAGAGCTTTGATGTTGTCGCTGCGCTCGCCGGAAAAGTGACCAAGGTGGAGAATGATCCGCTCGTCGGCAAAACCGTTGAGGTAGAGCACGCTGACAAAATGGTCACCGTTTATCAAAGCCTGGAAAACATCACAGTCAAACCGGGCGATGAAGTGACACAGGGCCAGGTCATCGGATCGGCCGGCCGCAACGAGTATGAAAAAGACTTCGGCGTCCACCTCCACTTTGAAGTACATGTGGACGGCAAGCCGGTCAACCCTCAGCAATATTTGCTGCAGGCGGAAGCAAAAAATCAATAACAGGCGAAATCATGGAAAACACCTGCAAAATCAAGCGTCTTGCGGGTGTTTTTTTGCTGTTGGTACAAACTGTGGAAAAAAGATGCGGCCGTGCTGGCTTGTCAGGCTTGGAAACGTAGAATATGTGTCCCTACGCACCCATATATTGTATCAGACAATGTAGATACAAGGAGGCGAGTAATGTGCACGACTACATCAAAGAGCGGACCATCAAGATTGGCCGATATATAGTAGAGACGCGAAATACGGTTCGGATGATCGCCAAAGAGTTCGGTGTTTCCAAAAGCACAGTGCACAAGGACTTGACGGAAAGGCTGCCTGAAATAAATCCGGAGCTGGCTAACCAGGTTAAGGAAATTTTGGAATATCACAAAGCCATCAGACATCTTCGGGGAGGCGAAGCGACCAAGATCAAGTACAAGCGGCGCAGTAAAAAAGTCCGCGTGGAACAGGAGGAAAGTGTCCAATAAAGAATTTCCTTGTCCTCTCACGTAGAAGAGCCTATGATATTAGGTAGAAATGTAACTGGTAACAGGGAGGACCTTTCATGTTTGGCAAAGATATCGGGATCGACTTGGGGACGGCCAATGTCTTGGTGTATGTAAAAGGCAAGGGGATAGTCCTAGACGAACCATCTGTCGTGGCAATAGATAATAATACAAGAAAAGTATTGGCCGTGGGGCACGAAGCGCATCGCATGGTGGGCCGCACCCCAGGTAATATCGTAGCGATCCGACCTTTGCGCGAAGGGGTCATTGCGGATTTCGAGATTACGGAAGCGATGCTGAAGCACTTTTTGAACAAAATCGGCGGGAAAAGCATGTTTGCGCGCCCACGCATTCTGATCTGCTGCCCGACGAACATTACGTCTGTCGAGCAAAAAGCGATTCGCGAAGCAGCAGAGCGCAGTGGCGGCGCAAGACAGGTATTTATCGAAGAAGAACCGAAAGTTGCCGCAGTAGGGGCAGGGATGGATATTTTTCAGCCGTCGGGCAATATGGTAGTGGATATCGGTGGGGGTACGACCGATGTTGCGGTACTGTCTATGGGCGATATTGTCACGTCTTCCTCCATCAAAATAGCTGGAGACACATTCGATGTGGCCATTATGCGGTACATAAAAAATAAATACAAACTGCTGATTGGAGAGCGTACGGCTGAAGATATCAAGGTTCAGATCGGAACCGTATCCGGCGGGCGCCAGGACGAAATGGACATTCGTGGTCGAGACATGGTAAGCGGCTTGCCGCAAACAATTACCATTCAATCGGGCGAAGTCCAAGAAGCCCTGGCCGAGTCGGTGAGCGCGATTGTACAAGCCTCCAAATCTGTTTTGGAACGAACACCTCCGGAGCTTTCTGCCGATATAATTGATAAGGGTGTTTTCCTGACCGGCGGCGGCGCACTTTTGCACGGTATCGACGAGATTTTGGCAGAGGAGCTGAAGGTTCCTGTGCTGGTAGCGGAAGAGCCGATGATGTGTGTAGCCAAAGGAACCGGAATGATGCTGGACTATTTGGACAAAGTACCGGCTCACTCGAATAGGCGATTATTCAGGGGGTAAGATGACGTGATAAGAGGCTTGTATACGTCTGCATCTGGCATGCTGGCCTTGCAAAACAGGCAAGAATCGCTGGCGAATAATCTGGCTAACATCAATACGCCTGGTTACAAACAGGACGTGGGTGTGATGCGAGCGTTTCCGGAACAGCTACTCTCGCGCATGCGCGATTCCGAAGGGCCTGAATTTCCTGGCATTCCGAATATGCCGGGACAGCCTGCGGTAATCGGACGGTTGAACTCCGGCGTGTACATGTCGGAAGCCATCCCGAATTTTACACAAGGGGACATCGAGGAGACGCGCAATCCGTACGATGTCGCTCTGTTGGACAACCTGCAGCCCGATCAGGACGGCAATGAACGCCGGCTGTTTTACAGCGTGGCACGGATTGAGGACTTGACGCAGCCGGCTCAGCAAGAGGATATCCGCTACACGAGGAACGGCAACTGGAGCGTAAATGCGGATGGATACCTGGTGACGCCGGACGGATACTATGTGCTCGACAATCAAAATCAGGCGATTCGGCTGAACGATCCGGACACCGGCATCAATGTCGGCCAGGACCTGAAAATCAATCAGGCTGGCGAGCTGCTCTACCGGGATACGGCGAGCGAGGAGTACCAGACGCTTGCCGCCCATCCGCGACTGGGCTTGAGCGTCGTGACTGATCCGCAGAAGCTCGTTCGCGAGGGAACAAACGTCTTCCGCTATGAAGGCGACGCAGAGGTACAAGCAATCGACATCGTGGAAGCAGAAGATCAGGCTGCACTGGCAGCCGGAGAGTACGATACGCCTGCTGTTGCAGGGCGATACGGCACGCAGCAGGGCTGGAGAGAGCGCTCCAACGTAGACCCGGCGCAAACCATGACAAGCATGATGAGCGTGCTGCGCGCGTATGAGGCGAATCAGCGGGTGATTACGACAATTGATGGCACGCTGGACAAGGCCGCTAATGAAATCGGACGGGTAAATGGATAATAGGAGGTAGGAAGGATGCAGTCGCTTAACATCTCGACATCGGCCATGCGCGGCATTCAGCAGGCGTTGGACAATACCGCCAACAACCTGGCGAATATTGATACCATTGGCTACAAGCGCAGAGTGGCATCGTTTTCCGAGCTTCTCGCCGATTCGATGACCGAGCAGCCGGCAGTGGACAATCAAAACCGCAATACGCCTGCAGGCTTGCGTGTGGGCAGTGGCGCCCGCCTCGGCTTGACCAAGCTCGATCTCGGTCAGGGCAGCGTCAAGCTGACGGATGTGCCGACGAATGTGCTGATTGAAGGGCCGGGCTATTTTCTGGTCACGCACAAAATCAAGGATGCAACCGGAGCGGTAATTCAGGAAGAAAGTCGCCTTACGCGCGACGGCTCTTTCAAGGTACAATACGATGATGACGAGGGCGGCTATGTGCTGCACACGACATCCGGCCACATTCTCACGGACAATAACGGTGTGAACATCGTTTTGCCTGAGCCGGTGCAAGACATTCAAATTACGCCAGAGGGCGAGCTTTCTGCCAATGGAGTCTCCTATGGCACGATCGGCGTCTGGAAAGTGGACAATCCGGATCAATTGCAGCAGGTGGGACAAAACTTGTTCGACGCCGAGCTTGCTTCCGGGGAAAACCCGATGACCAAGTATGCCAACGCCATTGAGGAAGGCATTGCTTCACTGCGCCAGGGGGCACTGGAAGGCTCCAACGTGACGATGACAGAGGAAATGTCGCAACTGGTGAACATTCAACGCGCTTATCAACTGAATTCGCGGGCCATCGGCATCAGCGATCAGATGATGGGAATTGCCAATTCGCTGCGCAGCAG
Source organism: Brevibacillus agri (assembly GCF_004117055.1). Classification (NCBI taxonomy): domain Bacteria; kingdom Bacillati; phylum Bacillota; class Bacilli; order Caryophanales; family Paenibacillaceae; genus Brevibacillus; species Brevibacillus agri. Next base: position 1,032,719 of record NZ_CP026363.1, read on the forward strand.
ATAATTCATTCAATCAGTGACGACGGAGGAGAGGAGCATGGAACAAGGGAAGGGTAGAAGGTTCCCGCGTGATACCGAAGAGGTTAGGAAAAAGCCAAAAGAGCGGGAACGGAGCGGCAGAAACTGGCGAGTGACGGTCGCCAAGATTGTGCTGGTCCCACTCCTGTTGTTTTTCTCTCTCGTCATCGGTTTGGTAATTGGCTACGGAGTAGTGGGACACAAGCCGACAGCGGAAGTATTTGATCTCGGGACATACAAGCATATGTGGGACTTGCTTTTTGCAGATACGTAAGCAACGAAAAGAGAAGAGCAAGCTGGACAAGCCCGAACCGGATGGTTGGGGCTGCCTGTTTTTTAGAGGGACTTGTTGCGCAGATTGTCCACAGAGTATAATAGATCGAGTGGTTGAAAAAGGAAGCGACGATTCTTGCTACGGAGGGATGTCCGTGAATCTTCCCAATTTGCTTACGATCTTTCGCATCGTGCTCATCCCTTTGTACCTGTATGTCTTTTTCTCCGGGATTCCTTTTCACGTCGAAATCGCTTTGGGCATTTTGATTTTGGCGGGAGTCACGGACATCGCAGATGGGTACATCGCGCGGAAACATAAGCTTGTGACCACAATCGGAATCATGTTGGACCCTCTGGCAGACAAGTTAATGATGTTGGCGGTGATCGCCTCATTGTTTTTGACAGAGCGGATCAGCGTGTGGGCCGCCCTGTTTTTCTTTATGCGTGATCTGGCCATGATAATAACAGGAGCTATTTACCACTTCCGGGGCAAAAAAACGGTACCAGCAAATGCATATGGCAAGTTGACAACAGTTCTTTTGTATTTGGTCATACCGCTTGTCATGTATAGATATCATTACAGCGAAGCGATATTGTGGACGGTGATCGCGTTCTCGTTCATTACGAGCGCGATCTATTTAGGGAAGTTTCGGCTGTTGAACCGCACGTAAGGGATGGAAAAAGAGCACTTCCCGTTTGGGGAGGAAGTGCCCCTTCTATTTTAACCCCGCTATGCCGACTTGTCGGAGGCGGGAGTTACGTTTATTCTCAGTTTGCCAACTGGTCTTCATGCACGGACAAGCCCAGATAAAGTATGGAAATGGAGCGATCAGACATGGAATTTAAAGCACCGCTTGATATTATGCAAATCCAGGAAATCATTCCGCACCGCTATCCGTTTTTGCTGGTGGACAAAATTGAAGAGCTGGAGCAAGGAAAACGCGCAGTCGGGATCAAGAATGTGACAGTGAACGAGCCGTTTTTCCAGGGGCATTTTCCTGGCTATCCGGTCATGCCTGGCGTCCTGATTGTGGAAGCGTTGGCGCAAGTCGGAGCTGTCGCCATCCTCAGCATGGAGGAGCATCAAGGAAAAATCGGGCTGTTTGCCGGCATTGACGAGTTTCGTTTCAAGGATCAGGTGAAGCCTGGCGACACGCTAACGCTGGAAGTTGAGCTGACGCGCGTGCGCGGTTCGATCGGCAAAGGGCACGGGAAGGCCATCGTTAATGGGAAAGTAGTCGCAGAGGGCGGACTGATGTTTGCCTTGACGGCAGGAAATAAAGCACATTCATGATATCCTTGAATGTGCTTTTCTTTTCGGGTAAAATGGCTAGTGGGCAACTTATATAATGAAGGTGAAAACATTGACCAAACAGGTCGCAAACATCTTAGGTGTGCCATTTTCGACTCGCGGCTTTCGCGAGACAGTCACATATATAGCAGAACGCATTAAAAACGGCCAAAAGACCCATGTCGTAACAGCCAATCCGGAAATCGTCATGCTGGCGAGGGCGGATCGCGCTTTTCAATCGATCGTGGAACAAGCCTATGTCGTTCCCGATGGAATCGGCATCGTCTACGCTGCCAAATGGACGAATCAGCCGATCCGTGAGCGCGTTACAGGCGTGGAGCTGCTGGAAGCGTTGATGGCGGAAGCAAACAAGCACCAGTGGGGAGTCTACCTGCTCGGTGCCAAGCCGGATGTCATCCGTTTGGCCGCGGAAAAGCTGGCTGCTCGCTACCCGAATGCGCGCATCGTCGGATACCGGGACGGATTTTTCCGGGCAGAAGACGAGGAGGGCATCGTGCAGGAGATTGCCGAAGCCAGGCCGGAGCTGCTGTTCGTCGCACTGGGCGCGCCCAGACAGGACGAATGGATGGTGAAGTATCGCGATCGCCTGAACGCCTCCTTGATGATGGGGGTAGGCGGCAGCTTCGATGTCATCTCCGGAAAAGTAAAACGAGCGCCGGAAATTTGGCAAAAATTGCATTTGGAATGGTTTTACCGACTAGCTTCTCAGCCGTCTCGCTGGAAGCGTCAACTGGCTATTCCCCGGTTTGTTTTGACCGTATTAAAAGAAAAATGGAGTAGCCGTTCCTAGATGCATCCGTAGAGAGGAGAACAGTCGATGTCTACATTAATCCTCGGATTTCTGACTTCGCTGATCGTATCGTTTATTGCGACACCATATGTAAAAAAACTGGCTGAAAAGGTCGGGGCAGTAGATGCTCCCAACCAGCGCAAGGTACATACGCGGATTATGCCCCGCATGGGGGGACTTGCTATTTACCTGGGCTATCTGGTGGCTTTCTTCCTGTTCGTTCCTTACGCCAGCATGTCGGAAATGCTTGGAATTTTCATCGGCAGCACCATCGTGATGGCTGTGGGCATGCTGGATGACAAGTACCAGCTCTCGCCGAAATGGAAGCTGCTCGGCCAACTGATCGCCACGGCGATCGTCGTCATCCCGTTCGGACTCAAGATCGGCGTCGTCAATCTCCCGTACTCCGGTAGCATTGACTTTAGCAGCGGCTGGCTTTTCTGGCTGGCCATTCCGATCACGATGTTCTGGATCGTCGGCGTGACCAACGCCGTCAACCTGATCGACGGCCTGGACGGCTTGTCCGCAGGCGTCTCCGCTATCGCGGCAGGAACGATGGGCGTCATGGCCCTGCTGATGGGCGATTACAAGGTTGCGACTTACTGCTTCGTGCTTTTAGGAGCGATCCTGGGCTTTCTGTACTTCAACTTTCACCCGGCCCGCCTGTTCATGGGCGACACCGGTTCGCTTTTCTTAGGCTTCAACCTGGCTGCGCTGTCGATCATGGGCTTCAAGGAAGCGCTCTTCGTTTCCTTCATCATCCCGATCGTCGTGCTCGGCGTTCCGCTTTGGGACACGTTCTTCGCAATCGTGCGCCGCATCGTGAACAAAAAGCCGATCTCCAGCCCGGACAAGGGACACCTGCACCACTGTCTGCTAAACATGGGCCTGTCCCATCGTGCCACGGTCCTTACGATCTACTCGATCAGCATCTTTTTCGGCACAATGGCGATCCTGCTCACCAAAACGACGAAGTGGACGACCATCATCGTCATGGTCGTACTCCTGATCGCCATCCACCTGGGCACCGAAATCGTCGGCCTCGTCAGCCGCCGCCACCGCCCGCTGATTAATGCGTATAGACGGTTGAGGATTAAACAAGCCGAGCAAGAGCGGCGGACGAATTAACGTGGGAAGCCACTGCATTTTGAGATGCAGTGGCTTTTTTTTCGCCAATTTTTAGGGGGAAGCTCTTAACTGTCGAAAGAAATTAGCCGATAAAGAAAAGGAGGAATAGGAGTAATCTGAGTACATTAACATAGGAGAGGTGAGCGGAATTGTTGCAAGTTGTGAAGGCAAAGCTGAGATCAGTGTTTATTACACTGGTTGTGGTTGCGGTTGTTCTAACAGGAATAATACCAGGCTCCTTACAGTCTAGTGCTGCCAGCGGTAGTGTCGGAGGAGCAGGGATTACACTAATCGGTTTCTCAAAAGGTACGCAAAGTGATCCCTATATTCATTACGAACCAAGATTAACAATCAGTGGTACGTATGTGGGATTGAAGGATCCAAGGAATTTGCGTCTCAGCAGAAAAAATAACGGATTACTCGAAAAGTTAAGCGATCAACCTACCATTGTTGAAGGGACCTCGACATTTACATTTTTCAACGTGGGTTTAAAACCGGGAATGAATGAAATTGGTTTCTATGAGCTAACCAATGCCGGAGAAGAAGTGAAGTTTACTTTTTATGTAATTTACAATGACACACCTGTTTTCAGCGACCTCAAAGTAGGGAATGTTCCATTATCAACCGATGTAACAGTTCCGACTATTGTTTATTCTTCCAGACCTTCAGCTATTACGGGTCGCGCCTTAAATGCGACAAATGTTCGTGTCGACAACCTTACAACGAATAAATCGTATACGACCAGAAGAGTAAATGATGGTGGTTCATTTGCCATCGACATGGTGTTGGCGAAGGGTTACAACAATTTGCGAATCACAGCATTGGCTGAGAACAAAGAAATTAATTTAGTAGAGCGTCAAGTGATTTACACGGATGAATACTCGAAACAGGGAGCAAACGATCACTTCTATAATGTCAAAATTGAGAAGACACCTCTTGACTCAGCAGGATTAGAGACCGTGGTAGATGAGAACATGAATGCTGAATTCATTGTTAGCGGTGATTTGCTGATTCACAAAGATAGTACGATTGAACCGTTTGGGGCGAGTGATCCGAAAACGATTACGGATGCAGGTGAGATTCGAATTTACGACAGTAACGGAGATACAAAATTTAATCCTGAAGTGACGAGTCCTTCAATCCAGTACAAAGATACGTTAGGCGAGTACTTGCGCTATTCATTTTCTGTTAAAGTGCCAGGTACAACGAACTCCTTCGAGGATGGAAAGAAATATAGCCTGGCATTTTGGTATCCGTACAACCAAGTCACAGTGGATGAGAGTGGCGTTGTAACGAGGACGCCAAAAAATGTGGAAATTGCCAACCATAAATACCCGATTCAGTACATGGATCAAGATAGCCCGCGTATTGAGAGCATGGTGCTTTCATCTGAAGGAAACGTGCAGGTCGACTTGAATAACGTCAACATTGTTCGTTCTTCGCCTTATACAATAGAGTTGAAAACGAAGAACATTTCAGATACGACTAAGTTCAAGATTTCGTACCTCTATGACACTACGAGAACTGATGACGATGACGCATTGGCTGGTCAATATGAAGTTAAACAAGATGATAAAGATACGAGTATCTTTCGAATAACAATCAAGAAGGCACCTTCCAAAGAAACGGATGTAAGGCTCACTTATGATAACAACAAGATAGAAAGAACCTTCAAGATTCGCCCGGAAGTCGTGCCGCATGTCCAATTAAGCTATGTCTCTTCGTCAGGAAAGACGGTTTATGTGGAAAAGGGTTTGACTATTACTGATCTTAGTGACCCCTTAAATGGACAAGATCTGATTGGGCAAGTCCGTAACTATGCACCAGTTACACAAGGCAATGTGAAGGTGAAAATTGGAAGCGATCCTGTCACGATAACACCTCATCCTTCCGATGCTACACGTTTTACCATCAAGTCCGACGATTTGGGAAAAGTTTTAGAGAAAGATTCAAGCTCTGGAATACGCGTTCTGGAAATTACTCTGGAGAATCAACCCAAATTGACCTTTAAGTACAACATTAGTTATATCAACGAAGTTGTGCCAAAAATCAAAGATGTCAAGTTTGAAATTGAGCAGAATAGCGAAACAGTTGTACTGTCTAAAAAGTCGACAGAAACTGATTATAACACCAGTGCTTTGTACCTCAGCGGCTTCAGCTTTGATGTTGAAGCAGCCGATGAAGTAACCGTTAAAAAAGACGGGAAAGTTATTGCTGTATTTAAAGATAAGTCGGGTACATGGGAGTTCCAAAAAATTGATCCTGATTATCTCCAAAGCCTGAAAGCTGCGGTTCAAGGAACCGCGGATTCATCGAATACGAAGCTTGATTCGTTGTTTACAAGAAGTAATTTCGAATCGACGGGCAACTCCTCAGATGATTCTTTTAAGGCTGAGATGGATGATTTCGATTATGTAAGCTTGCTCAATATTTTCGGAAAAATGGATAAGGAAGAAGCAACCAAACGTTTGCCGCTCTTCCCGCTGGTATTACAGGAAGGCGGAAGCACCACATTCGAGATTTCGGCAGCAAAGGGTGACTTGATTACTCGTCAAAAATATACAATCAAACAGACTACACATTCGTGGATTGTATTGGATCCAATGAAGCGTGAAGGCGAGGATTACGTCACTGTTAACGCAAACAGTGCCAAGGTGCGGATTTTTGCTGAGAATGCAGAAAAAATCTTGTTCGGTAAAGAAGAGGTTGTAGCCAAAAATACAACTGACCCGGAATTTGAGTTCAACGATAAATTGGGCAGGCCAATTCCAACCAATGGGTACTACATGTTCGAAAGCACGGTCTCTCTAAAGCCTGGACTGAATACCGTCAAGTATACGGTTGTCGTGAATGGGAACCAGTTTAAGGATGAGATCAAGATTTACAACGCGGGCTCTTCTGTCAGTGGAGCAGTTTATCGCGATATTTTAGGGAAAAAGGTCAGCTTCAGCGTATTTGAAAAGGCATTGGAGCTCAAATTTCCAACTGGAACGGTATTGCTTTCGCCGTCAGATGCTCGAGTTGGCGGTGAGGTGAATCACCCGCGTGATGACATCAATATTGATGTGCCGCTTTATTTTGGGATTGCTGATCGTTCTACAGGACAAGTTGACCCTGATATTGAACCGGATAGCGATGACATAGAGGAAATGGAGGATATTCTTAAACCTGACTCCAATTTCAACTATGCGAGTCCACTTTATTATATTGACGCTGGAGTACAGGGAGCACCAGGGGGAACCGATCCTTATTACCAAGAAGATGACGTTCTCATACGAGGAAAAGAAGTAGACCTCAAATTATGGCATAAGCGATATAGGGATAATTTGGTACCAAGCAAACAAGGTACACTATCCATTAAGTATGATTCTTCCATTGTCAATGCTGCCAACACTACTTTAGCGATTATGTACAATAATGGAGAAGGCTGGGTCAACATAGGTGGTGTTGTAAATACCGGAAAGAAAACGATAACGGTTCCTTTCCGTGGTTTCGGTTATTACATGGTTCTTAAAATTAAAAACAGCTTCCCCGATGTAGTGAACCACGAGTTTGCCCGTGATGCAATTGAGACATTATACTCGAAAGGGATCATGGTAGCATCAGATTACAACTGGTTTGGGGCAGATATGAAAATCACTCGTGGGGAATTTGCTACGATGATTGTAAAAGCGTTGGATTTGCCAATAAACGCTGGTCCGTATAGAGACGAAGCTAATTCCCGTCCTTCTTCTCCGACATTCAGCGATGTGGATCGAAATGACAACAATCCATGGAACTGGAGCTATGAGTACATTGAGACGGCAGCTCGTGCCGGTATTGTTAGAGGCAAGGATGCGGAACGCTTCTTTCCGGACGACTCATTGACACGTGAGGAAGCCGCGATTATTATTGCGAGAGCTTTGAACTTGAAAACAGGCAACCCTGATACATCAAAAGTCGCTTTGGGAAAAATGTTTACAGATGCTCACTTAACAGGATACTACGCTGTACCATCTGTATTGGCGGTTACAAAAGCAAAAATCATGAATGGAGAACCAAATGATGCTACAGCAAAGAAGCCGACATACCGATTCAATCCTAGAGGGGATTTGACTAGAGCGGAGATGGCAGTTATTACTTATCGCATCATGGTCCAACTCAAAAAACTGCCTAAACAGTAATACAGAATTGCGCTATATATTATAGAAGAAAAGCTGAAGAGGCGATTCGCCTCTTCAGCTTTTTTCGTGCACATTTCACAAAAGCCACCCGCTCAAGCAAGCAACTTTACTCCCCCGATTCATCCCCCACCGCTTCCACAGGCACCTCGACATACTCCTTCTCACCCAGGACAATCTGCGCCTGTCCATTCGTCAAATCGGTAAACCGCTCCACAAACGCATCCTGCCCCCCCTCGGGAATCAGCACATGCGCGGTAACCTTGTCCGTAAAATCAGTCCCGCTCACCCGATATTCACCGATACGCAGCTCGTTCTCCACCTTGCCCCACCACGTATAGTCCACTGTCACCGAGATTGCCTGGTGCAGCGTATGCACAACGATTTTCGCGGCTTTCAAGGCTGCAACCGTTCCCGCTGTATAAGCCCGGACAAGTCCGCCAGCTCCCAGCTTGATTCCCCCGAAGTAACGGGTAACCACTACGACGGTGTCCTTTACGCCGTTTTTCTTGATGCACTCCAGGATCGGCTTGCCTGCCGTACCACTAGGCTCGCCATCATCACTTGAGCGTTGAATCTGGTCGTTTTCGCCGATGACAAAAGCGGAGCAATTGTGGGTGGCATCCCAGTGCTTCTTTTTAATCATGGCGATAAAAGCAACCGCTTCTTCTTCCGTCGTAACCCGCTGCGCATAGCCGATGAAGCGGGAGCGCTCGATGACGATGTAGTCCTCTCCATAGCCAGCGACGGTTTTGTATTCTGTAAGCATCGAACAATCACCTCAAGAAAAGGATAGCATGCAAAAATGATGTTGGCGAATCCTGAAATGTTTTTGACACAGAATCGTAGTAATCTATGAGGCAAAGAAGGACTAAATCAGAAAGGGATGATCTATACATGTTAAAGTGCGTGTAATCCCTTATGAAAATGCTGGTAGGGCACTAATTTTTCGTGTGCGAAACATTACTCTGTGATATAGTGATCTTGGGACAAACTGTAATATTTCAAGTAGTGAAAAGTTTTACAATCAATACAAGCAAAAGGAGTGGAATCACGTGAATTTTCCATATTCGAGCAAAAAGTGGATGAGCATCAGTTTGGCGGCTGTACTCACAACCGCAATTGGAGCAGGAACCTTGACGGCATCTGCCAATACAGGAACAGAGGCGGCGAAACCGGCGCAGCCAGCACAAACCGTAGCAGCGGAAACAGGCAATACAACGACATCCGAGACTGCTGCACTGGAAGAGCTGACGCTGGAAAAAGCGATTGAACAAGCGTTGCAAACCAACAATACGCTCCAGAATGCACGTATTGACGCGAAAAATGCGGATTTGAACGAATCGCTTTCCTATATTACCTCTGCTGACATGTCCAAAGATATGATCGATTCCCTGGAAGGAACAAAAGAACAATTGAACGCCGCAAAGGCCAAGTACGTAGGGAATGCACAAGCAGAGATCAACAAAAAACTGAATGCACTGATGGTGAAAGCTACAGAATCCAAAATCAGATTGGGTGCGCAAAATGTCTACTACAACCTCATTTTTGCGCAGGACGACTATGAATTGAAAAAACAAAGCCTGACGCGTGCAGAAACGCAACTGAAAGTGGCCAAAGCGGCATTTGATGTGGGAACAAAAGCAAAAACAGACGTCCTGCAGGCAGAAATGGGCGTAGCAGGGGCAAAGGCTGCTTTGACATCCGCAGCAAATGCGGTAGAAGTAGCGCGCATGGATTTGAATGATTTTCTTGGCGTTGACCTGAACAAAAAGTGGAAGATCGTCTCCAGCAACAAACAGGTTGCGCCGATTTCCTTGACTTTGGAGCAGGCACAAGCTCAGGCTCTTTCCAAACGTGTCGAGATGACAAAAGTACAGGAAGAACTGAATTTGGCAGAACTGAACGTCAAATTGATCGAGGAGTATTCGGCATTGTCGACCCTCCAAGGCCGCCAAGCCCGCAATAACGTAGATAAGTCGAAAATGGCGATCGAGGAACAAAAACGCACCATCTCCAAGGAAGTTGCCCAAGCTTATTTGAATCTGAATGCGGCAAGAGAGGCGATTGAGTTCCAGAAAACAGCGAAAAACTCTGCTGCCGAGAGCTACCGTCTGACAAATCTGCGCTTTGAAAACGGCCTGGCGACTACACTTGAAGTGATCCAGGCAGAAGAAGAGCTTTCCGACCGCGAGAACCAGTACCAAAAAGCGATTCTCAACTACAACCTGGCTGTCGTAAACTTTGAAACAGCACTCGGCAACTAGGCTTGTGTGACCAAGAAAGATTTGTAAGGTTTTGAACAGAACTGGAAAAAGGTTCAATGGTGACAGTCCGCCCTGCGTACCCTATAATACGAAGTGTGGCGGATGTCACTTCGTACATAATCGACAGGTGAATACGAACCCACGAAAAAATCTTTAAATTTTTTTCGAAGGCGCCGCAACTTTTGATTGGCTCAGGCGTTTAATAGGATGTCACACGAAATACGGGGAATTGTGTAAAAAAGATTCACGAATTCTAGCACTTGTGTTACACTATTGATTGTTGCATTTTACACAATACTGAATATACTAGATATTTTTAACACAAAAAAGCGAAGCTGGCCTGCGAAAGGAGGTGACACGCGCTTGCAGGATTCGGGCTTTAAAAAGAAAGATAGATTAACAACAAATATTCCCCAAGAACAATTTGTTTATACTAGAGGAGGAGAACACAAGGTTATGAAAAAGGTCGTTAACAGTGTATTGGCTAGTGCACTCGCACTTTCTGTTGCTCCAATGGCTTTCGCAGCAGAAGATGCAACTACAACAGCTCCTAAAATGGACGCTGCAATGGAAAAAACCGTTAAGCGCCTCGAAGCTCTTGGCCTGGTAGCAGGTTATGGCAACGGCGAATACGGTGTAGACAAAACAATCACTCGTGCAGAGTTCGCTACTCTGATCGTTCGCGCTCGCGGACTGGAGCAAGGTGCGAAACTGGCACAGTTCAACACTACTTATACTGACGTTAAATCTACCGATTGGTTTGCTGGTTTCGTAAACGTAGCTTCCGGCGAAGAAATCGTAAAAGGTTTCCCGGACAAATCCTTCAAACCACAAAACCAAGTTACTTACGCTGAAGCGGTAACTATGATCGTTCGTGCACTGGGTTATGAGCCAGCAGTTCGTGGCGTATGGCCAAACAGCATGATCTCCAAAGCTTCCGAGCTGAACATTGCTAAGAGCATCACTACTCCTAACAATGCAGCAACTCGTGGCGACATCTTCAAAATGCTGGACAACGCTCTTCGCGTAGACCTGATGGAGCAAGTTGAGTTCGGAACTGACGTTCGTTACGAAGTTACCAACAAAACTCTCCTGACGAAATACCTGAAAGTAACTGTAGTTGACATGGATTGGGCTCATGAGAAAGATCATGATTCCGACGATCTGCCACTCGTTACTAACGTACCGGCAATCGGCCTGGGTAAACTGAAAGCGAACGAAATTACCCTGAACGGTAAAGAAGCTGGTCTGGGCAACACTACTTACAAAGTTGCTGACGGTATCAACCCTAACGACTTCGATGGTCAACGCGTACAAGTGTGGATCAAAGATGACAGAGAAAACGTAATCGTTTGGATGGAAGGTTCCGAGGACGAAGAAGTAGTATTGGATCGTCTGAGCGAATTTACCCTCAAAGGTAAAACTACTGACGGTAAAAACCTGAGCACTTCCGATCTGGCAGATCTGAAAGTGGAACTGGATGCAAGCGGCAAAACTTACCGCTTCAACAAAAACTCCAAAATTACTTACAACTTCAAACGTTACAGCGATCCAGTTGACGCTCTGAAAGAGATCATCTCTGCTAACGACAGCTTTGGTGTAAAAGTTGTTCTGGACAGCAATAACGAAGTTTCTTACATGCACGTAATTGACGACACCAAAATGAACCTGAACTCCAAAGCGAAATACGGTTCTGAAGTGATCGGCAAAATCGATGTTGAGAAAAAGAAAATCACCAACCTCGACACTGGTAAGTTCAACAAGCTGGAAGACAAAGAAGAAGGCAAAGACTTCCTCGTATTCCTGGATGGCAAACCAGCGAAACTGAGCGACCTGAAAGAAGGCGACGTATACTCTGTATACTACGCTGATGGCGATGAAGACAAACTGTTGGTATTCGCTAACCGCACAGTAGTAGAAGGTAAAGTTGACAAAGTAGTTAGCCGCAGCACATCTGACTTCCGTCTGACTGTTGGCGGCAAAACTTACCGTATCTACCCAGGTGCCACTTACTCCGATAACGGAAACAAAGACGTTAAAGATCTCGATGACAAAAACTGGGATTTGGTATCCAACCTGGATTCCGAAACAGTGAAACTGGTACTGGATGCTTCCGGCCGCGTTCGTCACATTGAAACGAAAGATCCAATCGACGATCGTAAACAAAAAGCAATCGTTACCAAAGGTGTTGTTTACAACACTGCGAAAGACACTTACGACTTCACTGTGTTGACTCAAAAAGGTAAAAAACTGGCTCTGTCCCTGGAAAAAGAGGACATTTACAACGCTGAAGGCAAACACTACGGCCGCGACAACATGGAAGCTGATGAGCTGGAAGACATCCTGCAACCAAGCAAAGATGAGTCCATCGCTCTGCTGGAAGTAACTTTGGATTCCAAAGGCGAAGTTGACAAAGTTCAAATTCTGAATTCCAAACTGCGTAAATCGTCCGGTTCTGCTTGGGATAAACTGGCAGACGAAACCGACGATGTTGTTGGCGACTACGAAGTAACCGACAAAACTGCCATCTTCAAAATGACTGGCAAATTGGATACGTCTTCCAAACGCGCTGAACTGAAAAACCCAGGCATTGCTAAGTTCAAAGATATCGCTGACGAGGACGATCTGACAGTTTACTACTCCGTTGATGAAGATAAAGACGAAGTAGAAGCGATCTTCGTAGTAGAAGGCGACGGTCTGACTGGCGACACTTACTACGGTGTAGTTACAGAATACGGTTCTTCCAACAGACAAGACACCATCAAAGTTATTACTAAAGATGGCGACTCTGTAACAACAAAAGAGTACAAATTGGACGATGATCGTGAAGAGTTGCAAGATCGTGGTATCAAACGCGGCGACTTCATCGCATTCCAATTGAACTCCGATGATGAAGTAGTTGTTGATGACGTTATCGAAGTTGTTAACAACAAAGCAATCAATCTTAAAAACAACGTACAACTGGTGGATAAATCCGAGTGGAAAAATGCTAGCATCGAGAAACTGACAGTTGCTCGTGTAGATGATGTTAACGGCAACACCATCACTTACGAAGCTGGCAAAGGCGATACTCGCAAACTGCTGACTAAATCTTCCACTGCTTTCATCGACGTATACGATGATTTCGAAGCTGAAGATGGCGTAGAAGAAGGCGACTACATCGTTCTGCTGGACAGCAGCGAAATCGACGGCGATCGTTATGACTACGTTCTGATCGTAGGTAGCGTAGACTGGGTAGAAAAAGAAGGCGTAGATGAAAAAGCTGTTGAAGACTTCCTGAAACAATCTTTCGGCGATGACAACGGTGGCGGCAACGACGACTGGGATGCTGTTCCTTCTTCTGTAACTGTAGAAAATGGTAAATTCTCTATCGGTGTTGCGACATCCTATCTGTTCACTGTTGATTTGAACAAAGATGTTGACGCTAGCGAAGTAAAATCTGCAACAGTTACACTCGACGGTGAAACTTTCAATGGAAAAGTAGAAGGAAACAAAATCAAATTTGCTTTCTCTGCTTCTGTTGATGTAACCTCCTTGAAAGTTACAGTAACTAGCCAAGAAGGCGAAACAGATACTACAACTGTAAACTTCAAATAAGTTTTGATAGACAGCGTGTCTGTTCAGCACTAAAGTGAGATGAACGGCGGAGGGAGGGACCTCCTTCCGCTGTTTCTACATACTCACTAAATAAAAATTCCTTATTCAACATACGGAGGGGTAGTACGTGAATAAAAAAGTAACTCTTTCCCTGCTCTCTGCTACAGTATTCGCTAGCATGGCTGCTTCTGCCTTTGCTGCACCAACACAAGGTGTTTACATGGGCGGTAGCGTAGACAAATTCTATAAGCTGGATGATTTGTTCAATCTGAGTGCTGCAGCTAAAAAACAATTTGTTGTCGACTTGAATGCTGCTAATCCAGACCTCGACTTTAAAAACCTTGTGTTTGTTGACTTTGACGGCAAAGGCGCTAAATTCAGTGAAATCTTGGCTGCAGGCACTCTGCCAAAAGCTAAGAGAGACCTGACCAAAGCTGATTTCGAAGGCTCTTACGTGACAGTAAACCTGGATGGCTCTAATGGTGTTTCTTACGATCCTCGTAACGATGCAGTTGATGTGCCTACTGGTGATTTGAAAGTTGAGTCGGTAAGTGCTATTAACGCTAAACAAATCCAAGTTAAATTTAACAACGCTGTTGATGAAGACACAGCACTTGACGTAACCAATTATTCTATCAAGCTTGCTGGTGCATCTGCTGTTGCAATGGCTACTTCTGGTAACAACAAAGCAACAGCTGAATTGAGCGAAGATGGTAAAACAGTTACTCTGACACTTACCAATGCTCTGACAACAACTTACTGGGGTTCCATCGCTGATGGCGATGTATTCCAAGTGATTGTTGATGGTGTAAAAGATTCTGCTGGACATGAGTTGGCGGAAACAGTAAAAACAGTTACTTACACCGATAAGGAAGCACCTACCTTCGTTTCTGCTACAGCTACAGCTAAAACGACAACTAATAAAGTAACATTGTCTTTCAGCGAGCCAATCGATTATTCTCAGGCAACCGTTACTGTTAACGGTGTAGCAGCAAGCCTCAGCGCTGGTACTAAAGCAAACGAAGTAGTAGTTACATCTGGTAGCAACTTGAACGCAGGTTCTAGCTACGAGCTGAAACTCTTGAACTTTAAAGATGCTGCTGGTAACTTGTTGACTCCTAACCCTGTAGTGACAAGTGTTACAGTTCAAGCGGATGTTACTGCTCCAGTAGTAACTGGCGTAAGTGTAGTTCGTGATAGCTTGATCGAAGTGACTTTCGATAAGTCTATGGATCCTGCAACTGTTAACTCAACTTCAGTAAAATTGTTGAATACTGACTTGGCTACTACTGGAATCACTCAAGGTACCATCCAGCCTAAACCAAATACAAGCAACAAAACATTCTTGGTACCATTTACTGCAATCCCATTCAATAGCAACGGTACATTCACTGGAGTACTCTCCTTTACAAGTGCTATTAAGGATGCTGCAGGTAATGCGTTCACTGCAAAAACTGAGTCTGTAACATTGACTAAAGACACAGTTGCTCCAGAAGTTGTAAGTGCGACCTACACTAACAAAACATCTTACAATGGTGTTACAACTACTAACGGTGCAATCATCGTTAAGTTCAACGAAAAAATTGCCGCATCTGCTGCTGCAAACACCTACGTTGTTGTAAATGACCAAGGTGCACCTGTAAGCACTCCTATCGCTAGCACAGCAGTTAACCCGAATGATGCTACTGAACTCATTTTGGTACTGAATGCAGGCGTCGCTACAGGCACAAAAACTTATACTGTTGTAATGCCAGCTTCCGCTGCAACCGACTTGTCTGTATCTCAAAATGCTTCTGCATCAGTACATCTGACTGTAGATGTTTCTGCTGGCGGTCCAGTTGCTAATGATCCAACTGCTCCGGTTGTAAACACAGTAACACCGACAGCAGCAACCAGCTCTACTTCCGGAACTACGATTGCAGTTGCATTCACTGAAGCAGGTTCTGGTTTGGATCCAGCTACCATTCAAGATCTTAACAACTATCGTTTGGATGGAGCACCACTGCCGTCTGGATCTTATGTGACCTTGTCTGGTACAACAGCTACAATTAATATCCCGGCTGGTAAGTTTGCAGAAGACAAGGCTTATGCATTTAATATCAACGGAATTAAGGATAAAGCTGGCAATGTAATGAATCCTTATGTTGGCAGTGTAAACCTTAAAGATGATATCAAGCCTGAGTTGACATCTGCTACACTGAACAGCAACGGAACAGTTTCTCTCGGATTTAGCGAGAAAGTAAATGCTGCATCTGGTAAAGAAGCAGACTTTGCAGTAACTGTGAATGGTTCCTTGCTCACAGGTACCAATAAAGCTTACACATTGGCTGACGGCGTTGGTTCCGATGCAGGAAAATATGTGCTGACAGTTAAACTTGCTACTATTGGTAAGGCAGCAACTGCTGGTTCCTACACTGATCCAAACGGTGGTACTTGGACGACTGCTGGCGCAACAAATGTTGTTAAATTCACGTTTGTTGACGTTGATGGTAACCAAGACCTCTCCGCTGGCGATATTATCTTGACAGGTACTGATACAGGCGCAACGACAGCAATTGCGTTCTCTGATAACGCAGCTTACGACCTGAACAATGCTCTCAGTGTTAAGGTTGGAACAATCGCTAGCCCAAGCCTGGTGACAGACACCAGCAATCTCACAAACGTTGTTAAGGGCAGCAAAACTATTACTGTAAAGTAATAGTTCCTGTCAAATAGGATTGGTGCTTTCCACCAACCGAAGATTATCGAAAGGGTTTGTCTCGATAGAGGCAGACTCTTTCCCTTTTAAATGTAAACCATGGGTAGTGGACAAGTAGCTTAATGGATGAGTAATAAGGTAAGGTGCCTGTCACTACCCAAAGAATGTAGAAAATGTTTGTCGTAAAAAGCATTATCCCCTTTCTGGTTTATGTTTAAGCCCATTTTGAAAGTGCACTAATAAAAAATTGGAAAAAAATACAAAAAATGCCAGCTATGGAGGTTAGCTGGCAACAATTGAATCCCCAAGATATTTGATTCGGTATTTTTAATTTTAACTAAATACTACTCGTACGTAAACTGAAATTTATTAAGAGATCGGTACCAAACAACACCAGAAGTTTGTCGAAAGGGTTTACCTCGAAAGAGATAGGCTCTTTTTGCCCGAACTCCCTGCAAAACTTTCTGCAAGATCGCTGCATTTTCTTTCTCCGAACATACCCATCGGCAGCTTTCCAGCCATGACAAGCATACATGACAATCTTAGCTCACTGCAAACTATAAAAACTGCAGTCAGAAGCCCTCTTCCCCGCCCACGTTTTCACTTTCCCCTCACTTTTTTCTTCACGCCATCCCAGCCGTAATGACCGTAAAATCAAACATATATTATTCCCTTGATCTCGGATAGAAAGGAGGTTCCAGCAGGAGTGTCGAACACGCATTCCAGTGGTATAATGGTAGTACAGACAACGAACGGAGAAGGGAGCGTGATGACGTGACCAAACTAATGGACTTGAAGATCGACTTCGCGTTCAAGCAGGTGTTTGGCAAAGAGGGAAACGAACCGATTCTCCTTGCCTTTCTGAATGCCGCGCTCCAATTGCCGAAGGAAAAGCGGCTCTCTTCGGTGGAAATCCTCAATCCTGAAATCAATCGGGAACACATCGAGGATAAGGCATCCGTGCTGGATATCCACGCCAAGACAGAGCAGGGGGAGCATGTCAACATCGAGATTCAGTTCGCGAACAAGTTCGACATGGAGAAGCGTACCCTGTACTACTGGTCACGCATCTACTCGGCCCAAATGCAAAAAGGAATGCCGTACACGGAACTGGCGAAGACGATCGCGATCAACATCCTCAATTTTCGCTTTCTGCGGGAAACTGAGCGGTTCCACACCACATTCCACCTGTACGAGGATCAGGAGCAGTTTCCGCTGACAGATGTGATGGAGATTCACTTCATGGAGATCCCGAAGCTGATGGACAAGTGGGAACAGCGTGCGGTCAATCCGCATGACAATGAGCTGGAAAGATGGCTGCTGCTTCTGGAGGCGGACGATCACGAAGAAATTCGCAAGGAATTGGAGGCGATAGCGATGCAAGATCCGGTCATGAAACGGGCGTTTGACGAATGGGAAGACCTGAGCCGTGACGAGAAGAAATGGGTCGAGTACGAGTCTCGTCGGAAGGCGATTCTGGACGAGATGGCGGCTGTAAGGGAAGCCGAGATACGTCAACAAAGGGCGAGAGAAGAAGGATTGGCAGAAGGCGAGCGGCAAAAGGCACTGGAAGTAGCAAAAAACTTGTTAGCGATGGACATGTCTGTGGAAGTGATTGCAAAAGCAACGGGATTGTCGGCAGAAGAAATCGAACAACTGAAAAAGCAACTTCACTAAACGTACCTTGCCCCTTGTCCTGATCTGACGAGGGGTTTTCTCTTTTGTATGAAACGAGTCCTCAGTCCGAAAGGAGGCAGAAAAACCGGCTTCCGTCCGCTCCATTGCTTGCAAAACAATTCCATAAACGTCAACATCAACGCACACGTATACGTAGGCGTTGACGGAACCAAAACATCAGAGCAGGAGTGGACGAGATGAACGACACGAAATCAATCCTTGCTAGAGTACTTGCCCAGCAGGAAGCGAAAAAAGCCGCACAAGCAGCCGAAAACCAACAGCAGGGAGCTTCCACAGAGAGAGGAAATGTAGTACCTCTCAAGGCAGCGGAACAAAAAATCCAGGAAAGGGGGAACCATGCACCGAAACCGCTGGAAGGTCAACAGGCCAAGCCGTTGAGAGTAAAACCACGGCAAACAAACAAGGCGGAAGGAACAGACAAAGTTGGTAAACCGGACACTGTACTTCCACCGTCACAGCAGCTAACTTCGATGAAGATTCCGAAGAGACAAGCCCCGTTTGAGAAACGGTACAGAAGGGTCACGACGTACCTGGAGAACGGCGTGTACGACAAGGTGCAGCAGCTGTACGAGTCGGGAGAGATCGACCGGATCAGCAACCTGGTCAACACGGCAGTCAGGCTGTACCTCATGAAACACTACGGGTACGGCTGCAAAGAGTAGCCTGAAATCCCGCGCAGAACGCTTTGTACGCAAGCAAAAACAAAAAAGTGATGTAACCCACAGCCCTACGTCCTTGAGCGGATGTAGGGCCTTTTTGCGTTTTGTTTGGAAGGGAGGAAAGAAACGTGGATGAAATCACGCAATTTGAGCAGTACCTTCTGGAAAACGGCATTGCGCCAAAAACGATAGAGTCCTACGTGGGGGACGTGAGAGGATTCTGCGAGTACCTGCGGCAGATGGGCGTGGAAAGCGAGACAGACCTGAAACGATTCTACGTAGTCAGCTACAAGAACCATCTCGTCGAAAACAAGTACGCCGTTGCGACGATCAACAAGAAGATCAACTCACTTCAGGCGTACAACCTCTACCTAATCGAAAAAGGCATCCTGACGGAACAGGTCGTCACCCTGCAGCGGGATCGGGTCAAGGTGGCCACTGGCAGTGAAGGGGAAGTGGACGTGTTCACCGAGCAGGAAGTCAACCAGCTGCTCTTTTTCGTCCAGGACAGGAGCAAGGTCAGCCTGCGTAACCACCTCATCGTTTGGATGCTGCTCTACACGGGAGTACGGGTGAGCGAGCTGTGCGGAATTCAGTTGGCAGACATCGACTACCTCACCAACACGCTCAGGGTCACAGGCAAGGGAGGGAAGTACCGTGAGATTCCGCTTCGGCCTGACCTAGCGGAACTCATCCGGGAGTATGTCCGGACAGAACGGCAGGAGAACAAGTACAAGGACAGTCCCTACCTGCTACTCAGCCAGCGTGCGCCCAAACTGCACAAGGACGCGGTCAACACCATGCTGGAAGGACTGGAGAAGCAACTGGGCTTCAAGATGTACCCGCATAAGTTCCGGCACACGTTCTGCTCCCGATTGCTAAAGAAGGGAGTCCCGCTGACAACGGTTTCCAAACTCGCAGGCCATGCCCACATCCAAACAACCGCATCTTTTTACATCAACACCAGCAAGCAGGAAAAAGAACTGGCGGTCAACCTCCTCTAATGTTGGCTACTGGTACTTCTCGTGCTCCCACTCGAACACGGCCTTCAAAAGTTTCAAGGCCAAAGCGCGATCGTGCTTGGAGCGCTCCGTCAGCAGATCAACTAGTTGACGTAGCTCGTCTGGTTGTGGGGAAGGGTCAATGTGACGGAACAGATCTTCCATCGAAACGTTAAGACCTCGGCAGATCTTCTCCAGGCTCTCCACCGTGACGTTCTTTTCCCCTCGCTCTACTTGCCCCACGTAGTTCGTATGTAAACCGGACAATTCGCCTAATTGCTCCTGGCTCATCCCCTTCTCTTTTCGGAGAAAGCGGATTCGATTGCCTAATCGCTTGACCAACTCGGTCATGGAAACCACCTCAAGACAAGCTTACGGGAGGAAAAGAAAAGGGAACACAAGCTATAAATGTGAATTGACAGAAAGATAACACCAAAAGATAATAATTAATGAAGTTTTCCAATCAATAGTGTGTAGTGGTAACCCAATCTAGCAAAAACGGAGGCAAGAAACATGGACGCAATTCTTTTCTACGGCATCATCATTCTACTGGCACTCGGCTTTCTCTCTTTTGCCTGGCTCATTGTAAGGGGATGGCTGGAGCTCATCTTTTCCTTCCTGCTCGGGGTGTTCAAACTTCTGTGGAACATCGTCAAAGTGGCGTTCTGGGTCGTCGCCTTGCCCTTCAAGCTGCTCGGTTTTCTCGTCAGACTGGTGCTGCCGAAAAGAGCCAAACGAAAAGATGCAGAAACGCCAGAAGTGCAAGCCTAATCGACAAAAGAAAGTATTTTTGAGGCATTCTGCCGCCCGTAACAGGGACGGTGGGATGCCTTTTCTCATTTTGTAGCCAGTAAACGAGGAGGGCACACATGCAGACACCAGCGGAACAGTACGAGCAGTTGGTAGGGGAAGAAGACAGAGTCGTGTTCGGCATCCAGACATGCGAACATTGTGTCACGCTGCTGCTGGACAATCTCTACCGGACTGGAGAGGCACAGAATCAAGACACCTACACCGAGATTCTCAAAATCATTCACGAAGTCGAACAGCGACTGAGGAGAGAATGGCTTGAGCTAAAAATCAAAAAGGCAGTTTTGGCTCATCAGATGCAACAGAAAGGGGATGTGTAGCATGAGAACGATCAAAACCTTGGCAGATGTACACTGCTTGCAGGCAGCGCAGGTGTTTTCTCCGAGCTTTCTGTCGTACTTGGAGGAAGAGTTTCTGGGACTAAAAGAGGCGTTCGACTTCGACGGTCTGGACGAAGCATTCACGTTGGACACATACGGCTACATGGTTGTGCTGGAGAAGGGAGACAACCTGCGGGATCTGAGCGTGGTCGGCCTAAGCAGAGAGGACGGGGGACTTCTCGGCAGCCTGCCGGAGTTTGTCGAGAAGGTGGAACGAAACGGCGAGTGCTGGTACAAGGTGGTCGTGATCTACACCAACGAGTACGGGATGGCCTTCTACGTCCCGGCAAAAGCAATCTCTGACGACAACGAAATCCAAAACTGGTTGGAGGAGCATGTAGAATGAGTCAAAACAGAGAAGTCGCCAAACGAGTCAACATCGTCCGAGTCAAAATGGTACGGGAAGCAAGCCTCCTGTACCCGCAGCGCCGCATTAGGATGGCAAGGGATGTCGTAGAACTGTTCCAGACGTTTCTGCAAGAAACGGATCGGGAGCAGTTCTTTTTGCTTTGTCTGAACACCAAAAACGAGCCGACTGCGCTGCACACTGTTTCGATCGGCTCCCTGGACGCAAGCATTGTCCATCCAAGAGAAGTGTTCAAGGTCGCCATTCTCTCCAACGCCGCTGTTTTTCGCAAGTCAAAAATACAGAGAATCGCTGCGGATTTGTGCATAGGCACGGCCAACGCTGAAGATTATGACGATCTCACTCCGGATAGCGCATTTCGTAGCCGGTAGCTCTCGCCGGTGAAAGCCAGGACGTGTGCGTGGTGAACGAGTCGGTCCACGAGCGCTGCTGTCAGTCTGGCATCTCCAAACACCGTGTTCCACTGGCCAAACTCAAGGTTAGAGGTGACAATCACACTCCTTTGCTCATAGCATTCGGAGATGACGTTAAACAGTAGTTCAGCTCCGTCTTTGTGAAAGGGCACAAACCCCATTTCGTCGAGGATGAGAAACTCAGCCTTCTGCAACTCCCGCTGAAAACGGCTAAGCGTTCCGGAGTGGTACTTGTCCTGTAACGCGGCCACAAGGTCATGCACCCGAAAGAATCGTACCTCGTACCCTCGTCGGCAAGCCTCCACGCCTGGTGCCGTTGCCAGGTGGGTCTTGCCTGTTCCCACTTTGCCCAGCATCATCACGTTCTCTTTCCGCTCGAGAAATGCCAGATCCGTTAGGAGCTCACGACTGCAATGCGCTGGGAAGGTGACTGCTCCGAAATCGAGTGCAGCACCCATGTCGGACATCTGGTGTGTATCTAACAATCGACGAATCAGAGCCACACGAGATTTCCTCAGATCGATATCCTCCACTTGCACGAATCTGCGGACGGAAGCAGGCATGAACCTCGCCAGATCGGAGTACATCACCGTCCTTGGCTTTCTCAGGTAACCCTCAAACACATCTGTCCACTCAATCGGGATTGCCTTTTCCGTGTACGGGCGAGGCAACGTCCCCAGGTGTCGGTACTCTCCGTCGCCCGACAAAACCTCGATCTCGTCCCATTTCACCTTGAGCAATACGGGATCTAGCGCACGGCACTGCGGTAGTGGCTATGTGGTTGTTTCAAACCGGAGTTCCCGATATTTGTTCAAGCGGGCCGGTTCAAGCCTGAAAACCTCAAACGCAACGGGAAGGACATAATCAGCACTTTGCGCTCCACGAGTTGACCTGGTTGCCCAACATAGGCTGTACCAAAATCAACCTGTGCCTCTCCGCCGGGGTGTTCGAGTCGTTCATAGCTTTCGGCACGTTCCAGCTTGAGTTCTTTTCGGCGTTTGGCTACATATTCTTCAACAGTGCGTCGTCCGCCCTCAAACCTGTATTCATCACGCAGACGATCAAAGATTCGCTTCGCGGTATAACGCTGTTTGCGGGGCAACGCCTGCTCCTCCGTTAACCAAGTATCAATGATGTCAAGATACGGACCGAGAACGGGATATCGTCTCTTGCGCCGACAAACGGGTTCATTCCAATCGTCCTTTGTGGCGTATTTCTTGGCTGTCCTCCAATTGACTCCCATGGCTCTCGCAATCTCCGAGATTGAATAATCCTCATTCTCGTACAAAAATTTGATATACTGTTGCTGTGGCACTTTCAACATTCCTCTCACATCTCCCTGGTTCTTCTGGACAAAGACCAAGGTAGACTTAATAGAGTGATGTTGGCAAGTGCCTATTTATTTTTCCGCCTTGTAAAACGCAGGCTAGCTCTGCATTTTTACGCTGCGATTTTCTGTACTTTTATTATGCGATATACACCAGGTACGCTGAGAAGGCTCTTACATCCCCGACGTAGGATTCAATCGTTTTCGGCGCGATCCCGTTCTCCACAAGATACTCTGTGAATTGCTGAATCACGTCCATCTTTTTAGCACCTCCTGACATGCAAAAAGACCCTAGGGCTAATCGTTAGCCTTCGGGTCTACGCGTTTGATCCGGCGAACTTGCGAAACGCACGACACATCTCGCCTTCGTCATCTCCCCACGCCTGTCTGATGTCCTCCGGGTCGAGAATGCGAAAATGTCCGGTGAGCCTGTTCCGCTGCAGCTTCCACCCGTTTCTCCTGTCCAAGGTGTCCCAGAGCACTTTGCCGCCCGCCGTTTTGGTTGGCAGGTTTGGAAACAGCATGTGCGAACACCTCCTTTCCCTTTCTTTGAACGCAAAAAGACCCTGCATCCTTTGCTTGGACACAGGGCCGATCGGTTCTGGAACGTTTTTGAGCCTCGTACAGCGTCAGCGGTGGCAGATGCGGCACCTTCTGCCGCTGCTTTGGATACAGACGCTACTTGCGGAACATGGAGGGGAAGGCTAGTGAAGTTGCTGCTTTAGTTTTTGAATTTCATCTGGAGAAAGTTCCGTGTACCTTGCAATTTTGTCGATTGGTTCCCCATCTGCTAACATATTCAATGCCATTTTGATTGCCTTTTGCCGCTCGCCTTCCGCTTTTGCTCCCTTAATCATGTTGAGCTCATCCTTCAGCGCCTTCTCCCGCAACTCGTACAACCTGCGAGCCTCGGCATCCTGGCTCAGAAATTCAAGGACGTTGACCGCCTTGCGAATCGTCGGTTCGCTCATCGCCAATTCCTCCAGTTTCTTTTTGCTCTCGGCTTTAAAAAACAGCATCCACTTGACCAACATATCGCTGGTTTCCTGGTGCACTCCTGATACCTTGGGCAATTCGAGAAAGTGGATCTCCAGATCGTCGGTTAACACAAATCCTTTCTCATCCTCCCGCAGCCGAAACACACTGTGGTAGTTCTCTGTCGGAAGGTACTCAAAGTCTATGATGCTGATCGTGACCGTTTTTTTGAGGTTCCGGTACGGTTCACCTTCGGCCAGCTGTCCCTCGTACATCTTTGCCCAATAGTACAGGGAGCGCTTCTCCATGTCGTACTTGTTGTGAAGCTGCACTTCGATGTTGATCTGTTCGCCCGTCTTCGTTTTCGCTCTCACATCGAGGATGGAAGCCTTGTCTCCGACCTGATCGGCGTTGATGTGCGGATCAACCAGGATGATTCCTTCAGCTCTTTACCTTCCTCCGGTTTCAGCGTGGCATTGAGAAACGATAGCAACAGATCTTTGTTTTCCTCGGTGCCAAAGATTCGTTTGAACACAAAATCGACGATTGG
Source organism: Brevibacillus agri (assembly GCF_004117055.1). Taxonomy (NCBI): domain Bacteria; kingdom Bacillati; phylum Bacillota; class Bacilli; order Caryophanales; family Paenibacillaceae; genus Brevibacillus; species Brevibacillus agri. The sequence continues at coordinate 1,057,142 of NZ_CP026363.1, forward strand.
ATTCATCCGCTTGGTCACGCCATCACTCTCCCTTCCCCGTCCTTTGTCTGTATTACCATTATACCACCGGAGCGCGGTTCAGACACTCCTGCACAAACCTCCTTTCTGTTCTATCTAAGGGAATATTAAATGTCTGAAATTGGGTTTGAATCGGTTTTTGGTGATGAGGAAAGGGATGGGGGACAGCGAGGGCCGGAAAGTGGGAAACCGACTAGACTGGCTGCAGTTTTTATATTAATCAGCGGGGGTTTCAGGCAAAAAGGTTCGCACGCTTGTTCGCTCGTATGCAAGCGATACCGCCGATCTTTGAACGACAGGATTTTTCAGTGAGCTTAGGTAGAGTTTTGCAGCGAGTTATGTTGTGTCCAGCAAAAACGGGAATGAAGAGGGAAAGCCGTAGCGAGAATACATGAAAGCTGCTACGAGAGCAAGTGAAAGCCGCAACGAGAACAAGCGAAAACAGTATCGAAAACAAAGCACAAGCCCTGTACAAGCCCCACGAAACCCTCCCCCCACCCCCACATACATATTTTTCAAATCAATATAAATAGACGCTAATCACCGCTTGTATTATACTTTTTTGTATATAAATGACTTAGTAAATAAATGTAAAATTATCCATCTGATTCTTCGTTTTTCCACTCGACAGGAATGATGCCCACTTGCAAAGTGATTATCTCAACAAAAAAGCAAAGCTGCTTTTCGCAGGCGTGTCGATGCTGGCTGTGTCTGGCTGCCTTTATTTCTTCATGTTGGAAAAGCAGGTGCCGTCGCCGACGGAGAAGTTTATTGTCGAGCACATGACCAATCCGAACGGGACGCTGGCTACTTATCTGCTGGACGCTCCTGCGGAGACGGCGGACATCGTGGCCGGGAGAGAGGCGTTGGCGGAATCGCTTGGCCTCTGGATGCAGTATGCGCTGGCGAGGGACGATCAGAAGCTGTTTGACAGCAGCTATCAGGTGTTGCATCGGTACTTTCTCTCGCCGCAAACGTATTTGTACTGGAAGCTGTCAGCAGATGGTCAGTCGCATGTGACGACGAACGCGTTTGGGGATGATTTGCGGATCGTGGACGCGCTGTGGCAGGCGGCTGACAAATGGGAAAAAGAAGCGTACAACAAGACAGCAAACGCTGTAACAGAAACCTTGCTTGCCTTGTCTATACAAAACGGATATCTCGTTGACTTCCATGACTTCGCAAAAAAGGAGTCTCCACACACGCTCAGCCTCGCCTACGTCGACATGTCTGCCCTCAAAAGGATGGCCGATCACGGGATGATCGACGCGGATATGTACAACCGCTACCGGGACCTTATGCGGAATATGCCAGAGGACGGATTGTTTTATCCTAAAATATTCCACGTAGAGAAACAAGTGTACAGCTATGATGACTCGATCAATTTGATCGACCAACTGATCGTCGCGCTGCATCGGGCGGAGATCGGGGAGAGGTCGGAGGCGCTGGTCGGCTTTTTGAAAAAGGAATTTGCGCAGCGTAAGCAATTGCCTGGGCGCTACGACCGTTTAAGCAGGACGCCTGCCGTCTCCTACGAATCTCCGGCGGTCTATGGGCTTGCTATTTTGCTTGCTCTGAAGCAGGACGACCCGGACTGGGCCCGCGAGCTGTATGAGCGGATGGTCAAGCTGCGCAGCGAGGATGCCCGTTATGTTGGCGGATATGTTTTTAACGACAACACGCACATCTTCGACAATCTGTTTCCGCTTTTGGCAGAGGAGGCGATGCGAAGCTACCTGGACTGATGGGAGCGGAAAAATCTATGAAAGGAGCTGAATCATGAACAACAAATCTCCGACGCGCAAGATGGAGATCGGGTATGCCATCCTGTTCCTGCTCACGGCATTCCAGGAAGCGCTGGTTTACGTGCAAGTCTATTGGAAGCAAGCGTACACCTTGACCGAGTTTGTTCTCAGCATGGCGATCCTGCTGGCGCTCTTGCTTGGCTTTACGGTGCCGATGGGGGTATCGGTTGTTCTCATATTCGTCTATATGGTCAGCTACACGGTCTGGCTGGCTACCTACGCGGAATCCAGTGTCATCGTTTACGCCTGGATGCTGGTGATTCCGGCGAATGTGCTGGTTGCGGCATTTATCAGGTCGTATTTGATTCGCAGCAAACGCATTGTGGAACGGCTAGAGGAGCTGAAGGAGATCAATCCGATTATTGATCTCGACACGACGCTGGGCAACAAAGAGGCTCTGGCGGAGACGGTAGTCAAGCAGTCCAATCTGGCCAAACGCTATGAGGATAAATACAGCTTTTGCATGGCGATGTTCAAAATCGAGTTTTTGCCGCTCGTCCAGGAAGCGCTCGGCTCGGAGCGGTATGCGCAGTTGTTGCTGGAATTGTCGAATACGATTCAAAAGCAGATTCGCTTCGAAGATTACAAGTTTTCGCTCGATGAAGGGCGGTTTGTCATTTTGTTGCCGATGACGAACAAAGACTATTTGCAACGGCTGACGGGCCGGATTAAAAACGCGATGATGGACGTGTCGTTTACCGATAAAAAAGGGCGGCCGCTGGAGCTGGTCATTCGCTCGGGAGCGCTTGTGTTCCAAAAAGACCAGTTTAGCCAGTATGAACAAATCGACAACGTGATCGCGGCGCTCGAACGGAACGCAGAGCTGGATCTGATCGGTGAATACATTTAAGCATGGCTAGCAAGCTAGGAGGGGAAAGGGGGGCTTCCGATGTCGTACACGAGCTGGTTTATCCCCTTGTGCATAGCGGTCAGCGTTATTTTTACCGTAGCCATTCTTTTTCTGACGGTCGCTACTTTCGTTTTTCGCGACAGAGTGAGCAAAAAATACGATCGGAGGAAAATCAGTGGCTGAACTGTTGTTGCTGCTCGCGATTATCAGTATTTGGATCGCGGTGTTTGAGTCGGCTGTCATTATGCTGGGGGCAATCCGCTTTGTTTTTCGGCAAAGTAAAAAGGAATTGGTGATTCCGGCGAATATGGAATCATATCCTACCGTGACGGTATTGGTGCCGGCGCATAACGAGGAGCTGGTCATTTCCGCGACAGTGGAGCATATTTTGCAGTTGAACTATCCGGTCGAGAAGCTGCAGGTGATCGTCATCGCCGACAACTGTACGGACCGCACGGCAGAGATGGTGCGGGCGGTGCACGCCAGACCGGAATTTGCGCAACATCATTTGCAGGTGATGGAGCGGACGGGCACCGGGGGGAAATCCGGCGCGTTGAATGACGCGTTGCGGCTGGCTACTGGCGAATGGCTTTGCATTTACGATGCCGATGCTGCACCGGAGAAAAACGCGTTGGCTTTTTTAATGCAAAAGGCGATGGAGCAGCCAGAGCGGTACGGAGCGGTGTTCGGTCGCAACAAGGCGCGCAATCGCGACCAAAATTTTCTCACCCAATGCATTAACTTGGAATTGGTCACTATGCATCGCGTCTACCATACGGGGCTGTGGGAGCTTTTTCAGCTTGGCTCGATTCCGGGGACGAATTTCATCGTCAAGCGCTCGCTGATCGAGGAGGTTGGCGGCTGGGACGAGGAGTCGCTGACGGAGGATACGGCGATTTCCTTTGAAATATTGAAGCGGGGGCAACTGATCGCGCTTGCGCCGCGGGCAGAGGCCTACCAGCAGGAGCCGGAGAAGCTCGGCGTCTACATCAAGCAGCGCAAGCGGTGGGCGATGGGCAACTATCAGTCCATTTTCGGGAACATCACGCATTTGTTCGACGGGACGAGCTGGCGGATCAAGCTGAAGCTTTTGTATTACGCAGCCAGCTACTTCTGGTTCATGGTAGCCATTATCGTTTCGGATATTATTTTTGTGACCAATCTCGTCTACAAAATCATTTCCTTGTTTCATCCCGAAGTGGTTTCGCCGTTCCAGTTTGCCGAAGACATCTACGTCTATCTGGTAGTCGCCTGGGCGCTGATGTATTACTTGTACGTGCTGCAAATCAACCTCGCGCTGGCCTCGGACATCGGCCAGAGCACGACGAGAAACTTCGTCTTGTCCTGCCTCTCGTATTTCACGTATGCGCAGTTGTTTATTATCATCTCTGTCCAAGCGTTTTTCGGGTTGTTGATGGACAAGGTGACGAGAAGAAAAAGAAAGTGGTACAAGACGCAGCGCTTCACATGAGTGAGCGCGCTCGCTTGTTTGCACAGAGTCTGTCGGCGGAGGGCAGGCTCTTTCTTGTTTCTTCCGATCTTTCCAGTCGATGGGCTGACCGTTATGTGAATCTGTTATAATACGAGTACAGATTGTTTGAGGAAAAAATAAACGGGCTCGCTGGAGACGGAAACGGGTGGAGAGAGCAGTGAAATACGACGTGATTTTCTTTGATGTGGACGATACGCTGATGGATTTTGACTTATCGGAAAAAAATGCGTTGGACAAAGCTTTTCGCGAGTTTGGGTGGCCAGAAGGCATGACCGATTACGAAGCGGCCTACCGCGAGATTAACAAAGGCTTGTGGCGCGAGCTGGAGCAGGGCGGCATTACGCTCGCGGAGCTTGGGGTGGAGCGATTCAAGCGGCTGTTTGCGGCTCATGAGCTTTCCGGGGATGCGGAAGCGTTTAACCGGCTTTACCTTGCGAATCTGGGGCAGGAAGTGCATCTGCTGCCAGGAGCGGTAGACGTATGCAGCCGTCTCGCCGACTGTAGGCTGGCGATCATCACAAACGGGTTTGCCGAGGTGCAGACGTCGCGAATCCGATTGTCTCCGCTGCAAGACGCATTCGAACAGATCATCATTTCCCAGGAGGCCGGGTTCCAGAAGCCCGACCAAAGAATTTTCGATTATGCGTTTTCCCGGCTGGCGCTAACGGATAAGAAAAAAGTCCTGATGGTAGGCGATTCGTTAACGTCCGATATTCAAGGAGGACACAACTACGGGATTGATACATGCTGGTACAATCCGCACGGCAAGGAAAACCATCTGGGGATCACGCCGACGTATGAAATCCGCGACCTGACAAATTTGCTGGGAGTTGTCGGCAGCAGCGTCGAGAAAATCATTCACATATAAGTTCATTCTTTTTTTCTTATATATACGAATGTTCGCGCGGTATAATAATCCTATTACTTATGATCTAATTGTTTCTGGAGGAATTACCATGGATCATACAACAGATCTTCTGCAGCGTATCGAGACCATGCGTAAAGAGTTGTCTGAGTTGGTCTTGGAAAAAGGTAGTTTTCTGCATCCGACTGTGATCGATATGTCGCAACAATTGGACGAGTACATTGTGAAATATCAAAAATGCCTCCAGTTACACACATAAAGCAGGAAGAAGTTATCCACACTCTGTGGATAAACTTGTTACTAATTGTCTGAATAGTTCTATTTTATTAGGTCTGCCCCAGTTTTGAGCCAGCTTTTTTAGCGTTGCTCAAAAGCTAGGCAGCTTCATTCGCACTCGCTCCTTTTTTCGCGTGGCCGCAATCAGCAGCAGCAGGAGCGGCAGCACGACTTGCATCAAGAAGCCGTAGTAGGGGAGCGAAGTCATGTCGAAACGCAGATATTTTTCCTTTTTCAAGCATGAATGCTCACCTCTGGCTAAACGTAGTACCCGTCGATTATTTTTCCATCCATTTTTCCAAAGGCTTGAACAGTGTATTCAGCCATGTAATCGGTCCTGCCATATTGGGCAAATCGAATTGAGCCAGCGCCCATCCGCACAACAAGAGCGAGAAAAAAGCGATTTTGTCTCTCAGCGGTTTCTGTCTCAGGGCAGGCAGTTCAAAGAGGACAATCAAAATCACAAGCACCGTAACGCCTATTGTGACGCCCCATCTCACTTTTGTCTCACCTCATCTTCCGGTATGCCGCCTGGAACCGTGACCAAACCGGGACGGCGGATAAACGCCTCGATCCACGAGTTTGACCAGCTCGGGACTGCTCATGTTCAGATTGGAGCGAAATCCCGAGAAACAGGTAGCGCAGCCAGCGAATCGCCGAACCGATGACGAAGCGCTGGTAATAATCCTCCGCCGCTTGAAACAGGGCGAAAAAGGTGATCGGCGCAATGAGGACAAACGGTGTCCCGTCGATCAAAATGACAACTCTGCCCTCCAGCAAGGCCGAACAGGCTGTGTCTGGCCGTTCGGTATCTTTTAATTGCGGAAAGGGCGAGGCGGGGTTGTCCTCAATCATTTCTTCTATATATCCGCTCTCCAAAACTCCGTCGATCTTGATCCGTTTTAGCCGGGCGGTCACTTCTTCGACAAGAGTGTAGTCGACAAGTCCCTCCATATAGGCACTTGCTCGGCCATCCTTCCGAGATCGGGAAAATCGCTTTCTGTCACGTGCATGAGCGGCATCAGCACCTGCTGGTCGACGTCCTGGGCGGTGCAGAGGCCGCTGATGAACACGAGATACGCCTTGGTCGTCTTGCCGATAAAAAAAGGGCGGAACACGACGTCAGAGCATTTGTGTATAGTTGTTACTCCACAGTTTGCCCAATTATGAATTTTTTAATCTGTTGTCAGTGGAATTGTCAGTATTTTTCAACGCTTTTGCAAAAAAGAACCAACTGAAACGGTCAGTTGGCTCAAAAGATATTCCCCAAGTTATTTGTTTAGACACTTCTATTTTATCAACAACGAATTATAATGTAAACTTTCTCACCAAATGGAAGTTTAATCGGGGAGAAGAGGCACCCTTCCATTCCTTGACATCCCTAATGCCTACAGGTATCCTTACAAATATTACCCGTCTCTGACGCAGACAGGTCAGCCGGCTGGCTGCCACACCGTGCATTCTCGATCAAAAGGCCGTAACAGGCGGGAGAATGCCAAGTTTTCTATGTTGCAAAAGGATGTCACTATGCTATAGTGAATGACGAACGCAAACTCTATATAGATGTAGAGAAAAGTTGGGAGCGGTGCTATGTTATCCTTCTTGAAGAATTTAATGGGGAAGACACCTACCACCAAAGAGGTGCGAGAGCAGGTTCAGGAGGAATCCATTTTGTCCGCTTCTGATACCGAACAGTCTCATCAGGAAGCACAAAAGCAAAAAGAGGCATCTGCCGGCGTCGTAACAACGCTGTCCTTGCATGAATCGTGGGAAGCGAAGCTGAGTACGCAGGAGAAATACGCGCTTTCCTTTATGGCTCAGGAGCTGGAACCGCTGCCGGAAGGGAATATCTCCCTCGCAGGAACAGCGCTTGTTCCGCATGATGATGGAATCGAAGTGACGGCGTTTATCCGCAACAGCTCGGACCGTCCGATCCGCCTGAAGGAAATGACGCTGGTGGTATTGTTCGGGGATCAGCAGTTGTTTACCCGCCAAGCGTTTGACTTGAGCGAGATAGGGGAAATTCCGCCGCGATCAGCCAGACCGTGGTCGTTTGTATTTTCACGCGAGCACTTCCTGGAGGTAAACGTGCTTTTGGCTAACTGGAAGGTCGCATTCGAGATGGCGCAGAAAAAAATGGTGCTGCCGCAACAGTTGGAGCTGGAAGAGTCGTGGATCAAGGCGCTGTCGGATGCGCAGAAAAACTCCTTGATCGAACTGGCGAAAAATCTCCCTGCCTTAAAAGAGGGAGAAGTGAATATCCAGAGTGTGCAAATTCGTCGCTCCCCGGAAGGAGCCCTTCACGTCATGCTGTTGATCCGCAACGGCTCTACGCAGTCGCTCTCCTTTGAAAAGCTGCCGCTCGCTCTCTACGATGCGACAGGGGCAAAGGTGGCAGAAGGAATGTTTGAGCTTGGCAGTTTGACCGTGAATGCCAATACGAGCAAGCCGTGGCTGTTTATTTACCCTCCGGAAAGTATTTTGGTGGAGCAGCCGGACCTGTCGCGCTGGAAAGTGAGTGTTCCGCAGCAAGCGTAGAGAGTCTGGTTTGCATGGGCGATGGGGAAATGTATATCATGAGGAGAGAGAAACTTCGTTCGGGCCCGGACGTGTGAGGAGGTAACACATGTTTTCTTTTGTGAAAAATTTGTTTGGAAAACAGCAGGGTGACAAGGCCCTAGAGGATTTGAAAAAAGAGATTCAGGAAGAGTCTGCGATTGACATTGCGGAGTTGAAAGATACGGAAGTAGAAGTGGAAAACCAGCCCGCAGCGAGCACTTCCGGCAAGCCTGACAGAGTGCGCACAGAGCTGTCCCTGCATCCGATGTGGGAGCAGGAGCTGGATGCGGAGAAAAAATATACGCTGCGATTCTTGCAAGCAGAACTGCCTGAGATGGCACGAGGCTTGATTAGCGTAACGGGCTTCAGCATGATTCCCCAGCCGAACGGCATGACCGTGACGATGTTTTTCCGCAATGCGACAGATAAGCCTGTGCGCTTCAAAAACATCGGCCTGGCTATTTACTTGGACGACAAGCCGTTCGCGCGGATGAGAGTCGACCTGTCTGATATGGGCGCTATTCCTCCGCATACAAGCCGTCCGTGGGAAGTGCTGTTCCCGGAAGAGAGCTACCTGCACGACAACTTCATGTTCAGCCGCTGGAAAGTCGTGATGAAAGCAGGAAAAAGATCGCACATCTGGCCAAGTACGCTGGAGCTGGACCCGGAAATGGAAAGACGCATGACACAGCGTCAAAAAGACCGTCTGGAGTCGCTCGCGTACTCTTTGCCGCCGATTCCGGTCAACTCGGTGCAAATTACCGGGTTTGATATCGGGAAAACGAAAGAAGGGCAACTGGTTGCCGCATTGCTGTTCCGCAACGGCCTGTCTACGGATTATCGTCCTGACAAGCTGAAAATCACGATTTCCGATACGGACGGCGATGTCGTGGCGCGAGGCGTTGTGGATGCCAGCAAGATTCGCGTGAAGCCGGGAAACAGCCGTCCGTGGCTGATCGTGTTCCCGCCGGAATTCGTGAAAAAACCGGATGCCAATCTGCGCAGATGGGTTCTTGACGTAGAATAGGCGCAAGAGCTCTCGATCGCAGAAATCAGGAGGAGGTTGACATATGAGTTGGTTATTGGAGAACTGGTTTGGCTCCAAGGAAAGCCTGGAGCAAGTACGTGAAGATATTCATGAGCATTTGCATAAAGAGTTTTACCTGGGGGTGTCGGGGATCGACAACCCGCAGCAATCGGCGAACCGGGTTGAGGCCAAAGAGCTGTTTCTGACGATGAACGGTCCTTGGGACAATCAACTGGAGGAGGCGGAGCAGGAGCTGCTGCAGTACGTCCACGATGAGCTGCCTCCGGTCGTTCGCGACGAGGTCGGCATTATTCCGTTCTACACACAGGTGACAGATGAAGGCTACCTGGTGCTGACGTACATTCGCAACGCGACAAACCGCAACGTGCTGTTGCAAAAGCTGCCGCTGACCCTCGTGACTGCTGACGGCGAAGAGGTGGCGAGAAAGACGTTTGACTTGATGGCAAACGGTCCTGTGGGCCACATGGCCAGCCGTCCGATGGAATTTATGTTCCGCTGGGAAGAGTTCGACCGCATTCCTGAGAAGGAAGTGCCGCTGACTCTGACCTATAAAAAGCCGGAAAAACGCCGCATCGAGGAGACCCAGGAGCTGAATATGGGCCTGAGTGCGGACGAACAAAGCCACTATACGCAAAAAGCGGCGGAGGAAGCTCCGGTGGAAAAAGGAAAGGTAGATTTGCAGGTCCTCGATATCAAGCCTACCGATGATAACGGCCTGAAGGTTGTCGTCGTATTCCGCAACGGACTGGAGAAGCGCCTGGAGTTTACCGAGGTGCCGATCATCGTTCACGACAAGGAAGGCGATGCGGTTGCCCGCGTCAGCTACACGCTCGAAAACATGAAGGTGGAAGCAAACAGTCAGCGCATCTGGGCGTTTGATATCCCGTCTTCTTCGATTAAAAAAGCAGAAGTAAACCCGGACGAACTGAGTGCCTACATTCCGCAGGCGCGTCAACGCAAAAAAGAAAAAGCATATGTAGAGCCTGCTACCGAAGACAACAAAGGCCTGCTGCAGTAATGGATGAACCCTTTTTGCCAATGGTGAAAAGGGTTTTTCTCCTGCCATAACGTTCCAAATCTTGGGGAAACAGGGTTGCTTTTCGCCCTTTTTATCCGCTATGCTAGGACGAGAAGCATAATACTTGAATACCTTTTTGAACGTACTGAAATGGATAAGCGCGAACATTTATTCATTTCGATACGTTAAGAAAACCTTCCACGACAGCGCATGCCCCTTTGTTTGAGCGGGCGGCGATAGAGGTTTTCTTGCTGCGCTAGTTGCAGGGGAAAGTAAGGAAGGACTGTGTTTATGAAAAAATCGATTCAAATAGCCGTGTCAGTTGCGATGCTGCTCACGCTTGTACCGCTGGGCGTGCGGCCTGCACTCGCTGCCGCGCCTGCTTCCAATGACAGCTATCTGAGCAATCAGTTGCACATCAGCCAGATCAAGGCCGACAAGGCGTGGCCTGTAGTCAACAGCAACCAGGCGATTACGATTGCCGTGCTCGATTCCGGAGCGGACTACAATCACCCTGACTTGAAAGGGAATCTGCTGCCGGGTGTCAATCTGGTCAACCCGGGGAAATCGGCGCAGGATGACAACGGGCACGGGACAGAAGTCATCGGGGTTCTCGCTGCAAAAGGCAACAACGGGATCGGGGTATCAGGGGTAGTCTGGAACGCCCGGATTTTGCCGATCAAAATTTTGAACAAAGATGCAGTGACGAATGTGGACATGATTGCGAAGGGGATCAATACAGCGCTCGACAGGGGAGCCAAAGTTATCCTGATGTCGTTCAGCAGCCTGTCCTATTCCCGCTCCTTGAAAGAGGCCATTGACCGTGCGGAGAGAAGCGGAGCCGTCCTCGTCGCTGCCAGCGGAAACGAAGCAAGCCGCGTCGCCTATCCGGCTGCCTACCCGACAGTCGTTGCGGTTGGGGCCGTGAATGGGAAAAACCAGGCGATTTATCAATCGAACACGGGGCCTGAGTTAAACATTGTGGCGCCGGGGCTTAACGTATATACGACGAAGCTGGGCGGAAAGTACGGATCGTTTTCCGGTACGTCAGCGGCAGCGCCTCAAGTGGCGGGAGCGGCGGCCCTGATTTTGGCCCGCTATCCAAAGCTGACGGCGCTGGATGTGAGGCAAATGCTTTACCAGACGGCTACAGACCTCGGCGAGAGCGGCTGGGACCGGCAAACAGGCTACGGATTGCTGGACGTGAACAAGGCAGTGCGCAGCGCGCTCTCCGGCGACTTTTTGGAGCCGAACAACTCTTTGCAGCGAGCCAAAGCATTCCCTATCGAACAGCAAATACGCGGCAACCTGGGGCCAAACGACACGGTAGACTGGTTTAAAATGGATGTGCCGTATGACGGAAAAGTCAGCTTTACGGCGACGATTAACTCCGGGGTATCCTCCGCCATGGCGGCTACCTTTTACCCGGAAAACCGAACGCCGATTACGCAGTATTTTGGAAACGGGGATACCGTTACCGTCCCGGCAAAAGCGGGCAGGATGAACATCAAGCTGATGCGAAACGGCGGCGTCAACTCGTTTGCCTACGTGCTGACGAGCAAGTTCACGATCAACCCGGACCGCAATGAGCCAAACGATACGATGGCGACGGCAAGGCCGCTGGTAGGCAACCAGATCAGCGTCACGGGCAACTTCCACCAGGAGGGCGACCAGGACTGGTTCTCCTACTACGTCCGCGAATACGGGCATATGGATGTGACGGTGACTCCCGACAACAAGCGGGTGGACCTGGTGCTTGCCATAGGAAAGCAGGAAACCGGAAAAAATACGGTTTGGGACCCGCTCTACGACAACGTCGATCGCGATAATCCGTCCGAGCGTGCGAGCAAGGAAGTCTCCCCGGGAAAATACTACATTCGGGTCAGCGAGTATCAGCAAAATGCGGTGAACGGCGAATATCGTCTGGATCTCGGGTTCACCCCGCTGAAAAAAGATTTGAACGAGCCGAATGATACGTACAGCAGGGCGTCGCCGCTAGCCGCCGGAGGGGTCATGACCGGAACGATTCCGACGGCTTCGGATGCAGACTGGTTTCAATTTACGCTCAATACAGACTCGTACGTCACGATTCGAGCCCCGTTTATTCCGGTATCCAGCGGTTTTCGCATCGCTCTTTACAGCGAGAAAAACATGAACTACGCGCTCGCTTCGACAAACGAAGTGGCTGAGCTGTCCGATCGGGGCAGCGAGATTTTCAGCCTGCGGTTGCCAAAAGGCAAGTATTACGTGCGCCTGAACAGCGGCATTCCGTTCAAGTACGATGCGTACAAATTGACAGTCACGCAGCAGCCCCTCGTTTCGGGGTATCGGGATATTTCCGACCATTGGGCGCGCACAGAGATCGCCAGGCTGAGCTCCAAAAGAATTGTCCAAGGCTTCGGCGATGCGACGTTCAAGCCTAACGAGGCAGTAACTCGTGCGCAGTTTGCCACAATGCTGCTGCAGGCGATGCGCGCAACCGGCTCGAAGGTAGCCAGCGCGTATTCCGGACGGGAAGTGTTTTCTGATTTGCCAAAAAAGCACTGGGCGTACAACACCCTTGGAGTGGCTTATCAGCTCGGAGTCTTGAAGGGGTATCCAAACAGTCAGATCAAGCCTGACCAAGCTGTTTCGCGGGCGGAAATGGCCGCGATGATCGCCAGGGCGAAGGGCGTGGCTCTGAACAGCAGCAGCGCACCGAGCTATCGCGATGTTCCGGCCGGCCATTGGGCAGCACCGGCGATCGGCGCTTTGACGGCAAGAAACTGGCTAAACGGATACGGTTCGCTCTTCAAGCCACAGGGCAGCGCTACGCGGGCCGAGGTTGTTGTATTAATCGCCAAATCGTATCAAGTGTAAGAAAAAATTTTCCGCTTTGCGTTCGACAGACGCATGGCATGGCTATATCGTCCTTGTGAAAACGCGGCTTCGATCACCTCAGACGCTTCCCGCAGGCGATTCCAACAGCGTTTTGTACAGGGCGATTTCGGCCAAAGAGGTGCTCTGGCAAAAGTCTATTGACACCACCTCAAAAAACAATTATTCTATAATCCGTAATGGATACTCTTATCCAGAGCAGGCGGAGGGACTGGCCCTATGAAGCCCGGCAACCGTCTGGAGCGGTGCTAACCAGCAGGACGGAAATCTGTTCTGGCCGATAAGAGGATGAAGGAAGCTAAAAGCGCTCAAACCTTTTCCTCCAAAAGATGGAAAAGGTTTTTTATTTGCGTTTACGTCGATAAAATCCTGACTCGGCTACCAAACTATTTGTATGAGGTCAAAGGAGGTATTTTCTCATGGCTTTGCAAAAAGGTCGTCGTCTGTTCACATCTGAGTCTGTAACCGAAGGACATCCGGATAAAATTTGTGACCAAATTTCCGACTCCATCCTGGACGCCATTTTGGCCAAGGATCCAAACGCTCGCGTAGCTTGCGAAACTTCCGTAACTACCGGGCTGGTTCTCGTAGCCGGTGAAATCACCACCAACACGTATGTGGACATCCAAAAGCTGGTGCGCGAAACGATCCGTGAGATCGGTTATGATCGTGCGAAGTTCGGCTTTGACGCTGACACTTGCGGCGTAATCACTGCGATCGGCGAGCAATCCGCTGACATCGCTCTCGGCGTAGACCAGGCTTTGGAAGCGCGCGAAGGCAAAATGACCGACGCTGAGATCGAAGCGATCGGTGCAGGTGACCAAGGTCTGATGTTCGGCTTTGCTTGCAACGAAACACCTGAGCTGATGCCGCTGCCGATCAGCATGTCTCACAAGCTGGCTCGCCGCTTGACTGAAGTTCGCAAAAACGGCACACTCGCCTACCTGCGTCCTGACGGCAAAACGCAAGTAACGGTTGAGTACGATGGAGACAAGCCAGTTCGCATCGACACCATCGTGATTTCGACTCAACACGCTCCTGAGACTACCTTGGAGCAAATCAAGCAAGACCTCATCGAACAAGTTATCAAACCAGTTGTTCCGGCTGAGCTGCTGGACGCTGACACCAAATACTTCATCAACCCGACTGGCCGCTTCGTAATCGGCGGACCTCAAGGGGACGCTGGTCTGACTGGCCGCAAAATCATCGTAGACACTTACGGTGGCTACGCTCGTCACGGCGGCGGCGCGTTCTCCGGTAAAGATCCGACAAAAGTAGACCGCTCCGGCGCTTACGCTGCTCGTTACGTAGCGAAAAACATTGTGGCTGCTGGCCTGGCTGACAAATGCGAAGTGCAAGTGGCTTACGCAATCGGTGTAGCGCAGCCTGTATCCATCGCTGTTGATACTTTTGGTACAGGAACCGTTTCCGAAGAAGATCTGGTGAAACTGGTGCGCAAACACTTCGACCTGCGTCCGGCTGGCATCATCAAGCAGCTCGACCTGCGTCGCCCTATCTACAAACAAACAGCGGCTTATGGCCACTTTGGACGCAATGACCTGAATGTTCCTTGGGAGCAAACAGACAAAGCAGAAGTTCTGAAGCAAGAAGCTGCGCAACTGGCAAAATAAGAACGACAAAGAAAGAGCCTGGTAAAGCTACTGGGCTCTTTTTTTATTACGGGGAAAAATTTTCCAGTTATTGGTGGGCTTTAAGCGAAGGGAAAATGTAGGACTGTGTCGAATCTCCTAGTGAGGAAGTAGAGGAGGGGTTTCTTTGCCGAACAAAAGGCTCTTCCTGACCGTATTTGTTATTTCTTTATTGCTGGTTATGTCTGCATTGGGGATTGGTGAATTTTACCAATCAAAAAAGAATGCCCAAAAAGTGCAACCTTTTCCCCAAGTAGATACGTCTATAAGCATAAGCGAGGCGGAAATTGCTGAGCCAAACGTCACGCAGAACGAAAAAGCAACGGTAAAGCCGAAAAAGTGGTATAACAATCAGGTAGTCGTCCTGACGTATCACCATGTCACGGATGCATCAGGCCAGCGCTACGTCATTTCGCCTGAGCAATTTGCAAAACATATGTCGTTTTTGCACGAAAACGACTTGCAGCCGATCTCGTTGGATGAGTTTTTGCATTTTGTGGATACAGGGAGCTTGCCGACCGAAAATGCTGTCCTGATTACCTTTGACGACGGCTATGAGAGTTATTACACGAAGGCTTTTCCCACCTTACGTACATACGGCTACCCGTCAGTGAACTTCGTGATCGCAGGGCGCTTGCGAGATGTAGCCGATCGAAAACGGGAGAACATGACGACGCCACTTACGCGTCAACAAGTCATGGAAATGCTTCACTCTGGGCTGGCTGATATCGGTTCGCATACGTACAGCCTGCACGAAGAGGAAGCGCGGAATGAATGGGGAGAGATGGGGCCAGAGACGGCTCCCGTCTATTTGCAGGATTTACAACGACTAGAAAATGAGAAAGAATACAGGGATCGGCTCTACGTTGATTTCAGTATGTCTCGTGCAGGCTTGAACAAATGGATGGGCCGGGAGATAAAAACGATTTCATTGCCTTTTGGCTACACGAATCCCATCGTACTGGAGACAGCGCGACAGGCAGGCTACGGATATGTCTTTACTTCTACACCCGGTTTTGTCAAAAGGGGAGTAGATCCGTTCGCCATTCCACGAAATGATGTGGGCCTGCGAGATGTAGATGAGGTCAAACTCCATCAGTTGTTCACGAAAGCGAAAAAAGAGTTCGAAGGAGAGCAATCATGAACAAAGTGATCGACATCAGCGTGCTGGATGGGGTGATTAAGAGAACCATTGAAACTGTGGAAACGAGTAAAACCCAAATTTTTGATATAGCCGAAAGTGCCAGACAGCAAGGCAACTCGTTGAAGTTTGACTTGCACGAGCTTCGGCAGGAAATCTCGAAGGTCATCCAAAAGGTCGATGCGCTGGAGCTGGCCTATCGAAAGTCGCGCAACAGGCTCGTTCAGGTAAGCCGCAACTTCCACATGTACACGGAAGACGACATTCGCATCGCCTACGAGGAAGCGAGCCGGATACAGGTGGAGCTGTCCATCTACCGCGAGCGGGAAAACAACCTGAAGCGCCGTCGCAACGACCTGGAGCGACAGTTGCGAACGCTGGAGGAAACGATCGACCGCGCCGAGAAGCTCGTTTCCCAGATGAGTGTCGTGCTCGGCTACTTGACTGGCGACCTGAGCAAGATCGGAGAAGCGCTGGAATCGGCCAAACAGACTCAATTGATGGGGCTGAAGATCATCCAGGCCCAGGAAGAGGAGCGCAAGCGTGTCGCACGCGAGATTCACGACGGACCGGCCCAATCGATGGCAAACGTCGTGCTGCGCTCTGAAATCGTGGAGCGGATGCTGAAAAACGAGCGCATTCTGGAAGCGCAAATGGAGCTTCACGAGCTGAAGGAAATGGTTCGCCTGAGCCTGGCTGACGTAAGACGGATTATTTTTGACCTTCGCCCAATGGCTCTTGATGACCTCGGACTGGTGCCCACTCTGCAAAAATATATCCAGACGTGCGAAGAACGTATCCGTGCTTCCATTGATCTGGTAGTATTTGGTGTGGAGCCACCGCTGCGCAGCTCTGTCAAAGCTGCGATTTTCCGCCTCGTTCAAGAATGCTTGAACAACGTGGAAAAGCACGCTGGAGCTTCTTCGGTACAAGTGAAGCTGGAGTTTCTGCAGGAGTCGCTAAGTCTCGTCGTCAAAGACGATGGAGTCGGATTCGATCTGGAAAAGCGCATGGCAAACGGCAACTCCTTTGGGCTTTTGGGAATGCGTGAGCGCGTGCAACTGCTGGAAGGCAGTGTGGATCTGCAATCAACTCCTGGCGAAGGAACAAAGGTAATTTTCCAAATACCGTTAAAAATATGAACCGATACAGATTATGTACACAGGGGGATGAAACATGGATAAAAGACAGCAAGAGCTCCGCATCGTGATTGTGGACGACCACCAATTGTTCCGCGAGGGCGTTAAGCGTATTTTGGAAATGGAAGAGGACTTCAAGGTCGTCGGCGAAGGGGCGGACGGCGGAGAGGCTGCTCTGCTTGCGGAGGAGCACAAACCAGACGTTCTGCTGATGGATATCAACATGCCGAACATCAATGGCGTCTCTGCTGCGGAAAATGTCATTTCCGTGAGTCCCTCCACGCGAGTTATCATGCTCTCGATCCACGACGACGAGGGCTATGTATATCGCACGCTGCGTTCCGGCGCGTCCGGCTACCTGCTGAAAGAGATGGGCACCAGCGATCTGGTGGATGCCGTACGCGTGGTAGCCAGCGGCGGCGCTTACATACACCCGAAGGTGACGGGCAAGCTGATCGAGGAATTCCGTCGCCTGAGCGAAAATGAGGGTACGGCAGAGCGCAGCTTCTCTGTTGATGAATCGCAAACGATCGATCCAAAAGTGATCGAATCGCTGACCCGCCGCGAGCGGGAAGTGCTGCAGTTGATGGCGGAAGGAAAAAGCAACCGGGCTATCGGAGAATTTTTGTTCATCAGCGAAAAGACAGTGAAAAACCACGTCAGCAGCATTTTGCAAAAGCTGAATGTCCAGGACCGCACACAGGCGGTTGTCATTTCGATTAAAAACGGCTGGGTGAAGCTGTAAGGCGAGGCTGCGCGTCCGGTTGGCACCCTGTTCAAGCCATTCGGCATACCTTTGTATAGGAGGGGGTATGACCGTGATGGAAGAACTGGTTGTATGGCTATTGGCGGCTTTTGGCTGCTCCTCACTGCTGGTGATGGTAGCTGAGCGATGGACCAGTCGGATGAACAGCATGACCGAACTCCCGCAAGAGCACTACCGTTTGTTGGTACACAATTCGGAGCAGGTGCTGGAGCGTGCCGTAAGAAAGCTTTTGTTTCGCTCATACTGGAGTGGCAAGCCTATCCGGATTACCTTGATAGAAGAAGGGTCTACGGACGATACGCCCCGGATGCTGGCGATTTTGGCGCGAGAGCCGTACGGCTGCGGCTTTGGCGCGGCAGACGGCCAGCCTGAGCTGGCGACGGGAGCGATCGTGATTGACTTGCGGGAGAAGCGGGAAGGAGCCTGATTTTTTCGGGCAATTGAATAAACGTACAGGGCTGTCGAGCAAATCGGCGGCCTTTTTGTGTTCGCTGCAAAAAAAAATTTGCCGGCCTGCCTTGTCTTTTTGCACAATGGTGGCAGAAAACACAAGCGGAAATGGGGGAGGCAAATGCGCGAGTACTTGCTGTATATCAAATGCGGCACAGAAGCAGTGGCGCCAGTCCAAACGTATGTGACGCCGAGCTTTTCTGTCGATCGGGCTTTTTGGCAGGAGAGGGAGGGCTGTGTGCTGCATGTGATCGGCAAGACGTCGTCGCTTGCCTTGGCCTTTTCCTTGCGTGAAAAAATAAACGAACGGTTGCGCAAGCGCGTGGGAGAGCGGAGCAAGCTGACAGATGCGCTGGTCGCGGAGCTGCGGGGGCTGGCTGTGGCGAAGGTCAGGGAGGCGAGCGCGCTATACGGGCGGGAAGTGGAGAGAAGGCAGGCAGGGCACAGGAGCCGGGAGCATCAGCCACACCCGCGCCAATCCGTGCAGCATGAAGCGTGGTTTGCGTGGGAGGCGATAGCGTGCAGCGTGGAAGTGAGGCAAGCGGGCGAGCGGGATGAACAGCTTTTCAGTCGCGAGTCTGCTCATTGTGTGAGCGAGAGGGTGGATGTTTCTGGAAGAACTGCCTCTCCGTTTTTGCAACATCGGCTCGCGGATACGTCTGTCCATTGCAGCAGGAGAAGTTCTCGATCTCCATCTCAGGCTCATGAGGCAAGGCAGCCATTCCTATCTCGGGATAATGGGCTGCAAGCTATACCCTATCCCGCTACGCCAGCAGACAGAAACGACATTGCCTTGAGAGAACTGCTGGATGGCCGCGCTCTTTTCTGGGATGAAGTCGAGACGCTTTTGCAGAAACGCGGAGTGGAAGTGGACGATCTTGCTGCTGTATTGCACAGGTACGTGCTGACTGGCAGAGCGCGGTGGCTTCCCGGAGTGCGAATGGACATGTGCAGCAACTGGCGGCAGAGTCGCTTTGTACTGACGTGTGAGCGATGCGGAAGCGCGGGGCGCGAGGTTGAGCTGACCTACTGCCATACGTGCGGGCAAGGCTGCGCATACTGTACGACGTGCCTTGGGATGGGCAGGAGCAAGTGCTGCACGCCGTATATTTTGCTTGCGGCAAGCGGTTCTCTGCCTGTCGGGAGCAACAAGGGCACAGGCCAGGAGCCTTCGCGGCTGGAGTGGACAGGCAGCTACTCGGACGACCAGGCGAGGGCTGCTGAGCGCGCTCGGCGTTTTGTAGCGAATCCGCGCCCCGGTCTTTCCGAGTTTTTGATTTGGGCCGTGTGCGGAGCAGGCAAAACCGAGCTGCTGTTTCCTTCCGTAGCAGAGGGACTTGCGGCGGGAGGCCGCGTGCTGATAGCTACCCCGCGCAAAGACGTAGTGCTGGAACTGGCTCCTCGCATTCAACGGGTGTTCCCCCACGCGCGGGTGATTGCTGTCCACGGCGCCAGCGCTGAAAAATGGGAGGAGAGCGACATCACGATCGCGACGACCCATCAGGTTTTGCGCTATTATCGCCGCTTTTTGCTGGTCGTACTCGACGAGGCCGATGCGTTTCCGTACCACAATAATCCCGTCCTCTACCGGGCGCTGGCCAGAGCTGTACATCAAGCGGGGAAGCTGCTTTATTTAAGCGCGACCCCACCCCGCTATTTGCAAAAACGACTCGTTTCAAACGCTCGTTCAACTCGGCATGGCACGGCGGCCAACCCGCTTTTTTCTGCCACCCACGTCCTTTTGCCGGGTCGCTATCACGGCTTTCCCCTGCCCGTTCCCGAGGTTCTAACGGTCCGCGGACTGCACAAGCGCGTTCGGGCGAATCGAGCAGTGCCTGCATTGACAGATGCGGTGCAGCGTTCGCTGGAGGCAGGACGGCAAGTTTTTGTCTTCGTTCCGCGCATAGATGACGTGGAGGTAGTGCTCGCCTATTTGCAAAAGTGGCTGCCGTCTCGTGCCGAGCAGATGGCAGGTGTCCATGCTGCGGACCTGATGCGCGAGGAAAAGGTGCTCGGCTTTCGGCAAAAGCGCTACACCCTCATGGTGACGACGACGATTTTGGAGCGGGGGGTAACGATTCCACAGAGCGATGTCGTTGTCGTCGGCGCGGAGGCCGCTGTCTTTGACGAAGCTTCTCTGGTGCAGATTGCTGGCCGCGTGGGCCGAGCGTTCGACGATCCGGCAGGCGCCGTGTTGTTTTTGCAGACAGAACGCGCTCTGGCACCCAAGCTGGCGGTCAGGCAAATTACGCGGATGAATCAACTGGCGAGCAGGCTTGCAAAAAGAAGGGGGCACTCATGAGGGGGAGTACATGTGTCAGTTGCGGCGGGCGTGTAAATACGCCCAAAAGAGAAGGCGTTGTCCGCGCGCGTGCAAGCTGGCTATCCCGTCCCGTCAGCTATCCGGCGATCTATCGCTTGCTGCACGACCTCCCGGCCTGCGCAAGCTGTATTGAAGCGTTGCCGTTCATCGGGGAGCAGTTTTGCCGACAGTGCGGGCGGGACATGCGAGCGGAGCCGTACAGCAGCGAGGGCCGCTGCCGCGACTGTGTCAGGGAAGTGGACGAGCCCCTGAAGGAAAATCGCAGCCTGCTCCGGTACGAGCAAGACGGCAAAAGTCTGCTCAGCCTGTTCAAATACCGCGGAGATGAGCGCCTGGCTGGCTATTACGGAACGCTTTTGGCAATCGCGGCCTTTCGCTTTTACACTCCGTCCCGTTTTGCCTGCATCACCACTGTCCCGCTTCATGCCAGGCGGCTGCAGGAGCGCGGATTCAACCAGGTGGACTTGCTGGCAGCCTATTTGGGGAGTGCAACCGGGATTCCGGTGAGGCCCCTGCTCACACGCATAAAAGAGACGGAGAAGCTGAGCAAGCAGGGGGGACGCGCATCCCGGCAGGAAAGCATGCGAGAGGCTTTTGCGTGGAATGAGGGGGCGGTGCTTCCTGGGTTTGCCCGTGGCCGTTCTGATAGCCGGGGCGCCGATCATAGGAATCTGACCAGCATACTTGCAGCCGGGATTCATTTCTTGTTTGGCAATTGGTTCAGCCTGCGTTCTTCCATCTCGCATACTTCTCATGAAGCCAAAAGTGGCGAGAGAGATTCGCAAGCCAATCCCGTTCCGAAACTGGACAACCGCAACAGAGCTGCGCACGCCAATACCGCCCCGAACTCGAATAGCGGCGACAGAGCAGCCTATGCCAATTTCAATCCGAACCCGAACAGCCACGACAGAGCTACACAACCCAATACCGCTCCGCCCCCAAATAACCGCATCCCCCTACCCGCCACTCCCCCCAAAATCCTTCTCATCGACGATATTTACACAACCGGATCGACTCTCCGCTCCTGCGCAAGAACATTGCGAGCACATTTGGGGACAGTTTGTGAAATTTATTCCTTGACAATATACAGATAGCCAGTTTGGAAAAATTACGATATCATGGAAGTATACAGCAGTCGGGAACTGAATGAACTTTCTGGATGTTGAAGGGGTTGTTTTTATGTCTCTGGGCAAGCTGGCAAACTGCTCGCGGTGTGATGCTTTATTTGTACAAACAGTTCGTGACATTTGCCCCAAATGCTATCAAGAGGTGGAGCAGGAATATGAAAAATGCGCCCGGTTTTTGCGCAAGCGCGAAAATCGCGGAGCCAATATTCACCAGGTGAGCGAAGCCACAGGGGTGAGCGTGAAGCAAATTACGAGGTTTATCAAGGAAGGGCGCATTTCTGTAGATGGTAACCCGAACCTTGGTTACCCATGCGAGATTTGCGGGATTTTAATCCGCACTGGCAACATGTGTGACGCCTGCATGAAGGGCTTGAAGCACGAGATATCGCAGCAGCTTGAAGTGGATCAGCGCTTGGAGCAGGAGGCGCGTGCACGTCAGGCGGAAGCGGCCGTCTATCGAAGAAAGCAGAATCGTGACGAATAGTTTTGCGCAAAAAAACTAATCGTCAAACAGGAAATTGCCGATGATACTACTAAGAGGTATCATCGGTTTTTCTTTTTATTAGGGGACCCGTTCCCGCGAAAATGTCCGGTGGTTTGAGAGGATGGTAATCAGATGCGGATTAATGAACCAAACCGTGTCGGGATGATTAATGCTTACAACAAGACGGCCAACAACCAGGTAAGCAAAAGCGGAAAAATCCCGATGGGCAAGGATGAGGTCAACATTTCCACGGAAGCGCTGGAAATGCAGCGCCAGATCGAAGACGCGAACGCGCCACAGCGCCGCGAAAAAGTGGAGCAGTTGAAAAAGCAAGTCGAGGAAGGCACGTATCGCGTCCCAAGCGAGCGGATTGCCGATAAACTACTGTCTTTTTGGAAAAAGCAATAAACCAGTTCTCTAGGGGAAGACGAGGAGAAACGCGAACATGGATAGACTCTACGATCTGCTCGACAACTTGATCCAGTTGCACAAAGCCTTGTACACCTTGGCCACACAGAAAAAAGATGTGCTGGTGAAAGGAAATGTGGATGAGCTGGTGGTGATTACCCGCCAGGAACAAAAGCTAATCAAGGGCGTCACAGCAGCAGAAGCAGCCCGCCAAAGTCTGGTACAGGAATTGACCGTCCAAAAAGGCCTGGCGCTCCAGGAAGGCACACTGGCTGAATTGATCAAGTTGACGACCAGTGCGGAAGAGAAGACGCGGCTTGCGTCCTATCGCGACGAGCTTGTGCGGATTGTCACCGAACTGCGTGAGGCAAACGAGCTGAATCAGCAGTTGCTGGAGCAATCCCTTTCTTTTGTAAACATGACGCTCGACCTGATTACGGACACGCCGGAGGACGACTTCATCTACGGCCACCCGAGCACGGACACATACCGCCAGGCGAGCCGAACATTTTTCAACAAAAAAGCGTAAAGAGGTGCTGACATGCGCTCGACTTTTCATGGAATCGAAGTAAGCAAACGCGGCCTGTTCGCCCAGCAGTCCGCCTTGAATACGACCGGACACAACATCGCGAACGCGAATACGGAAGGGTACACGCGGCAGCGGGCGAACATGCAGGCGACCCCGGGCATTCCGTATCCGGGACTCAGCAACAGCACAGAGCCGGGCTTGCTCGGAACAGGTGTCAACGTTGTCAGCTTGCAGCGGATTCGCGAAGAATTTCTCGATGTGCAACTGCGCACGGAGAACAAGCACTACGGATATTGGGAAGCGAAAAGAGACGTTTTGCAAAAGGTCGAGGGCATTATGAACGAGCCTTCCGATACCGGGATGCAAAAAGTGATGGATGAGCTGTGGAAATCGTGGCAAGACCTGTCGCAAAATCCCGAAAGCCTGTCCGCTCGTGCAGTCGTTCGTCAACGGGCCATTGCCGTGACAGAGACGTTTGCCGCCCTGAATACATCACTGACCGAATTGCAGCGTGATTTGGACAATGTCGTGGCGACCAAGGTCATTGACATCAACTCCATTGCGCAGCAACTGGCGAACCTGAACAGACAGATCGGGGATGTGGTGCCGCACGGCTATCAGCCAAATGATTTGTACGACCAGCGCGATGTGCTGCTGGACAAGCTCGCGAAGCTGACCGATGTCAAGGTGACCAATCTGAACAGCGGCATGATTCAGGTAACGATTGACGGACAGGAACTGGTGAACGGCCGGACAGCGGTGACGATGGCGGTGGAGAAGGATGCCACGACCGGTTTCAATAACATTACGCTGGGCGGAGCACCGTTTATACCGCAGTCGGGCGGTTTGCTCGGAACGTTTGAGGCGCGCGGCATCCCTGGTACGGATGCGAATGGCCAGCCAACCATGCAAGGCCCGGTGCCTGACATGATCCGAAAGCTGAACCTGCTTGCAGAAAATATCGCGACAGAAGTAAACAAGTTGCATTCCACGGGAATGAACTTGACTGACATTGAAAACAGAAAGACTAACCCGACGGCAGATTTGGAGAAGCTGGACTTTTTTGTGAAAAAGAATGACGCCTTGCCGCTTACTGCAGCGAATATACAGGTCAACCCGAAAATTTTGGCCAGCCTGAATTCTATCGCGGCGGCGCAGGTAGAAGACCCAAATACGGGATCGGGAACTTCCTTTTACGGCGACGGACGCAATGCGCTCGCAATCGCCAGCATCAAGTTCAAGCCGTTGCAACTGTTGACAGGCTCATCCGGACAAATCGAGTCCACGACCTTGGACGACTTTTATCGTTACACGATTGCCCAGCTTGGGGTAGACAGCCAGGAAGCGACTCGTATGGAAAAGAACTCGGAACTTCTGGTCGGGCAAGTCGATACGAACCGCCAATCCGTTTCGGGCGTCTCTATCGACGAAGAAATGTCCGAAATGGTGAAATACCAGCATGCTTACAACGCTTCTGCCAGGGTCATGACCAGCATGGATGAGATTTTGGACAAAGTGATTAACGGGATGGGACGTGTGGGCCTCTAGTCTAGCCTGCGCGTGAACATCTGAAAGGAGCATTTTCATGGCCGTTCGAGTAACCCAGACCATGTTAAACAATAATATGATGAGAAACTTGTCCAACTCCATGGGCAGAATGGACAAGCTCCAGGAACAGCTCTCTTCGGGAATGAAATTTTCCCGCCCTTCTGATGATCCGGTGGCGGCGAGCCGGGCGATGTTTTACCGCTCTTCCTTGATTGAGAATGAGCAGTTCCAGCGCAACGTGAACGAAGCGCAGTCTTGGATGGAGTTGTCTGACAAGTCGTTGGAAGAGGCCGGGACGATTTTGCAGCGCGTGCGTGAGTTGGCCGTAGCATCAGGCAACGGTGGGCTTGGGGCAGATTCCTTGCAAGCGATGGGAAAAGAAATCGCAGAAATTCGAGATCATTTAGGTAACATTGTCAACCAGACGGTGGGGGGACGTTACATTTTTGCAGGAACGGATACGCTAACCCCACCATATGACAAGGCCAGTGATACTTTAACGTTTACAAACAGAAATGAAATTCTGCTGGAGGTAAACAAAGGAATCCATTTGCCCATTAATGTCATCGGAGCCGATGTGTTCGATTTCAAAGGAACAGACGGCAATAACGTCTTTGATCTCTTGAAAAAGATTGTAACGGATTTGAACGACGGCAAGCCTGTTAACACAGAGCTTGGAAACATTGACCAACAAATCGACAAGCTGCTTGCGGAGCGAGCCACGCTTGGTGCGCGGACCAACCGGATCGAACTGATAAAAGGCAGATTGGAAAATGAAGAAATTAGCGTGACCTCGCTCATGTCGCAAAACGAAGATGCCGATGTGGCGCAGGTCATTACCAACCTGAAGATGCAGGAAAACGTCCACCGCGCGGCGTTGGGGGCAGGCTCGCGAATCATTCAGCCAACATTGCTCGATTTCCTGCGCTAATAAAATAGGGGAGACGATCAAAAAATGAGACTCCCGCAAATCCAGATTCGCCAAACTTACGCGCAACTAGGGCTGAAAATTACAAAGCCCGTTCAGGAAATTCGCCAGCCGCAGGCCGAACTGAATTTGCGTCAGGAGCCTGCCATTTTGGATATCAAGCAGGCGAAAGGACAGCTATCCATTGATACCAGTGAGGCGCGGGAGAACCTGGACCTGCGCAGCTCGGCACAGCGAACGAGAAACAATGCAGACTACGGACGCCAGAAAGTGCTGGAGGCGATTGCCCAGATCAGTATGGAAGGCGACCGTTTGGCCGCCATCGAGAACAAAGGGGCAAACCCGATCGTCGATATTTCCTTTGAAGAAAGCATTATTTATCAGAGCAGGGAGATCATTGCGGAAGGCTCGATTATCGGAGACGGTATTGAGATCAGGTACGACCTCCAGCCGGCCCAGATCAACGTACAGGTGCGCGGCAAGAAAATGGACCCGGTTATTCATCGGCCTGTTCACAATTATACGCCGGGAAAAGTGGAAGGCTACATGAGACAATGGAATCGTGTCGAGTTTGATGTGGTAGGATTGTATGTAGATCAAAAGATGTGAGGCAGGAGAGAAGATCATGACACAATCCCAGGCGATACAGAGCATGGAGCTGTCTTTTCCGGATGGAGTTCCCGGTTTTCCGCAGCTTTCGCGCTTTCAGATGACGCAGGAAGAAGCGGGACAGCCGTTCTTTAGCTTGAAATCTTTGGAAGACGAGCAGGTAGGCTTCTGGATGATAGACCCGTTTCCGTTTTTTCCTCAGTATGAGTTTACTTTGGCTGAAGCCGTGAAAAAACAACTGCAAATCGAGGAAGGAACGCCACTGTCCGTCCGCACCGTCATCACTGTCCGCAATGAAGGCGATGTCACCGTGAATTTGAAGGCGCCGATCATCATCAACGAGGAAAAGGCTTTGGCCAAGCAAGTGATCTTGAACGACGAAAACTACGGAATCCGCCAGCCGCTCTTTCAGCGGCCCAAAGCGGCCAGTGAGTAGGTGAACTATGCTTGTCTTGTCGAGAAAAAAGAACGAGTCGGTGATGATTGGCGACCAGATTGAAATCAAGATCATTGCGATCGAGGGCGACGTGGTGAAAATCGGCATCGAAGCGCCGAGGGAAATAGACGTATATCGCCAGGAAATCTATCTGGCGATTAAAGAAGAAAACCGTCTGGCTTCGCAGACGAAGATCGATCTGTCGAGCCTGACGAAAATGTTTGGAACCAAATCTGATGCGCTATAGCGTGTCAGATTTTTTTGTGCAGGTATTCGGTATTTTATTTGGATGCGAAAATAAAAGAAAGGCCTGGTGAATATGTTGTTGACCGTTGTGATTATTGATTTTTGTATCCAAATCAGATACTTACATTGGTTTTTTCTAGAATCCTTGCATATAATAACAGTATAGGGAGGTGTTATAACCTTGAATGCGAAAGAAATTGCTGGAACCAACATCAAAAAGTATTTGGATGCGAAAGGAGTCAAGCATAGCTGGGTAATGGAGCGAACGGGCATCAGTAAAAAAGCCTTTTACGATTTATTGCGAGGGGAAGGCAATGTAGACAAACACATTGAGAAAATCAGTGATCTTTTTCGGATTAAAGACCCTTTATTTTTCTACTCGCATTTTAAAGAGCCAACCCCGCCGCAAGAAATCGAAGATCGCTACAGCTTTACGAAATCTGTTGCTATGTCATTTCATGGAGAACAAACCAGAGATTTTGCAGAGTCAATGGAAGTCTTGGCCGATTTGATAAATATGCTCGATGTTCTTCACTCCATAAACGAAGAGACAGGGAATCGTAACTAATAGGCACGGAGGTTGCCACCGTGATTACTCAAAAAAACTTGGAAAGCTTGTTAAAGCTGAACGAAAGCTTGCTGCCGGAAATTCGTGAAAAACTAATGGCGATTCGCATGAACCCGGACCCGTTGCTGGCCCAAAAGCCATTAGAGTACGTAAAGACCGTTTTAAGAGAAGAAGCGAATGTCATAGAATTTCCTGTTCCTCATGACAGCTATGGCGGACTGGTCTATTATTTGAACGGCAGATTTTATATTCATATCAATACAGGTCAGCCTAAAGTATATGAGAACTTTATGTGGGCTCATGAATATTACCATTTTCTGTTCGATCGTGATAAACTGCGTGATCGAAACCACCACTATATGTTCACGGATGGAATACTTGATCCAGACGAGCGACTTCCTCATTTGTTTGCCTCTGAATTTTTAATCGACAATCATATTCTGCGAAGGAAGTTTGCCTATAGTCAAAAAGCATTTGCAAACGAATCCCTTGCCCTGCAAATTATTCGATTGATCCCGACTTTTGAAGTTCCTTACAAGGCGCTCGTTGTCAAGCTGGCTCAGGAGCAGCTTATTTCAATCGAACAAGCAAAGGAAGTTGTTGATTTTTCTTATCGAGACTTTCTTCCGGATGATGTGAGTTCATCCTTGTTAGAGCCTACGAGGACGATACTGATTGACAGTTTTGAACAATTGTTGGACGCTGCAAAGGAAGGCCTTCATGACGATGACCTGCGTGCCATCCAGGCCCAGTTCGCGAGCCACCTAAAAAAGATCAAGAAATGGAAAGAGGTATGCAGGGAGGGTATCTGATGTCTGCCGCCAGTGATCCAAAATGGGAATCGATTCGCCCATTCCTGAATCTGGATACGAAAAAGCTATACGGATCATTAACGCAAGAAAAAGCTTGCTATATACTGGATAACCAGTTCATGACCTCCCTGAAAAAAAGCATTCCCGATCTGCCGAGATTGCTCCAAGGGATGAGTGAATCTGCGATCATCCTGATACCTGAGGAAGTGTTGCTGGAAGCCGGAAAAAACCTGCCGGGCAAAGAAAGAGTCGAGGAGCTATACTACGATTTTTTTCGGGAACTGTCTCGACACAAAACAATCTATGTGACTGCTTTGACCGGAATTTGCGAGATCGTCTGCGAATCGACGGCAGTTGCTGCGGCCTTGCACAAAATCCGCAGTATAGCTATCGAATCCGTGCCGACCAATCCGGTGATCCAGGCTGAGATCCAAAGCTTGGCTCTGCACGCCAAAGAAGATGTGGGCAAGCTCAGTGCCTGCATGCAGGCGACCGGTCGGGATGGCGGCGAGAGAATCGTCAATTTGATGGCGCTCCTGTTGATAGGCGAGTATTTCGGTCCGATTTTTGTATGCAGCGACGATAGAAAGGGGATTTACACCCCCTATAAAGCCTATCAAAAGAACGAGAAGTTGCGAGAGTGGATCGGTGTTGGGGGAATAGACGAATTTCGGGAGATGTTCCAGCTTATGTCGTTTGACCGGTTGTTGCAAAAGGCGGTATACGAGGTGGAATGTACGCAGCAAGAAACGATGGAACTGCTCAGGCGTTGTCGACCTTCCGAAAAAAATGTTCTCTATTCCATAGACGGCTTGGCGGAAAACGACGAGCTTTCGCACGAACGCTTTGCGGAGCTTTTGGCTCAGAAACGAATACAGATAACATTTTGAGGAGGAGCCAGGCGAGAATGGCTCTTTTTTGTTGGATCTTCATTGGCAAAATCGTCGCACAGTTTTTTTGCAAAAAAAAGTAGAAAAAAGACTAAACAAGGATGAATCTCCCACCGATAATAAAACTGTAGGGGAAAAACGGCCTAAGCGCGCGATTGGGTTCGGCTTTTCCGAAACATTACCCAAACCTTCCGCAGGGACGTGGAGGGCACACTCAAGGAGGAAAATATTCATGCGTATTAACCACAATATCGCATCTTTGAACACTTATCGTCAGTTGACTGGTAACCAAGCTGCAACAAACAAAAACATCGAGAAACTGTCTTCCGGTCTCCGCATCAACCGTGCTGGTGATGACGCGGCTGGTCTGGCAATCTCTGAAAAAATGCGCTCCCAAGTTCGCGGTTTGGACATGGCTTCCAAAAACGCGCAAGATGGTATCTCTCTGATCCAAACGGCTGAGGGTGCCCTGAACGAAACGCACAGCATCCTGCAACGTATGCGCGAACTGGCTAACCAATCTGCAAACGGAACGAACACAGACGCTGACCGCGCCGCTCTGCAAGATGAAATGAACCAATTGACTTCCGAGATCAACCGTATCGGTAACACTACTGAGTTCAACACTCAGAAGTTGCTGAATGGTGGAATTGGTAGCAACGATGGAGCGAAAATTACAAAAGCAACTAGTGCTGTTATTGATGGCGGTACGGCTTGGGTGGCAGCTGATACAAGTGGACAGACTGGTTCAATCAAGGTAGATGGTCAAACTTTTGATATTACTTCCGTCTTGAATCAAAACTGGACAGATTATAAAGGATCTGGTTCAGATGGTACAATAGACGACTTTATCAATGAGTTGAAAAATGTTACTTCTGGTGGAACCAAGCTTTCTGATCTTGTAAACATTGAAAAGAATGCTGCGGGTAATGGCCTGAAATTTACTGCGAAATCTGAAGGTGCTGCTAGCACACTTGAGGTTAAAGTAGGTACTGGTAATGATGACGCAGCGATAATGCTCGGTTATGCTGACGAAACAACCTTGACAGGTATTGGAGAAGTAAAAGGAACCCCAACTACCATTGAGCGTGCAGGTCTGCAAGGAACAGCAGTAACAGCAGCTATTTCTGTTTCAGCTAATAGTGGATTTAAGTTGACAGTGGGTGGCGGAAACGAAGTTGAAGTTAAATTCGATGATGCTAAAACATATACAAATGACGATGCAGGCCGCGCAGATTTTGTAAAAGATTTGAATGCAGCACTTCAAAAGGCTGGTCTGGATGGTCAGGTAACAGCTAGTTTGTCTGCGAATAATGAAATTCAATTGATATCTGAGACCGGTAAAGATCTGGATATTGTAACTGGATCGGTAACTGGTTTAACTAATACTGGAATTACTGATGCTCTTACCCCACAAAACGTTGAACAAGTTGTAGGGCCTGGGGTTCAAGGTTCCGGCTTTACTACGAAGTTCCAAATCGGCGCTAACAAAGGTCAATCCATGTCCTTGGATATTAGCGACATGCGTTCCGCTGCACTGGGTATCACTGGTAATGCTGGTCAAAAAGGCTTCACAAAAACAAATTCCGTGACTAACGGTACTAATGACATCAAATCCGAAGCAGCTCTGAATATCTCCACCAAAGAAGATGCTTCCAATGCAATCGAAGTTCTCGATAAAGCAATCAACAAAGTTTCTAGCGAACGCGCGAAACTGGGTGCTGTTCAAAACCGTCTGGAGCACACCATCAACAACCTGGGTACTGCTTCCGAGAACCTGACAGCCGCTGAATCCCGTATCCGCGACGTAGATATGGCGAAAGAAATGATGGAACAAACCAAGAACAACATCTTGGCTCAAGCCGCCCAAGCTATGTTGGCTCAAGCTAACCAACAGCCACAAGGCGTTCTGCAACTGCTCCGCTAATCGAAATACCCCTGGAGACCTTAGATATTCTAAGGTCTCTTTTTTGTCATTCCTACCGAAAGAAATCTCTCATTCGAGGTATATCCTCCTTAAATCCTCCTCCATTTTTTCCGATACATACAATAAGGAGAAACCGGAATGGAGGTTAATACATGGACGTATCTATCAATAGTCAATCAGGATTAGGGACGAAGGCAGCGGGAGTGCCTGTACAGGCAGCGTCTGCAGGTGTACCAGCGGCAAAGGAAAGCAAACCGGAGGCAGAGACAGCCACTCAGCAGTACTCTGAAAAAGAACTCGGAAAAGCGGTAGACGACCTGAACAAATGGATGCAGCAAACGCAAAGCACGCATCTGCAGTTTCGTCTGCACGAGCAACTCAAAGAATATTATGTGGAAATCGTCAACGACTCGACTAAAGAAGTCATTCGCCAGGTTCCTTCCAAAAAAATTATGGACATAGCGGCCAAAATGCAAGAAATGATCGGGTTGTTGGTTGACGAGAAACGATAGAGAAGGAGGGATTGACATGGTTAGTCCGATTCGTTTTTCTGGTCTCGTTTCCGGACTGGATACGGACAGCATGGTCAAGGAATTGATGAAAGCCCAGCGCGCACCTTTAAACAAGATGCTGCAGAAAAAGCAATTGGAAACATGGAAGCGCGACGCTTACCGCGAAATGAACGCACTGCTGTTGGATTTCCGCCTGAACACAGTAAGCGACATGCGTTTGCAAGGTCCATACCTGAAAAAAAAGCTCGTATCAGATAATGAAGGTGCGGCTTCGATCAAGCAAGTAGGAATGCCTAATTTGCCTACCTACAAAGTGACGGTAAACACCCTGGCTACAGAAGCCGAGCCAGCTAGAATGGATACGACTACGACAGTGGCAGCAGCCGATTCTGCGAAAAATCTATCTACTGCGGGTTTGAGCGGATCTTTCGAACTGACGGTGAATGGTACGAAAATTACGATCAACGATACCGATTCCATGGAGAGCGCTGTTAAAAAAATCAATGAACAGACCTCCAAGACAGGGGTAGCAGCAACTTTCTTTAACGGTAAATTGATTTTTTCTTCCACTTCCGCTGGGGAAAATGCAAAAATCAAGCTCGAGTACACAAACGATGACAACGCGAAAGTTTTTGGCCTGTTTGATAGCGGCGTTACAGCAGGAGATCCGGCAACCAAAGAAGCTCAGGGTCAAAAAAGTATAGATGGATCTGTTACCATTAATGGCGTGACTACTGCGATCAGCAGCAACAAGTTTACCTTTGACGGCATCGAGTTCGAACTGAAAAAAGCAGAATCGTTTACCGTAAACTCTATGCAGGACGACGAGGCCATCTTCAAGTCCATTAAAGGCTTCATTGATAAGTACAACGAAGTCATCGACAAGATTAATAAAAAAATTAGCGAGCCTCGCTATAAAGACTACCAACCTCTGCTCGAGGAAGAGAAAAGCGCTTTGGATGAGAAGCAAATTGAGAAGTGGGAAGAAAAAGCAAAAAGCGGTGTCCTCCTTCGCGATTCTGTCCTGTCATCCGCGCTGACGGAGATGCGCCAAATCTTCTCTACGGTTGTAGCAGGCATGGGCGATGAAAATTTTGACACTCTCTCTGATATCGGGATCAGCACAGCAAAAGCGGATGCCAAGTTCAGCTATGCCAACTACATGGAAAAAGGGAAGCTGTACATCGACGAAGAGAAGCTGCGCAAAGCCATTCGT
Source organism: Brevibacillus agri (assembly GCF_004117055.1). Lineage (NCBI taxonomy): Bacteria > Bacillati > Bacillota > Bacilli > Caryophanales > Paenibacillaceae > Brevibacillus > Brevibacillus agri. The sequence continues at coordinate 1,089,658 of NZ_CP026363.1, forward strand.
GAAAACGGCACACAGGTAATGGATTTGTTTACCAAAAATCCGGCGGAGACAACGACAGACAAAGACCAGATGCTACGAGAAACGGGAATCGCCAAAAGACTGTATAACAGTCTGACTGGCATGATGTCTAAAATTACAGACATTGCCGGTTCTTCTTCCATGGGCGATATCTCCGACAGCTACTCCATGGGCCGACAAATGAAAACTCTCACGAAAAACATCAGCACTCTGGAGCTGCGCATGAAGAACATGGAGGAGCGCTACTACCGCCAATTCACCGCTATGGAACAAGCGATGAGCAAGGCAAATTCGCAGAGTAGTTGGCTCGCCCAGCAATTCAGCAGCGGCAGGTAGGATCGAAAGGAGCCGGATATGATGGCCTATCAACAATCGTTACAAGCTTACCAAACGAACTCGGTAAACACAGCCAATCCAGGGGAATTGACGTTGATGCTCTACAACGGAGCGCTGAAATTTCTGAAGCAGTCAAAAGCAGCGATTGCCGAAAAAAAATTCGACAAAGCCAACGAGTACAACAAACGCGTGCAAGATATCGTAGGCGAGCTGATGGTTACGCTGGACCAAAAATACCCGATCGCCCAGCAAATGATGTCGTTGTACGAATATATGCAAACAAGACTGATCGAAGCCAACCTCAAAAAGGAAACCTCCATTCTGGATGAGGTAGAAGGACTTCTCACCCAATTCCGCGACACATGGAAGCAAGCCATGGTCTTGGCAAAAACGCAAGGGTAGCGGATGGAGATGTCATTTCAACTAACGAGAGAGACAGTCGAGCCGCTATTTCAACAGCTATTGCTTCATTCTCATGATTTGGAGAAAGCCGTCTTGAAGGAAGAAGCAGAGCCGGAGGAATGGCTCGAGCTGTTGGACAAACGCGAAGAGGTACTGGGGCAAATTGCTGATGCAATCGATCGGGGATTTGTTCTGCCGCCAGAATGGAATCTGCAGTACGCCACGCCATTTTTGGAGATTGACCAGCGCTTGCTTCCGGTTATGCAGGAGAAGCAGGACGAACTGTCCGAGAAAATCAACCAGATCCAACGCGGTCGAACGGCTAACAAACAGTACGGAGGCTATAGCGGATCTCCGGCATATGGCGCTTTTTTTGACACCAAGAAATAACGGTCATGATACATTTGGATAAGCTCCCTCTTGACTGAATAGGTGCGTGCGTCAATTAGCCGTACTTGTTCGATTCAGGAGGGATTTTTATGCCTGTAAAAGGCCAGAAATTTACGAGTTACACAACCGAATTCAAGCTGAAAGCGGTAAACATGTACTTGGAAGAAGGAATGGGCTACAACCGGGTGACGAAAGAGCTGAATTTAATCAGTAGCTCTTATATCAGAAGATGGGTCAAAAATTACCGGGAGCATGGGATCGAGGGGCTCACAGAGCGCAGAGGAAAAGCAGCAAGGCTCTCCAATGAAAAACCTCACCCCGAAAGAAAGGGATGAGGTCTGGTTAAAGCCGATGGCGAAGAAGGGATTCTTCGCTTTTTTCTTGCCTAATTACACGCTGATATCAATCTGTTTCCCAAGTGTAGGGTGGGGAGCCTGTGTCGTTGCTTGGGCATTGGTAAAATCCTGGAGCATTACCATCGCGCCTGCTGCCTGGGTAGCTTGCGCCATTTTCAGCATGCTCAGGCCTACGGTTTGCTGGAGCTGGCTTACTTGCGCGCCCATAATGGAACTGATATCCATATCGAATTTCCTCCTCTCCTGCCATGTCCATTCTTTACATTTATCGGCAGAGCGAACCTCTGCTATAATAATGGAATTCAAATCAACCGATACACCAATAGAAAACCTCAACCTGCTTTACCAGGAAAGAACGTTAGGAAGGTGACACCATTGTCCACAAAACGTCGCTCACTCGTCTTGATCGGAGCCGTCGTCCTCATTTTCATACACGCCGTTTACATGAACGGCAACCTCGCCGATCTGCTGAACGTGACCGCCATCGAGCTGGTCGCGCTCGCTGTAGTGGTTTCCTACGCGATCAAGCGCAAGCACCTCGACCTGAAAAAAATGATCCGCCTGCTGATTCACGGGCGGGACAGCAACGTCGAGGAGACGATCAAGCGCTTCTACTACTACGCGCTCGTCCAGAAAGAACAGGGATATATCGCGCTCGAGCGCGAGTTGCAGCAGGAGCGGGACTCGTTCGTGCAGCGCGGCAGCTTGCTGGCGATCGAGGGTGTGCCTGAGGAAGAACTGCGAATGATCCTGGAGAACGAGCTGAAAGGCGAGCAGTATCGCTACCAACAGGCAGCAGGCTTCTTTCGGCTTATCAGCTTGCTTGCGCCAGGGATGGGGCTGGTCGGGACGCTGCTCGGGATGACAGGGGTGCTCAAATCGCTGGAAGACATGGCACTCACAGGGCACAGCCTGAGCGCAGCCGTTGTCGCCACGCTCTACGGTGCGCTCCTTGCCAACTTGTTCGCGCTGCCGTGCTACTACCGGATGATGGATTTGTATGACCGGGAAATGTTTGAAAAACGGCTGTATATCGAGGGCTGCGTCGGTTTGCAGCGGATGGAGACGCCGCGCCTGTTGTTTGAAAAGCTCAACTCGTTTTTGCCAGGCGACCAGAAGCTGGTGCTCGTCAAAGAGCCTGGTAGCATGAAGGGCACGATTGAAAGGCAGGATCGCTATGCATGACGATCGGTTGTACGATGAGAAAGAGCTGGAGAAAAGCTGGCTCATCAGCTACAGCGACTTGATTACGCTACTGTTCGTCATCGTCATTATCATCGCGGCGACGCAAATGACGAAGATTCAGACCCAGCGCGAAGCCGCCAAAAAGGAGCAAGCTGAACAGCAGGCCAATCTGAAGCAGGTGCATGAGAGCCTCGATCTGTTGAATTTGCAAAAGCTGGAGCTAGAACGCGAGATTCATCAACTGGAGGGGCAAAAAAAGGCGCTCACAGGCACCGTGGATGAAAAAGGCACACAGGAGCAAGAGCAGGCGCAAAAGAGCGTGCCAAAGCCGCCTGTCGGCATGCCGGACACGGGTGAGCGCGATATGGAGACGGTGCACAACCAGCTCTCGTCCGCTTTGGCCGAGCTGAATCTGGACTACGAGGAGACCGAAGAGGGATTGCGCATCCGCCTTCCGGAGAAAATTTTGTTCGCCAGTGGCTCTGCTGATCTCCAGGAGCAGGGGAAAGAGGTCGTAGGCACTGTAGCACGTGTGTTGCAGCGCTACGAGTACAAAGTGAGGATCGAAGGCTACACAGACGACGTGCCGATCTCGCGCAGCGCATACAAGTCCAACTGGGAGCTGTCCTCTGCCCGCGCTATTGCGGTGATGCGGGAAATGGTTGATGCATATTCCTTGCCGGCGTCGCGCTTTACGGTGGCAGGATTGGGAGAATACAGGCCACTCGTGGACAATTCGAACGAAGAGAACCGCGCGCGCAACCGCCGGGTAGAGGTTATTATTTTGGCGGAAAAAGAATAATTCGTATTTTTCAGATAAATAGATCGTTTTCAGGCAGGATTTTTATATACAGGATAGAAGTATATCCGGTGTATACGAATCCTGCCTTTTTGCTGCTAATTCCAGTTCTATACCAAAACTCGACTCCGTAACCATAGTACCAGAGCCGCAGAACGCGCAGGAAAATAGTTATACACAGCTTGTGCACAACGTCATGTGGATAATGTGGATAACTTTGTGGAGAACGCAAAAAACACATGATTTCCATGTGGACAGTGCTGGGGAAAAGTAAGCATACACAGAGAGAAACAAGGGGGATTTTTAATGCGTATCGGGAAAAAGTGGTTCAAGTCTCTTGTGCTGGTCGTAGGCGTGGGGCTTTTGGTCTCAGCCTGTGGATCGGGTGGCCAGCAAAGCTCGGGAAGCGGAACTGGCGCGAGCGGCTCAGGGTCAGGCTCCGGCTCGGGTGAAAAAGTGTACGTGGTAGGAACAGATGCAGCTTATCCGCCGTTCCAGATGCTGGAGGCCGACAAAATCAGCGGCCATGACATTGACGTGATGAATGCGATCGCAGAAGCGGGAGGATTCAAGATCGAGTGGAAAAACACAGGCTGGGACCCGCTGTTCGACGGATTGGACAAAGGGACGGTGGACATCGGGATTTCGTCGATCACGATCACGGACAAGCGCAAGGAAAAATACGATTTCTCGGATTCGTACTTCGAAGCGAATCAGCTCATTCTCGTAGCGGAAGACTCTCAGGTGACCAAGCTGGCCGATCTGAAAGGCAAAAAGATCGGGGTACAGGCCGCGACTACAGGGGAAGAAGTGGTCAAAAAGGCGTTTGGCGATACGTATCAAGGCTTGATGGGCTATGACGACATGCCTTCGTCCGTGGACGATTTCTTCAATGGCCGTGTCGATGCAGTTGTCGGGGATAATGGCGTGCTGCAATATTACGTAAATAAAATCAAAGACAAGAAGTTCAAGCTGATAAAAGACGACTCGTTTGAAAAAGAATACTACGGAATCATGGTGAAAAAGGGCAACACGGACGCGCTGAACAAAATCAACGACGGCTTGAAGAAAATCAAGGAAAACGGCAAGCTCCAGGAAATCTACAACCAGTACTTTGGCAGCAATTAGTCATCAGTAGCCGGGTGCGTCGCGGGACGTGCCCGGTGTTTGTGACTCCAGTGCTGACATACACGAAGGGAGGACTTGCCATTGGACTGGAGCGTCATCTATGAATATCGCGAGCTGTTTATCCGAGGCATTATCAATACCATTTTACTAACGGCGGTTGCTACCGTTTGCGGGACCTTTTTGGGGTTGTTTATCAGTTTGGGCAAAATGTCGTCGAACCGCTTTTGGCGGTGGACATGCTCGATCTACGTGGAGCTTTTTCGGGGGACGCCGATGCTGGTGCAAATTTTGCTGATTCACTTCGCCGTCATCCCGTCTATCTGGGGACTGTTTTTTTCGGGAGAGAGCAGTCCGGAAGCGATCTACTCCGGATTCGTGGCGCTGTCGCTCAACGCAGCGGCCTACATCGCCGAGATTTTTCGCGCAGGGATTCAATCGATCGATCCGGGACAGATGGAAGCGGCACGCTCGCTCGGGATGACGAAGGGGCTGGCGATGCGGCTGATTATTTTGCCGCAGGCGTTTACCCGGATGCTTCCTGCCATCGGGAACGAATTTATCGCCCTTTTAAAAGACTCCTCCCTCTGCGCCGTTATTGCGACACCGGAGTTGAATTACGCCGCCATGAACGTGGCGAAGAGCACGTTTGAGCGCTACCCGCCGTATTTGACAGAGGCGGCTGTGTACCTGGTGCTCACGTTGTTCCTGTCGCGGGTAGTCGTAAGAGGATTGGAGAAAAAATATTCAACGAGATAGAAGAATGCAGCTTCTGATTTTGGAGAAACTAGAGGTGTACACACAAAGATTTGTAATCCAAATTTTTACAAGAGAAAGGGTTGTGCTGTTTCATGCAAGGCAAAGTAAAATGGTTTAACGCAGAAAAAGGTTTTGGTTTTATCGAGCGAGAAGGTGGCGACGACGTATTTGTCCACTTTTCCGCGATTCAGTCGGATGGTTTTCGGACATTGGAAGAAGGACAAGCTGTAGAATTTGATATTGTGGAAGGCGACCGCGGGCCGCAAGCAGCCAATGTCGTCAAACTGTAAATCATATCGCTGACAGCAAATCCCCCTGGCCAACATCAGGCTCGGGGGGATTTTTACGTCTAGCTAATCATTCGGGTGATGGTAAGCGCGCGATGCTCGCGCAAATCCAAAAACTCGTCTCCTCGGCGAACGAGTGGACGCATCGGTTCATCGGTATGAATCATAATGATTTCGACGTGGTCTCCATTGCTGAGCAACGCCTGAGAGCCGACGTAGAGCAAAATAATGTACTGGATAAAACGCGAAACGATCAAAGGGTTCAGTTGGCCTTGGCATGCCAGCTCCCACAATACGTTGGCAGCGTGAAAGGGAGAGGTGCCGCGGCGGTAGACGCGGTCTGTGCAGATAGCGTCGAACACGTCAGCAACGCTGATGATCTGGCACTCCAGAGGGATGTCTTCCTTTTGGCAGCCATGAGGATAGCCGCTGCCATCCAGGCGCTCGTGATGCATGAGAGCGCACCTGGCGATCCACTCGTCAGCGTCCTCCATCGACAGGAGCAGCTCGCTGCCGTAGAGGGTGTGCAGCTTCATGATCTCGTACTCTTCATCGCTCAAGCGATCGGGTTTGGACAAAATCTCGTCGGGAATCATCATCTTCCCTACGTCATGCAAGAGACCGGCTTGTCCCAAGCGGTAGATTTCGTCCTGGGGTCTTCCTGCGATTTTACCGATCAGGGCAGCTACGATTCCGACATTGAGAGAATGGCGATAGGTGTAATTTTCCGTGCCTTCCTTGATGTAGAGGAACCGGAGGAAGCCCATTCGCTGGAGCACTTGGTCCAGCAGAGGATAAAATGTGCTGTTGAACTGATGCAGGGGAGGAACAGAACCTGTAGCGATCTGTTTGAAAAGGTGCTCGGTTTCTTTGACTGCTGCAATGTACTCGCGGGCAGCTTCTGCCTCGTTCCAATGCAGAATGGGCAAAGGCTGCTCGGGAGCTTCCGACGCAGAAGTGACGTGCACAGCTTGAATGTGGTGTGCCTCCAAAAGTCGAATGTCACTCAGGTGAAGGACTGCCCCGGCGGGCAAAAGAAGCAGGCCGTACTCATTGTAGACGTCTTGCGCGAGCGTAGTACCAATAATGGAATGAGAAGGTTTCACCTCTGCCATGAGGATTCCTCCAGTGCGATGACGACCGCGATATAGGATTGAGTGACTACCCTCTCTATTATAACATAGGGAAACTAGCGAGTATTGGTAAAATTCTGTCGATTATTGCCGGATTGTAAAAATTTCACTAAGATTTTTTTTAGCTTGGAGCAGGATTAATTACAGGGGTGCCGAATACCTATATATAGACGGAAGGAGGTTGGAACCATGAAATTTAATATTCGTGGAGAAAACATTCAAGTCACCGCAGCACTGAAAGAGTATGTGGAAAAGAAAGTCGGCCGTCTCGAAAAATATTTCGAAACTACGCCTGCAGATGTACAAGTTACCATGCATGTACATCGTGGAGAAGGCACAATCGAGGTAACAATCCCGCTTGCCGGGGTGATTATCCGAGCAGAAGAAACACACGAGGATATGTATGCCGCTATTGACCTGGTGGCAGAAAAGCTGGAGCGTCAAGTTCGCAAGCATAAAACGAAACTGATGCGCAAGCTGCGGGTTGATTCCGCTGCGAAAGTCGGACAGCGCGATAGTCAGCCAGTAGCTGTGATGATACCAGATGTCGATGAGGAAGATGTTGACATTGATATTGTCAGAACGAAGCGTTTTGACCTGAAACCGATGGATGCGCAGGAAGCCGTCATGCAGATGGATATGCTGGGACACAGCTTCTTCGTTTTCCAAAACAGCGATACCAACGACGTCAGCGTGGTGTACCGCCGCAACGACGGACGCTATGGTTTGATTGAACCGAAATAACGAAACTTTACATTTCTTTACTCGTATAAGACTAGGGAGTTGCTTTTGGCAACTCCCTTTACTTGTGTATATGAGCTTCTATTTGTTAAAATAGCTTTTTAGAAAGTATTATTTTCGTAGAATCGGTATCCTTTTTTCTGGCGCGCCAGGTGGTGCGATATTTTTGTCCGGAAGCATATGGAAGGGGTGTCCTCATGTTAGGACTCGTTAAAAAGATATTTGGCGACAGCAATGAACGTGAAGTGAAAAAGATGTTTAAGCGCGTGGAAGCGATCAACGCGCTCGAACCAAGCATAGCAGCGCTTTCCGACGAGCAACTGCGGGAGAAGACCGCAGAGTTCAAAGCCCGGCTGGCCCAGGGGGAGCAGTTGGACAAAATTTTGAACGAAGCATTTGCCGTTGTGCGCGAAGCATCGAAGCGGGTTTTGGGCATGCGCCACTTCGATGTCCAGTTGATTGGCGGTATGGTGTTGCAGGAAGGCCGCATTGCCGAGATGAAAACCGGTGAGGGGAAAACCTTGGTGGCTACCTTGGCGACCTACCTCAACGCTCTACTTGGCAAAGGCGTTCACGTCGTAACAGTGAACGAATACTTGGCAGAGCGCGACTCGCGGATCATGGGCCAACTGTACAACTTCCTCGGTCTGACAGTCGGCCTGAACAAAAACGGACTGAGCCCGGAAGAAAAGCGGGCCGCTTATGCTTGTGACATTACGTATGGTACGAACAACGAGTTCGGCTTTGACTATTTGCGCGACAACATGGTTCTGTACAAGGAACAGATGGTGCAGCGCCCGCTCTTTTTCGCCATCATCGACGAGGTGGACAGCATCCTGATCGACGAGGCGCGGACGCCGCTGATTATTTCCGGATCGGCAAACAAATCGACAGAGCTCTACTACATCTGCTCGCACTTTGTGAAGCGGCTGGAGCCGGAAAAAGACTTTACGATTGACGAAAAGCTGAAGATCGTCAACCTGACAGACGAAGGTGTGGGCAAGGTCGAGAAAGCTTTCAACATCGACAACCTGTACGATACGGCACACATCACCTTGAACCACCACATTACAGCGGCATTGAAAGCCCAGGTCCTGTTCAAGCGCGACGTAGACTACGTGGTGCAAGAGGGCGAGGTTGTGATCGTCGACGAGTTCACGGGCCGTCTGATGGTGGGACGCCGGTACAGCGACGGTTTGCATCAGGCGATTGAAGCCAAGGAAGGTCTGCGCGTGCAGAGCGAGAGCATGACGCTCGCTACGATCACCTTGCAAAACTACTTCCGTATGTATGAAAAGCTTGCCGGTATGACCGGGACGGCGAAAACAGAGGAAGAAGAGTTCAAAAAGATTTACGGTCTGGACGTTGTCGTCATTCCAACGAACAAGCCGGTCATTCGCCAAGACTTGCCGGACCTGGTTTTCAAAACCGAAGCTGCCAAGTACCGTGCGGTTGTGAACGACATCGTCGAACGTCATAAAAAAGGCCAGCCGATTCTCGTCGGTACGATTTCCATTGAAAACTCGGAGCGGCTGTCGCACATGCTGAAGCAAAAAGGCGTTCCGCACAGCGTGTTGAATGCGAAGCATCACGAGCGCGAGGCGGAAATCGTCGCGCGCGCAGGTCAATACGGTGCGGTGACGATTGCTACCAACATGGCCGGTCGCGGTACGGACATCCAGTTGGGCGAAGGCGTAGCGGAATTGGGCGGCCTGCACATTATCGGTACAGAGCGTCACGAGAGCCGCCGGATCGACAACCAGTTGCGCGGTCGTGCCGGGCGTCAAGGGGACCCGGGTTCCTCCCAGTTCTTCCTGTCGATGCAGGATGAGCTGATGCGCCGCTTTGGTGCCGACAATATCATGAACATGATGGATCGTCTGGGCATGGAAGAAGACATGCCGATCGAGAGCCGTCTGGTTACCCGTGCGGTAGAATCTGCGCAAAAACGTGTCGAAGGAGCCAACTTCGATGCACGGAAAGGCGTACTCCAGTACGACGACGTGATGAACCAGCAGCGCCTCGTCGTTTACAAACAGCGCAAAGACATCCTGGAGCAAGAAAACCTCAGCGATGTTGCGCTCAACATGATTTACAGCGTGCTGGAGCGTGCTGTCGAGCAGCATTGCCCAAAAGAAGAGGTACCGGAGGATTGGGACCTGCAAGCATTGGCCGATGCGGCGAACAACGGCTTCCTGCACGATGAAACCATTACCGTCTCCATGCTGAAAGGCAAGGAAGCAGAGGAAATCGTCGAGTTGCTGAAAGCCGAAGTCGTCAAACAGTACAAAGAGCGCGAAGCTCAAATCGGCGAGATGATGCGCGAGTTCGAAAAAGTGGTCATTCTGCGCGCTGTCGACAGCAAATGGATGGATCACATCGACGCGATGGATCAACTGCGCCAAGGGATTCACCTGCGTGCTTACGCGCAAAACGATCCGCTGCGCGAGTACCAGTTCGAAGGCTACGAGATGTATCAAGCGATGCTGGCTTCCGTACAGGAAGAGGTGGCCATGTACATCATGAAGGCCGAAGTGAGCCAAAACCTGGAGCGCCAGGATGTCATCCGCGGCCAGGGCATCGACCCGAACCAACTGCAGACGTCAGGCCCATCCGACCGTCCGGACCCTGAGACGTCTGGCGATGCCGACCCGAAAAACCGCGCGCAGCGCCGTGCCCAGGAGCAGGAGCGCCGTCGCCAAAACAAAAAACAGTAAGGCATAGCCTACATTAGCCAGCAATCAAAGCATTCCTCTGCACAGCGGCCATTTCGCTGCGGGAGGGATGCTTTTTCTTTTCCAATCGACAGCAGATGCTCCGTTGCAGCGCGGTTGCGCCGTTTGTGTAGACCTGCCCAAGAGATTTTCTTACTGTTTCCTGACGCCTAGACAGTATTCGTCCCGATCTGTTCTTCCTCGTCTGTTATGGTCGGTCTATTTGTCTAACACTGGTAAAAGTCATCGAACGATTCAGGTGGAAATGTTCGGAAAAATCCATAGAATCATAAGTACAACACTTTTTACCAAATACACGGGGACGGGGGAATGAACAATGAAAGCGTCAGTCAACGTGATGGGCATACAAACCAAAAACATGATGGAGAGAATCGGGAAGACATTGAAAGCTGTACTGAAAGCGGCAGCGGAGCATAAAAAAGTAAAATGGATTACCAAAGAAGAAAGAGGGGAGGAGCCTAAAGTATTCACAGCCGAAGACCCTGTCTTCTATGAAGAACGACTGAAAACGGAGATACCGGAGCCGAACTGGACGCCAGGCGTGCTGATCTCGCCGAAAGGCATGCTGGATCAGCCGCAGCAAAGTCCGGCGGCTGCAGGGGAGCGGAGGCTCAGGCAAGCGCGAATGAAGCAAAACATCCGCAAGCGTGAGGCGCGGATTCGCCAGTCGCATCTGTCCGTGGTTGCGGCGCCGCAGACGGAGAGCAAACAACCACATGAAATCCGAGACTTGAGATCCTCGCCATCACCGCCAATGGCTACATAGGCGCTACATAGGCAGGACAGATGCCAGGCAAGCGGCGAATCACGCTTTTTACGCACGGCAGGTTGCCAGGTTTGCGGATCTGGCGAATTACGTTACAATAAACTTAGCTTACGTAAAGAGAAGGTGACTCGCAAAAATGGCATTGATCGATATTGCGGACGTCAAACAAGAGATGTCCAGTATGGCTAAACGTTTAGCGGATATCAGGGGGTCTCTTTGACCTCCCTGTAAAACAGGAGCGGATCGGCGAGCTGGAAGAGCGCATGCTGGCTCCGGACTTCTGGGATGACAACGAGGCTGCGCAGAAAACAATCAGCGAGCTGAACGCCATCAAAAGTCTCGTCGAAACGATGAGCAAGCTGGATTCCCAGTACGAAGACCTCCAGTTGATGCTGGAGCTGGTCATCGAAGAAGGTGACTCGTCGTTCATCCAGGACTTGTATGACAGTACCCAGGAGCTGAAAAAGTCGTTTGAACGCTTCGAGCTGGAGCTGCTTTTGAGCGATCAGTACGACAAAAACAATGCGATTCTTGAGCTGCATCCGGGAGCGGGTGGAACCGAATCACAGGACTGGGCTTCCATGCTCTTGCGAATGTACACACGATGGGGGGATGCCAAAGGCTTTAAAGTCGAGACCTTGGACTATTTGCCCGGGGATGAAGCAGGCGTAAAAAGCGTGACCCTCCTGATTAAAGGGTACAACGCCTACGGATATCTGAAATCGGAAAAAGGCGTGCACCGCCTCGTGCGCATTTCTCCATTCGACGCGTCCGGGCGCCGTCATACATCTTTTGTATCATGCAACGTTCTCCCCGAAATCGAGGACGACAATGCCGTAGACATCCGCACGGAAGACCTCAAGATCGACACCTACCGTTCCAGCGGTGCGGGTGGTCAGCATATCAACACGACCGACTCCGCTGTCCGGATTACCCACTTGCCGACGGGCATTGTGGTTACATGCCAAACCGAGCGCTCGCAAATTAAAAACCGGGAGCGAGCCATGAAAATGCTGACGGCTCGGCTGTTCGAGAAAAAGCGGGAGGAACAGGAAAAAACATTGGCTGCCATCCAGGGTGAACAAAAAGATATCGCCTGGGGAAGCCAAATCCGTTCCTACGTCTTCCACCCGTACAGTCTGGTGAAGGATCACCGGACCAACATGGAGGTAGGAAACGTTCAGGCAGTGATGGATGGCGAGATCGACGTCTTCATCGACGCGTATCTGCGCGCGCAGATCAAACGCTAGAGCTGTTTACAGCCCCTCTCTGCTGCAAGGCTTTTGCTTTTGCAAAGAAATGACGACCGTCGTGCCCTCGCCAAGCTCGCTCGTGATGTCGAGCGAGCCGCCGTGGTCGCGAATGATTTTGGTGCTAACCAATAGCCCCAGACCTGTTCCGGTTTCTTTTGTACTGTAAAATAGCTCTCCCAATCGCGGAAGCAGCTCCTCGGGTATCCCGTCGCCTTGATCGGATACCCGAATGAGGACGTTCTGATCGTTCTCGACTACCGCGATCGTGAGAATCCCACCTGACGGCATGGCTTCCATGCCGTTTTTTATGATGTTGATAAACACTTGCTTGATCTGGTATTCCTCGCAGGAAATAAGCGAAGTAGCCGTGGGAAATTCGTTCAATTTCGGAAAGCATAATTTGCAAGTAATGACGGTTGGTAATCGGCTCGCTCTCCATGAGCTGGAGAAACCCTTTCAGCGAGGTGAGCGGATTGCGGATTTCATGCGCGATCCCTGCCGCCAGCTCGCCAAGGGCGGAGAGCTTGTCCGAGTAGCGCAGCAGCTCCTCGGAATGGCGCCGTTCTATAATGTCGCGGGCGACGATCACTGTATTTTTCACTTCGCCATCTGCTCCGATGTCGAGCGTTCCTTTGAACTCGAACAGAAGCATGCGGCCGTCCGGGTGAGGGTAGATGTATTCAGCGTCCAAAGGTGTTTTTTCCACAATCATCTGCAAAAAGTCACGTCTGGCAGCCTCTCTCTGCTCAGGCTGAATCAGGATGGAAAAATGCCGGAGCAAAATATGAGAGGCTGGCAAGCCGAGCACGGATTGGATCGAGGGCGAAGCGTATGTAATGTGGCCGTTCAGATCATGCGCAACAGCTCGGAAGCTGCATAGCCCAGTAATTGCTCGGCTGCGGCGTTGACGCCAGTAAGGTTGCCATGCATGTCGATAATGTAAACAGCATCGGGGTTATTCTGGAAGAGAGAAGTGTATAACTGCAACTGCGTACCCATACGTGACCCACCTTTCTGTCGCTTCTTGCTTCATTTCAAACGTTCGCTGTAGATCGGAAAAATCCTACCTGTGCCAAAGTCCCGATTGGCAAATATGTTATACTGCAAACAAATACGCAAAATAAGGAGAGGACGCACACATGTTGTATGTCGCTTTGTTGCCGATTGTCGATCAGGAATTGAACGCGAAAATCAGACCGGCTCATTTAGAGTATATCAACGATTTGTACAAGCAAGATAAAGTGTTTATGGCAGGGCCGTTCACGGACAAGCAGGGAGGCATGGTCATCTACAAGGCCGCGTCCCTGGAGGAAGCGCGCAAGCTGGCGGAAGGCGATCCGGTTGTGGTGGAAGGCGCACGGACACTGGAACTGCGGGAGTGGAATCCGCTTGAGCTGCCCTTGACCTAAAATTCGCAGGGCCACAGGAATGAATAGCCCGCTGCGGAGGCATACTGAGCGAAGAATTTCTACAACAAGGAGGGAACCGCTTTGAAACGCATCCCACTGTTTACGGTTGCGGCTGTACTCGCATTCTCGCTCAGCGCCTGTGGCGGCGGCAATCAGCAGACCCAGCCCCCTGCTGAAAAATCGGCTACGGAGACACCTTCGACAACCGCTCCATCTGGCAGCTATGACGCGGCTACGGCAGAGGCGTTGTTTAAAAACACCTGTGCAGGCTGTCATGGACAATCGCTGGAAGGTGCTGTCGGGCCGAATTTGCAAAAAATTGGCGGCCAACTGAGCAAGGAGCAGATTTTGGAAGTGCTGAATAACGGAAAAGGTTCGATGCCGCCTGGCCTGGTAAAAGGGACAGACGCGGAAAACATCGCTGCTTGGCTGGCCGACAAAAAATAAAGGTGAGTTGGACAAAAGACGCTCGGGTATGGAACCCGGCGTTTTTTTGTATAAAAGGGCCCCTTGCTAGCGACTTCCCGCTTTGCCAAATGAAGCAGAAACAGATTTGCTAGTTGTATTCCGTTTGAATTTTTATTATTATTCATGTATAAAAATACAAACGAATGATGGGAAGAAGGGGAGAGGTGCATGGTTCGGGTCGGAATCGTTGGGGCAACCGGGTACGGCGGTGCGGAGTTGATCCGTCTGCTGGCTGGCCACCCTCAGGTTGAAATAGCGAATGTTTATTCAAGTTCAGCAGATGGAGAGGGGCTGGAGAAAACCTTTCCTCACGTAGCGGGACTGGGACTGCCAAAGCTTTTGCCGATTGACGCTGACAGCATGAGCGCCGCAAATGATCTGATTTTTCTCGCGACGCCTGCTGGCGTAAGTGCCGGGTTGTCTCCGCAACTGGTAGCAAACGGCGTGAAGGTCATTGATCTGTCCGGCGATTTTCGCCTGGAAAAAGGCGAGGTGTACAAGGCGTGGTACAAAAAAGAGCCTGCGCCCGCCAACTTTGTCGAACAGGCGGTTTACGGCCTGACGGAATGGAATCAGGAGCAGGTGGCAGGCGCCAGCCTCATTGCCAATCCGGGCTGCTATCCGACAGCGACCTTGCTTGCCTTGATCCCTTTGCTGAAAAGCGGATGGGTGCAACCGAACAGTTGGATCGTCGACGCCAAGTCGGGCGTGTCCGGAGCGGGACGCGGCGTATCGCTTGGCGTGCATTACAGCGAAATCAATGAAAGCATTCACGCATACAAGGTGGGAAGCCATCAGCATACGCCAGAGATTGAGCAGGAGTTGCAAAAGCAGAGCGGCGTGGAGACGGTCGTCCAGTTTACGCCGCATCTGGTGCCGATGACGCGCGGGATTTTGGTC
This sequence comes from Brevibacillus agri, assembly GCF_004117055.1. Taxonomy (NCBI): domain Bacteria; kingdom Bacillati; phylum Bacillota; class Bacilli; order Caryophanales; family Paenibacillaceae; genus Brevibacillus; species Brevibacillus agri. Next base: position 1,104,720 of record NZ_CP026363.1, read on the forward strand.
ACTGCTTACGGACAGTTGTCCGCAGAGGTGACGCAGGCGCAAATTCAGGAGCTGTATGAAGCGACTTATGCCGACAAGCCGTTTGTCCGTGTGCGCCCAGCCGGAAGCCATCCGCATACAAAAGAGGTTTACGGTTCGAATTACTGCGACATTGCGATTCATGTGGATCAGCGCACTGGCCGCGTTGTTTTGCTGTCGGTGATCGACAACATGATGAAGGGCGCAGCAGGCCAAGCTGTGCAAAACATGAACGTCATGTACGGACTGCCCGAGAAAACGGGGCTGCCGCTCGTTCCGGTATATCCGTAGAGGAGGAGAAGCGATGCAGGGGATAGTAGTCATCAAGTGCGGCGGAAGCACGATGGATCAGTTGCCGGATTCTTTTTTTCAGGCGATCGCGAAGCTGCAGCAGGAAGGCAGGCAGATCGTCATCGTGCACGGAGGCGGACCGGCGATTAACGGCATGCTCGACCGCGTTCAGATTACTCCGCAGTTTGTCGACGGGCTGCGCGTGACTTGCGAGGATACGCTGCGCGTCGTGGAAATGGTTTTGTGCGGCAGCATCAACAAGGTGCTGGTGAGACGGCTGACGCAGGCAGGCGCCAAGGCATGGGGCGTGAGCGGAATTGACGGTCAGACGCTGATCGCGCAGAAAACGGCGAAGCCGCTTGGCTGGGTAGGGGAAATTACGAAAGCAAATACGGCGATACCGCAAGCGATTCTGGCGCAAGGCTACGTCCCGGTGATCGCGCCGCTTTCCATTAGCGAGGATGGGGCGAATACGTACAACATCAATGCCGATGTGGCCGCAGGAGCGATTGCAGCGGCGCTCGCGGCGGAAAAGCTCATCATGGTCACGGACGTTCCCGGCATTCTGCGCCCGCAAGCAGACGGCACGAAGGCAGTCGTTGCGCAAACGAGCGCAGAGGAGATTCAGGACATGATCCAGTCCGAGATCATCACGGGCGGAATGATTCCGAAGGTTCAGGCAGCGCTGGACGCGCTCGGCCAGGGAGTGGACCAGGTGGTCATTTGCCGGGGGACGGCCGAGGATCTGCTCGGCGTGTGCACAGGGGAAGCAGTCGGAACGACCGTCAGAATGAACGTGAATCACGCGAACTAAGGAGGGAATGGACATGAGTACAGTGACAGCGCCTATGCATGTGATGAATAACTATGCGAGATGGCCGATCAGTCTGGTAAAAGGCCAAGGAAATCAGGTGTGGGACGACCAGGGGAAACAGTATCTCGATTTTACTTCAGGGATTGCGGTGACGTCTTTGGGGCATGTCCCGCCAAAAGTGACAGCCAAGCTGCACGAACAGCTCGATACGCTGTGGCACTGCTCCAACCTGGTGCACATTCCGCAGCAGGAGATTTTGGCGGAAAAGCTGAGCCGCTTGTCCGGGCTCGATCAGGCGTTTTTTTGCAACAGCGGGGCGGAAGCCAATGAGGGCCTGATTAAGCTGGCCCGACGCTACGCGCAAAAGGTGAAAGGAGAGGACCGCTTCGAAGTCATCACGTTCGAGCAGTCTTTTCACGGACGGACGCTGGCGACATTGACGGCGACCGGGCAGGAAAAGGTCAAGGATGGCTTCGCGCCGTTGCCGCCGGGCTTTGTCACCGTGCCGTACAACGATCTCGCAGCAGTCAAGTCGGCGATTACAGACAAGACGTGCGCGATCATGCTGGAGCTGGTTCAGGGCGAGGGCGGCGTGCATCCGGCAGAGGAAGCGTGGGTCAAAGCGCTGCGCGACTTGTGCGACGAGCACGGCTTGCTGCTTTTGGTGGACGAAATTCAGACAGGGATTGGCCGCACCGGCACGTGGTTCGCTTTTCAGCAATACGGGGTGAAGCCGGACGCGATCTCGCTGGCAAAAGGATTGGGCAGCGGGTTCCCGATTGGCGCTGTAGTCGCCACGAAGGAAGTGGCCGCAGCCTTTGCGCCAGGGACGCACGGAACGACGTTTGGCGGCAATCCTTTGGCAGCGACCGCGGGAATCGCTACCTTGGCGACAATGGAAGAGGAGCAGATTTTGCAGCAGGTCGCCCATATTCACGACGTGCTGATGCAGGAGCTGGAAAAGCTGCATGCTGAGCATCCCGACAAGGTCGTCGCGGTTCGGGGCAAAGGACTTCTTCTGGGCGTGGAGCTGACGATTCCGGCAGGCGACGTGGTTGCTTATGCACGGGAAAAAGGCGTGATTCTGCTCACGGCTGGTCCGCAAGTAGTGCGCCTGCTGCCATCCTTCGTCACGACGGATGAAGAAGTAAAGCAGGCAATGGCCGTGTTCGGCGAAGCGTTGGCCCAGGCGTAACGGCAAATATTCCATGATTTGTGAAAATGCAACGAGTCCGGAAAGTCAAAAAACTCGTTGCATTTTTATAATGTTGAATGTATATTAATACAAAGAGTTGCATAAATTCTCGGTATGAACGGCATGAACGTGAATGACTTATTCACCTAAACAGATGCGCCAAATGGCGTTGGCTCTTGCCTATTGGAGAGGAGTGGCTTCATAGATGGATAGAGATAAGCAATCGCTGGGAACGGGCTACCTCACGCTGGAGAGCGGGGAGGTATTTGCAGGGCAGCTTTACGGAGCGCCTATTAACGGTTTCGGCGAAGTGGTTTTTCATACAGGCATGACCGGCTATCAGGAAGTAATGACAGACCCTTCCTTTGCAGGTCAGATCGTGACTTTTACTTATCCGTTGATCGGGAACTACGGAATCAACGAAAACGACTACGAGGCGGCAAAGCCGGCTCTGACGGGGATGATCGTCAGCGAGCTGTGCACAGAGCCGAGTCACTACGAATCGACGAAAACATTGGCCCAGGCGGCGGAAGACTTTGGCTTCCCGATTTTGGCCGGAATCGACACCCGAACCATTACGAAGCGAGTTCGCCAAAATGGTCCGGTTTTCGGGGTGATTTCCGATCAGCCTATGCAGGCGGCGGAGGTTGCGTCACTGCGCTACAAGCACGCGAAAAAATCGCTGGTAGCGAATGTATCCACCCAACAGATCGAGCGTTACCCGGGAACCGGGGAGCATGTCGTCCTGGTCGACCTCGGGATGAAAAAATCGATTCTGGATGCGCTTTTGGAGCTGGGCTGCCGTGTGACCGTCGTGCCGTTCGACACTTCTTTTGCGCAAATTAACGCGCTCGCACCGGACGGCCTGCTGTTTTCCAACGGCCCTGGCGACCCGGAGCACCTGCTGGCGTATTGCAGCGAATGGCGAAAAGCGGTTGAGCAGTACCCGACTTTGGGTATCTGTCTGGGACATCAGGTGCTGGCGCTGATGTACGGCGGCAAAACAGAAAAGCTGGCGTACGGTCACCGCGGCAGCAATCACCCGGTGAAAGACCTGGTGACAGGCAAGGTGTACATGACCTCGCAAAACCACGGGTACGTCGTCAAGGAAGAGTCTTTGGACAAACGGCAGCTCGCCGTCTCGTACCGCAATGTAAACGACGGCTCTGTCGAAGGGCTGCGCCATGTGAGCCTGCCCGTTTTCAGCGTGCAGTACCACCCGGAGGCACATCCCGGACCGAGCGATACTTCCCATATATTCCACCAATTCTTGCAATCGATGCGTGTAGTAGGAGCGAAGAGATATGCCTAAATTGCCACACATTCATAAAGTTCTGGTGATCGGCTCCGGCCCGATCGTCATCGGCCAGGCGGCAGAATTTGACTACGCCGGAGCGCAGGCTTGCCTTTCGCTGAAGGAAGCGGGCGTGCAGGTCGTACTGGTGAACAATAACCCGGCGACGATCATGACAGATGAGCAGGTTGCAGACAAAGTTTATCTGGAGCCGCTCACGGTCGAATCCGTGACGGCGATTATCGCCAAAGAGCGTCCCGACGGACTTTTGCCCACGCTTGGCGGGCAGACGGGGCTGAATCTTGCGGTTGCTCTGGCAGAGGCAGGCGTGCTGGAAGCGTACAACGTTCAACTGCTGGGCACGCCGCTTGCTGCCATTCAAAACGGGGAAGACCGTGAGCTGTTCAAGCAGTTGATGCAGCAAATCGGCGAGCCTGTTCCCGAGAGCGATACCGTGGAATCAGTCGAGGCGGCTATCCAGTTCGCCAACACCATCGGCTATCCCGTCATCGTCCGTCCTGCTTACACGCTGGGCGGCGCAGGCGGCGGTATCGCCGAAGACGAGGCAGCCTTGCGCAAGGTCGCGGCAGGCGGAATTGCGGCCAGCCCCATCGGGCAAGTCCTGATCGAGCGCAGCGTAAAAGGCTGGAAAGAGATCGAATACGAAGTCATGCGGGATGCGAACGACACCTGCATCATCGTCTGCAATATGGAAAATCTCGATCCTGTAGGCATTCACACGGGAGACAGCATCGTCGTCGCGCCGTCGCAGACGCTGACAGACCGCCAGTATCAAATGCTGCGCAGCGCCTCGACAAAAGTGATTCGCTCGCTCGGTGTCGTCGGCGGCTGCAACATTCAGTTTGCGCTCGATCCGCACTCAGATCGCTACGTGCTGATCGAAGTCAATCCGCGGGTGAGCCGCTCCAGCGCGTTGGCTTCCAAGGCGACCGGCTATCCGATCGCGCGGATTGCGGCCAAGCTGGCATTGGGCTACGGGCTGGACGAGGTCATCAACCCGATTACAGGCTACACCTACGCCAGCTTTGAGCCGGCTCTGGACTATATCGTGGTGAAAATTCCACGCTTCCCGTTTGACAAATTCCCGCATGCCGATCGCAGGCTGGGCACGCAAATGAAGGCGACAGGCGAAGTCATGTCGATTGCCCGCAATCTGGAAGCGGGACTGTTGAAAGCCGTTCGCTCACTGGAGCAGGGCTGCACGCACCTGTCCCGTCCGGAGCTTGCTTCCTGGACGCGCGAGCAGCTTGCGCAGTCGTTGCAGGACGCTACCGACATCCGCCTGTTCGTTTTTGCCGAAGCGATCCGCAAAGGCTTCACAGAAGCAGAGCTGCACAGCCTGACAGGCGTCGATCCGTTTTTCCTGCGCAGCTTGCGCAAAATCGTCGATCTGGAAGCGGAGCTGTCCGCACACGACAGCAGCACGCTATCCAGAGAGCTGCTGCTTGCCGCAAAGCGCAGCGGCTTTGCGGATGAAACGATTGCTTCGCTGGTGGGAACCACTCCGCTTGCCATCAAAAAACAGCGCGAGCAAGCAGGCATCACGCCAACTTACAAAATTGTCGATACGTGCGCAGCCGAATTTGATGCGCAGACTCCATACTACTACTCGGATTGGCAAGGAGTAGACGAAGTAGAGACGCTGGCCGGGCGAAAAGTGCTCGTGCTCGGCTCCGGGCCAATCCGCATCGGGCAAGGAATCGAGTTTGACTACTGCTCCGTGCATGCCGCCAAAGCGCTGCAAGCAAGCGGAATCGCGGCCATCGTGGTGAACAACAACCCGGAAACGGTGAGTACGGACTACGAAACAGCCGACCACCTTTATTTTGAACCGCTGCATGTAGAAGACGTGCTGCATGTCGCCGAGCGCGAACAGGTAGAGGGCGTCATGGTCCAGTTTGGCGGACAGACGGCGATCAATCTGGCGGCAAAGCTGGAGCAGGCCGGACTGAAGGTCATGGGCACGACGCTGACCGCGATTGAGCGGGCAGAGGACCGCGAGCTGTTTTACGCGATGCTGCGCAAGCTGAACATCCCGCATATCCCGGGCAAAGGCGTATCGTCCCTGGAAGATGCGACAGCGATAGCGGAGGAAATCGGCTTCCCGGTTCTGATGCGGCCTTCCTACGTCATCGGCGGGCAAGGCATGGTAGTCGTACACAACATCGAGGAGCTGACAGCGACGATCAACGACTGGCTCCACCACCCGCAGAGCGAAGCGTTTTTCCCGCTTCTCGTGGACAAATACGTCCCGGGCCGGGAAGCAGAGGTCGATGCGGTCTGCGACGGGCAGTCTGTCATTATCCCGGGCATTTTCCAGCACGTGGAGAAAGCGGGCATTCACTCTGGCGACAGCGTGGCGCTGTTCCCGGCTCCGGCGCTGTCGGATGAGATCAAGCACAAAATTGCCAGCTACACAGAAGCGATCGCACGGGAAATGGAAGCGGTCGGCCTAATCAACATTCAGTTTGTCATCGACACCGATACCGTCTATGTGCTGGAGGTTAACCCGCGCGCATCGCGGACAGTGCCGATCACGAGCAAAGTGACGGGCATCCCGATGGTCCAGTTGGCTGTGCGCGCCCAGTTGGGGGAAAAGCTGGCGGACATGGGGTACGGAACCGGGCTGCTGCCTGAGATTCCTTTTGCAGTCGTCAAAGCTCCTGTCTTCTCGACCATCAAGCTGAACGGCGTCGACCCGGTACTCGGACCGGAAATGAAGTCGACCGGAGAAGTGCTCGGACTTGGACGGACGTTTGAGGAAGCGGCCGGAAAAGCGTTTGCCTTCAAAGACAACCTGTACGGCGACTGGAAAAACGGTCAGCTTGTCATGATCTCCCTGGCGGATGCGGACAAGAAGGAAGAGATCGGCCAACTGATCGGGCAGCTTCAGGCAGATGGTGCTACTCTCGCAGCGACGGCGGGCACGGCCAGTTGGTTGGCAGCATCCGGCGTTGCGGTCAAGCATGTCGTGGAAGATGAAGCAGCCTGGAACCAATTGCTGCAAAAAGAGCAGGCAGCCTTTGCGCTGGTCACCGCAACAAAAGGAAATCAACAGGGCAGAAGAGGGTTTGCCTTGCGCAGCCGGATGGTGCAGCAAGGAATCCCGCTGTTCTGTGCAACGGATACATTCTCGTTATATGTGAAGTCCATTATGATGAAAAGAGGTGGCTCTCATGCAGCCAGTGAAGATATTGGAACACTTTCAAAACTTGCCCCTGCAAAAGCATAAAGGAAAAGATTTTCTGCGTGTCGACGAATTTAACGGCGACGAACTGATGGAGTTGCTCCATCTCGCCGCTCACATCAAGCAATTGCAAAAGCTGGGACAGCCGTTCCAGCCTTTGCAGGGCAAGACGCTGGGAATGATTTTTGACAAGGCGTCGACGCGCACGCGCGTCTCCTTCGAAGTAGGGATGCACCAGCTCGGCGGGCTTGGCATGTTCATGAGCGGAAAAGAGCTGCAACTGGGCCGCGGAGAGCCGATCAGCGACACGGCAAAGGTGCTGTCCCGCTACGTGGACGCGATCATGATCCGCACGTTCTCCCACTCTTATGTGGAAGAGCTGGCCGAGCACGCCTCCATCCCGATCATCAACGGCCTGACCGACCTGTACCATCCATGTCAGGCTTTGGCTGACATGCTGACCATCTGGGAGCACAAAGGCAAGCTCAAAGGCGTCAAGCTCGCCTACGTGGGCGACGGGAACAACGTAGCCAACTCGCTCGTTCTCGCTGCCGTTTTGCTCGGCCTGGAAGTGCGTGTGGCGACGCCTGTCGGCTATGAGATGGATGCTGCCATCGTGGCAAAAGCTGTCGAGTACGCGAAAAAGAGCGGCGGAAAAATGATGGTGACGCATGATCCAAAAGAAGCAGTCGCGGGGGCCGACGCTGTTTACACAGATGTTTGGACCAGCATGGGCTTCGAGGAGGAAAACGAAGTGCGCCTGAAAGCATTCGCGAATTACCAGGTAAACGAGCAACTGGTGGCACAGGCAGACCGCAACTACCTTTTCCTGCACTGCCTGCCGGCGCATCGCGGCGAGGAAGTGACCGCAGGCGTCATCGACGGACCAAGCTCCGTCATTTTCGATCAGGCTGAAAATCGCTTGCATGCCCAGAAGGCGATTCTGGCAGCGCTGGTATGAACAAGGTTCTAGTCAAATAGAACTAACCGGAATTAAATCCAATAGACTATGAAACTGTGATTGCCGAATTTTGTCACTTATGTGTAAAATATAGCTAGGAAAGTCGCAAAGAAGTACAGACTGTATCTGGTCGCTTGGTCTGTATGGAGCCAGTAGCGAATCCACCCTTCTCGCAACCAGTGCGGAAGGAAAGACGGAGCAGAGGCTGTACTTGGTCGCTTGGCCTCTGACTTGAAAACCAGTAGCGAAGCCAGCTTTCTCCACTATGCACGTAAGGAGGGGAATAGAGATGAAAAAATGGTTCGCGGCGATTTTGATGGTGGTAGCGATCGTGGCTGCTACTTCTGCAAACTTCCATATCGGATAATAAATTTTCGAGGAAACACCGCTTGCTTGAGTGGTGTTTTTTCTTAAACCTTTGGAGGCAAGCGAGATGCTTTTGGATGTAATTTGTTTATCTTTTATTGTTGCTTTAATACGAGGGGGGAGAATAAAGGAATTTCCTAAGTTTAATAAAGTTGCGTTGCTCATCATTACGATTGTTCTCCAAGTTTGCGCTGCATTTTTCCCAACAATGGGAGGCATTTTCATTTCTATCGCGTATGTATTTATATTGGCATTCTTGATGTTTAACAGAGAGTTCGAAGACATGCGCATATTTTTGATCGGATGGTTTCTTAATGCAATTGCTATTTGGACAAACAATGGAAAAATGCCTATAGATTTAGAGCAAGCAAAAAAGTTACCATATGATCTAGAGCCCGTTATCAATGGGACGAATTTTAAGCACAGTGTCTTGACGGAAAGTTCCAATTTGCCATTTTTAACAGATGTAATTTATATGCCCGTGATCATTCCAAGGGTAATCAGTATTGGAGATATCTTTATTATGTTAGGAGCCTTTTTGCTTGTTCAGCGCTTAATGAATAAACCTATCTCGCTATTACAGCTTCATGAAGGTAAAAGATATGCGAAAAAAAATTAATCTCTCTAACCTGATAAAGGGCATTGTAGTGCAGTTTGGCTTTGTTATAGCTGCAATCTGTATTTTTTACAGCTCAATATCGGAATGGGAGCCCAGAGAACATTGGGGAGTATTGTTTACCTATACTCTCCTCACTATCTTTTCCTGTTTTACACCTGTGCGAATTTCCAACACTATTTTGACAGTAAATAATGCTGTCATTTTTTCGGGGATCTTGTTATACGGTGTTTGGGTAGGGGTATGGACTGCGTTAATTGAATCCGTTATCATTGCTTTTCTGGTGAGGTTTCATCCTTTAAAAGCAGCTATTAACATTGGGCAGCTACTAATGACGATTTGGGTAGTAGCTGCTTTGAATGAGTGGATTAACAGTTTCGGTACAATCTCTCCCATCATATCGGATATATTTTTAGCAGTAGTTTACTGGTTTGTAAACCTTATGTTATGTGGATTGGGGATATCTTACTTCTATCAAAACAGTTGGGTCCAAACAGTGAAGGCGATGGCCAAGGGGTTCACCTCTACTTATTTGTTGCTTATGATTTTAGCAGGCGTAGGTTCCAGGCTGGTAGAGACTTACGGACCACTGACATTGATTCCGATGATGATTGCATTTTTTACAATTAATCATGTTTTTCATCATTACTACGAGAATCTTCAAAGGCTTCAACAAAAGGTTGAAGAGGTCAAATCTTTTAACCACAATTTTCTTACAGCCATGGCAGCCTCCATCGACGCCCGCGATCACTATACCAGCGGACATTCTCAACGGGTTGCTCACTGGGGAAAAGAAATTGCCAAAGAAATCGGATTGCCTGCGGATAAAGTGGAGGAAGTGTATGTTGGAGGCATCCTGCACGATATCGGCAAGATTGGCATCGCAGATGAGATTCTCAATAAAAAAGGAAAATTAACACCTGAGGAATACGATACGATTAAACAGCATACGGTGATAGGATACGAAATTATTTTGCAGGCAGGTATGTTTCATGAGCTTCTGCCTGCGATACGATCACACCATGAACGAATGGACGGCAGAGGATACCCTGATGGTTTGATGGGGGATGAGATCCCGCTCATTGCGAGAATTTTGGCCATATCCGATTCGTTCGATGCGATGGTGGCAGATCGGCCTTATCGAAAAGGGTTGCCGGTCGAGGAAGCCCTTCAGGAAATACGCAGAGGAGCAGGAACGCAGTTCGATCCGGAGCTGGCCAGCCATTTCGTTGCGATAGTGGAAAGACTGCCGCGAGAGGAACTGCAGTGCATTATTGGACAAGAATTAAATCCAAAAAAACAGTTACAGGAGGCAAACAGCTAGCTGCCTCTTGTAACTGTTTTTTGTTTGGACGCTTGCAAAGCAACGGCCAGATTTGGATAGCGGCCATTCAATTTTTGCATAAAAACGTTTCTATGCATGGGACGAGGTACTGGATTGCGCGTTCAATCAATGAAAACCCACTATGATCCTTCCGGGAAAAAGGCTTGCATAAAGGACAATACAGACGGAGAATCAACAGAATTTTGGCTGGCAAACAACGACGCGGAAGCGGTATTGCAAGATCAGCTAAGCCTTGCTACACGCCAAAACCAGCCCCCTTGCAATCAACACGACAACTCGGAAAAGCAAAAGCGCCAGAAGGGATACCGTCCTTTCCTCAGGAAAGCGCTTCCTGATTTTGTCTGCGAAAATATCGCGAATAAACAAGAAAAGTGGTTGTATTTTTATTAACTCGTTTGTATAATTACTCACATGAGAGATACTTCGAAACGGGGAGAGAGAATGATGGCAAAAGATAAAATTGTGTTGGCCTATTCTGGCGGTTTAGATACATCGGTAGCAATTAAATGGTTGCAAGACACCTACAATTTCGACGTAATCGCAGTTGCGCTCGATGTAGGCGAAGGGAAAGACCTGGATTTCGTCCAGAAAAAAGCGTTGCAAGTAGGCGCGCTCAAATCGATCGTCGTCGATGCCAAGGAAGCTTTTGCAGAAGAATTCGTTCTGCCGGCCCTGAAAGCAAACGCGATGTACGAAGGCAAATACCCGCTCGTATCGGCTTTGTCGCGTTACCTGATTTCCCGCGTGCTGGTTGAGATCGCGGAAAAAGAAGGCGCGGTAGCGGTAGCGCACGGTTGCACAGGAAAAGGAAACGACCAGGTGCGCTTCGACGTGTCCTTCACAGCGCTCAATCCGAACCTGAAAATCGTAGCGCCTGTTCGCGAATGGGGCTGGACTCGCGACGAAGAGATCGAGTATGCGAAAAAGAACAATATCCCGATCCCGATTGATCTGGACAACCCATACAGCATTGACCAAAACCTGTGGGGCAGAAGCTGCGAGTGCGGCGTTCTGGAAGATCCGTGGGCAGCGCCGCCAGAAGGCGCGTACGATCTGACGAAGTCGATTGCAGATGCGCCGGACGAAGCAGAAGAAATCGAAATCACGTTTGTCCAAGGCAAGCCGACTGCCCTGAACGGCGAAGAGCTGCCTTTGTCCGAGCTGATTTTGAAGCTGAACAAAATCGCTGGAAACCACGGCGTAGGCCGCATTGACCACGTGGAAAACCGCCTGGTGGGGATCAAATCCCGTGAAGTGTACGAGACGCCTGCTGCCACAACCCTGATTCTGGCGCACCGCGAGCTGGAATTTTTGACACAGCCTCGTGAGGTAGCGCAGTTCAAGCCGATCATCGAGCAAAAAATGTCCCAGGTGATCTACGAAGGTCTGTGGTACTCGCCAATTCGCAACGCGATTCAGGCGTTCATCGAAGAGACGCAAAAACACGTGACTGGCGTCGTGCGCGTGAAGCTGCACAAAGGCCATGCAATCGTAGTGGGCCGCAAGTCCGCATCTTCGCTCTACAGCCATGAGCTGGCGACTTACAACGCTGGCGACCAGTTCGACCATAAAGCAGCGCTCGGCTTCATCAAGCTGTGGGGCTTGCCAACAAAAGTGTACGCAGAAGTGAACGAAGGCGTACTGCATGAGAACAAAAACACCGCGATCAAGATTTTGGATGAAAAGGATGCGATCACGCAATGAAACTGTGGGGAGGACGCTTCACGAAGCCGACGAATCAGCTCGTAGAAGAATATACAGCTTCTATCTCTTTTGACCAGAAGATGTGGCGGCAGGACATCGTCGGCAGCCTGGCTCATGTTGCCATGCTGGGCAAGTGCGGCATCCTGCCGATGGAGGAAGTACGTCAAATCATCGCGGGCTTGAAAAAAGTCAAAGACAAAATCGAGCGCGGGCAAGCGGAGTTTTTGGTTGCTCACGAAGATGTTCATATGAATATCGAAAAAATGCTGATTGAAGAGATCGGTCCGGTGGGGGGCAAGCTTCACACCGGACGGAGCCGCAACGACCAGGTCGCACTCGATATGCACCTGTACTTGAGAGAAAAGCTGATGGAGATCATCCAGTTGGCCATGTATTTGCAGGAAGCGCTGCTTGAGCAGGCCAGTCAGCATCTCGATACGGTCATGCCTGGCTATACGCATCTGCAGCGTGCGCAGCCGGTTTTGTTCGGCTACCACCTGATGGCGTATGTCTCCATGCTGCAGCGCGATATCGAGCGGATGACAGAAACGTGGAAACGGGTGAATGTGCTGCCGCTTGGCGCTGGTGCGCTGGCGGGCACGACCTTCCCGATCGACCGGACGTTTGTCGCGGAGATGCTGCAATTCGACGGCATTTATCAAAACAGCATGGACGCGGTGAGCGATCGCGATTTCATCGTGGAGTTTTTGGCGGACGCTTCCTTGCTGATGACGCATTTGTCCCGTCTGTGTGAGGAACTGGTCATCTGGAGCAGCCAGGAGTTTTCTTTTGTAGAACTGGACGATGCGTTCTGCACAGGCTCCAGCATCATGCCGCAAAAGAAAAATCCGGACGTCGCCGAGCTGGTGCGCGGAAAAACGGGCCGTGTCTACGGCAACCTGTTCGGTCTTTTGACAGTGCTCAAAGGCTTGCCGCTCGCGTACAACAAGGACATGCAGGAAGACAAGGAAGGCATGTTCGATACGGTGGCGACGATCCACGGCGCTCTCGCTTTGCTGACGCCGATGATTAAGACGATGCAGGTGCGGACGGAGCGCATGCGCCAGGCTGTCACCAACGATTTTTCCAATGCGACCGATTTGGCGGACTACCTGGTGCGCAAAAACATGCCGTTCCGCCAGGCTCACGAGGTCGTCGGCAGAACTGTTCTGTACTGCATTGAGCAGCAAAAATATTTGCTGGATTTGACGCTGGAGGAGTTCCAAAGCTTCTCGGGAGTCATCGGGGCAGATGTGTACGACGCGCTGGCAGTGGAAACCGTCGTGAACGCCCGCAACGTGCTGGGCGGAACCGCGCGCAATCAGGTCGAAGCCCAAATTGCCTGGTATCAGGAAAAATGGAAAGAGACACAAGTCTGGGTCGATAAAAACAGCCAGAAAGTGATGATCGAGTCGCTGATTGATGTAGGATCGCCAGCGTAACCGATTAGACGGCAGAAAATGAGTACGGATAGGCATACCAGCCTGTCCGTTTTTTTGTGCAAAAATTTTTTGGCGTGGCACGAGAGGCTTTCTTGGCGTTTAGCTCGGTTGGTCTGGGGCAATAATTGTGAAAAGGTCATAGGGTCGAAAGCGGGCAAAAAACACCATGCTAGAGAATTACAAAATCAGTCCCCGACAATTTATGATGCTGGTTACCCTTGTCACGATTGGCGATTCCGTGCTCGTCCTGCCCGCCATTGCGGCGGAGCTCGCCAAACAGGACGCCTGGATTTCGGTGACGGTCGGGCTGCTGATCGGACTGGGCAATGTTCTTTTGATGATCGCAGTAGGCAAGTGCTATCCGAATGAAAGCTTCTTTTCTTTTATAGATAACATGTTTGGGCGAGTGTTGGGCACGGTGATTACACTTTCCTTTGTTTGGTACACATTTTTTTCGGCTGCGGCACACGTCCTGGAGACGGGCGATTTTGTCGGGACGTATTTGTTGAATGACACGCCGAGCATAGCCATTCAACTGCTGCTCGTCAGTCTCATCATGTTCGGAGTGCGCCTGGGGCTGCAAACTGTCGCTGATTCCGCGCAAATTTACTTTTACGGGTTCTTTTGCTTTTTCGTGCTGCTGATGCTTTGTCTGATTCCCCAGGCAGACGTAGCCAGACTGCAGCCGGTGCTGGAAAATGGCTGGAAGCCTGTTTTGGCAGGCGCGATTCCGTCCATTGCTTTTCCGTTTTCGGAGCTGGTTATTTTTTTGGCGATCTTGCCGTACGTATCCCCGATTCAGAGGCGAATGCGGTATTTTTTGAAAGGCGCATTTTTAGGCGGGCTTGTGCTCGTACTCGTCATTTTAATGTGCATTCTCGTCCTAGGGGCAGACATGACAGCAAGACACGGGTACCCTTCGTATGTGCTCGCCAAGCAAATGAAGATCGGGCTGTTCATCCAACGGCTGGAAGCGATTTTGGCCGTAGTCTGGTTCATCGCTGTCAACGTCAAGATCATGATTTACAGCGTGTTTTTTCAACTGGGGCTGCGGCATGTGTTTCGGATTCGGGAAATGTCTGTACTGACCTTGCCGTACATGGTGATGTTGCTGGTGATGGCGAACATTTTCACGCCGAACATGGTCGTGTACGTGCACATCATCTCGCAGTACTGGCCGTTTTACGATTTTACCTACTCGATTGCCCTGTTGCTTTTGCTCCTGATCGTTCACAAGTTGAGAAGCAAGTATGGTGATCGGAAAAGACGACAATCCTGAAAAGGGGCTGTCTAATAAGTCCCCAAAATAAAAAAGTTGGGCGGGAAAACGCAATGTTTCCCGTCCAACTTTTTTGTTCTTTTTGTTTTTGCTGGAAAGTGGCGAGGCGGATACCCGCCACCTTCAGTAAGTTGTGAGCTAAAGCCACAATCGCAAACTCGGTGTGCATCTTCTCCAGGTCTCGCAAGGAGAATCGACGGAACGACCGATTGCACTTGAGATGACCAAACACGCTTTCGAACTCGCCTTTACACCGAGCATCGATCGCGGATTTCTCTGATTAGTTTCAACTACTGCTTGAACGCGCTGCGCTTTTGGCGTAGCACGTTTCTTTCTTCGTTCCTGCCAGCCTGCGCAATCTGTTCGGTGAAATTCTCTAACTTCTCCTCCAACAGCGTGGCAGCTTTTTCAAATATTCATAAAGAATGACTTTCAGCATCATTTTCGGATGATAGGAACTGCGACCTCCTCTTGTATAATGGGCATAATGGGCAAGCAACAGCTTGCCTGGAATGGCCTCAATCACACGCGCCACATGATGGGCCGGGATATACAGTTCCAAATCCAGGAACATTTCGATTTGCTTGTTGTTGTAAGATTTTTTACCATTCAATAAAAAAGAGGCGTCCAGCAGTCAGGTTACACTGACTTTTGGGACAGCCTCTTTTTTCCTTCACTAGCCGCCTACTCCATTTTCGTATTGAATGATTGGAGGTTTAATCGGTTTTATGGCCACTTGTTCATTTGCATAACTACAAAATCCCAAAACTAGAGCTAACGAGAGTAACGCTGCTTTCATTTGTTTGTGTCCCTCCCTCTATAATTTTATTATAGGCAATTATCTGGCTATTTGATGCATGGTGCCTATGTTCCTCAAACAGGGAAACACATTGTTTAAAGTCTTGGTAATGATTCATTTTATCAGCT
The DNA here is from genome assembly GCF_004117055.1 of Brevibacillus agri. NCBI lineage: Bacteria > Bacillati > Bacillota > Bacilli > Caryophanales > Paenibacillaceae > Brevibacillus > Brevibacillus agri. Next base: position 1,120,180 of record NZ_CP026363.1, read on the forward strand.
AAAGCAAGACTACGTAAAGTTTCGTTAATCCCGATATTAAATCGCTCTCTTTGGAGTTCATAAATAGCTTTCTGATAGCGAAAACGGAAATGTCGGCTAGCACTTAGTCCGTTAAGGTCATCTTCCGTGTAGCTAGTATATTCTGAAAAACGCTCTAATACCTCATCAATACAAAATCCGTATTTGTTTGCACATTCCATGATCGTTACTAATGCAGGAAATATTTCTCCTGGATGATCCTCAAGGAAGGTTATACATTCAGGTAAAATTTCGTAATTGCCCAGCATCATATCAAGGGTATACGAATTAATTTTTGCCCAAACTCGAAACTTTTCTACCTCTTGTTGCCCCGTTTCATCGAGAATTTCAAACCATCCTAAATCAGCATAACCTTGTATATACTGCTTAGCCTCTTCATACAGCCGTTGTTTTTTCAATGCTGCCGCCTTGAGAAGAAATCCTTGCCCATAGTACACAACTAAATGACGTTCCGTTTTGAGTAAATCATTAGCTTTAGGGCTTGTCCGTCTAAGCAATTCGTTTTCGTAGACTATCGTGGCTAAATTCCGTAACTCATCAGCATATTTCTCGACATCTTTCCACCTGTACATCATAAAACATACGTTTGCCAACTGTAACAGCGCATCCAATTGGACATTCTCGGGAAGCCGTTTCCAATACGAATCAAAACGGATAACAGCTTTCCAGTTTTCTTCAGTATTTGTTCCTTGCACCGCCCGAAATAATCGGTATTGACTCATCACAAATTGGTCGGAATAACTATCTTTCTCGTTATCAATGACCAACTCATAAAAAAACACTGACTCCTTCTGTTTGCCGCTCTGAAATAACTGTTCTGCCACAGAAAAGAGAATCGAAATGTTTTTGGGATTCTCTAGCAGGTTAGAAACAACCGCTTTAATACAATCCTTCCGCCCGATCTCTGCACACCGAACCAAATACGGTACTAATCGCGGACGTGAAATTTTACCCTCGGATAAACACTCTTCCGGATACAATTCATACAGCCATCCAGGAGCATGTCCAAAAGCCGTGGCCATAGCATCCAACTGGTTCACCGTAATGGCACGCGACGGACTGCTATTTAGCATCTCACTCAAATGTCCCGTGCCAATACCGCTCAATTCACTGAGTTTGCTAAGTGTATATCCGTTCTCTTTCAATCTTTTTTGAATCTCAGACCGCAACGACCGCTGCATTGTCTTTTGTAACTCCATGAAACTCCCCCTTTCCTTACACGCCAAAAAATATTTTTTCTATATTTTACATCTTGTTCATAATACTGTAAATCATTTTCCGTAATTTTGTATAACTACATGTACACTTACAAATGGCTATTACTCGCAGGCTTTGCTCGCGATGTGTACGACCTTTCTGCCAACATTTTAACGAAAATATACGCTAAGGAACTTTTTGATACGAAAAAGCCGGTTTTTCCTACGCTAAGGAATCACCGGCTTTTATCTTGTTAAAGGATCACCTTCCTATTCTTCTGAATTATCTTCAATTTGATAGTCGCATCCGTTGTGGCAATACAACATCTTTGCTAATCGCCATGTAAACGATCTCCTTTCTAAATGTCCGCTAAACATCATGTGAAGCATTGGTTAACGACTATTGTTGATAAACTCTTGGAGATTTTGCAATTCAAGTTTTTCTAGTTTTGTACCATCTTTTTCTTCTTTTTTCTCTAAAACCCAAGGGTTTGATTGTGCTTCATCAGCAGCACTTATACGGGCACTAGCTTTTTCTACATTTGTACCAGTAGCAAACCAATAAATGTGATTCTCCCCAGTATCAAGTTCCTTAAAGGTTACAAACGCCTTAGATCCATCTTTTTTTACAAAAATTCCAGGCATGAAGTCTCCAGATTTAATATCTGGCTTGACTGCTTTTAGAGCAGCTACTCGCAATCTAACCGCTAGTTTCGGATCAATTTCCTTATATCTACTAGATTCATCATGCATACTGTAGTAGCTATAGTCATCGGGATTAATCTCGAAAGATTTAAATGCATCATCATAAGCCTCAAACATTTTGTTTTTTACTGCTTCATCAACATAATTCGCCCATGCCTCTTCTTCTTTTGTTTGAGGAACAAATTCCTTCGAATCATTGGCTGCATCTGTAATCGCATAACCATATCCTAAAGTTAGTGCAAGAGCTACCGCTGAAGTCGATAATACGCCTTTAACAAGCTTCATTACCAATACCCCTTTCAAGTGCAAATAATTATATTCCATTATGCTTTCTTTTTACCGTATTTTCATCAGAATCGATCATGCTACCTTCCCAAAGTTCACCAATCACTGAGCAAGTCCAAGTAGCTGGATCGCCTTGTTCACCGCTTGAAATTGTTACAGTAACAGGGCTGGTATCATCAGTGTCACTCCCATCATCTACCCAAGATGCATCGTTTTGGAAAATGGTGAAATTTTCAATTCTCTGGTAAGCTTTTTTGCTTCCTGAAGCTGCAACCCTTCCTTTGCCTATGGCAACATAATAATGTGTACGGTTTGTGAAAGTTATGCTCGCTTCTGCGGTCACGCTAGAGTATGCAAAGGTTGGAATAGCATAAGATAATATTGCCGCTGCTGCAAAAGCTGGAAAGATTATTTTTCTACTCACTAAATTATTCAAGGTAACTCCTCCAAATTCCTTTTTTTGGATATCTTTTCTTGCATTGAGAAAGCTATAATTTTTGCATCATTTTGATCTGAATTTGCAAGAGGTATGTATCCAACTGCTGACTTAGCGACACAACCTCATCGTGCAAAAAATCATCCTTTTCCAAAAAAAGTCGAACTAGCTGCTCGCGTAAGTGTTCTACAGTTTTGAGTAAATCGTCTGCTTCCTGGAAATCTCCCCCTTTCTGCTCTAAAGATAGCGTGATACATTTACTTATAGGAGCTGAAACTGTTCCTCCTACGGACGTTCCTTTGACCTGGCGAGGGGATGGAACGTCCTTCTCACACCTTATAGCTCCTATGATCACCACACCCCTTTTTTTTACAAATAAGGACAATATTCACTATACAACACTCCCCTAAAAAAACCGCCCTTAGAAAAATGGGGAAAATTAAAAAAGGGGCTGTCTAATAAGTCCCAAAATAAAAAAGTTGGGCGGGAAAACGCAATGTTTCCCGTCCAACTTTTTTGTTTTTGCTGGAAAGTGGCGAGGCGGATACCTGCCACCTTCAGTAAGTTGTGAGCTAAAGCCACAATACCTTTCTGCTTTTACAACGTTTACAAAGCCATGCGCAAAATTTCGCGGACATCTTCTTTGGTCAATGTTTTGAACTGACCAATCGGACCAAACGGCGTCGCTTTTTCCGCCATCAGCTCCAAATGCTCGTCTGTAATTTCGTAGTCCGCCAAACGGGTCGGCGCTCCGATGCGGGCAAAGAACGCTTCTGTTGCCGCAATTCCTTCTAACGCCACTTCCTCGTCTGTTTTGCCGGCGGGATCGACATTCCACACCTCCACGGCGAAGCGGACGAAGCGGGCGACGTTTTCGCGATAGACGTAGCGCATCCATTTCGGGAAGATGATCGCCAGGCCGCCGCCGTGCGGAATGTCGTACACGGCGCTGACGGCGTGCTCGATGGAGTGGGTAGCCCAGTCAGTTGTCACGCCGACAGGCAGCGTGCCGTTGAGCGCCATCGTTCCGCAGTACAGGATGTTGGCGCGGGCATCGTAGTCGTGCGGGTTTTCCAGGACGCGCTCGGCGTTTTCAATGACGGTTTTCATGATCGACTCGGCGAAGCGCGTCTGGAGCGGAATCTCGGTTGTATGCGTGAAATACTGTTCGAAAACGTGCGACAAAATATCGCTGATTCCGTAGATCGTCTGATCGCGCGGGACGCTGAACGTATTTTCCGGATCGAGGATGGAGAAGGTCGGGAAGGTGGTGCCAGCCCCGTGCTTTTCTTTTGTTTCCCAGTTCGTAACGACGCTGCCTCTGTTCATTTCCGAGCCTGTTGCGGCCAGCGTCAGAACGGTGCCGAGCGGCAAGGCTTTTTCGGCCACTGCTTTGCGCGAGTAAAAATCCCACACATCCCCTTCGTAGGGGACGCCGACAGCTACTGCCTTGGCCGCGTCAATCACGCTTCCGCCGCCAACGGCGAGAATCCAGTCGACCCCTTCTGTCCGGCACAGATCAATCCCTTTTTTCACCGTGCTAAGACGAGGGTTCGGCTCGACGCCAGGCAACTCCAATACGCGGCAGCCCGCAGCTTGCAGAAGCGCTGTGACCTTGTCGTAAAGACCGGAGCGCTTGATGCTGCCGCCGCCGTACACAAGCAATACCGTGTTGCCGAGCTGCTTGGCTTTTTCCTCCAGTTGGGCCAACTGTCCCCGGCCGAAAATAAGTTGTGTCGGGTTGTAGTACACGAAGTTTTCCATCTTGCCAGCTCCTCTCATACTCATGCATACATTCATTGTAGCGGACTGCCCTGACCCGTGCCAGCGAGCGATGTGCTGCTGTAATTTTTTGGACATTTCATGTCGGATGGAAGAGAAACGAGGCGGTTTCGACAAGAAATGAGAGATTTAGTGGATACCATCCGCGAAACAGGGTGGTATAATAAATAAGATGGGTAACCTCGCTGTTTTTCAACAAGGTATGGCAACGGTTGCCCGAGGGAAGAGGGGTTTTGTCGATTTTGCCTGAAAAAGCAGCATTTCGGCGGAAAAACAAAAAATCAGGATCAAGAGAATATAGAAGGATCTGACAATGTAGGATGTGATTTGCTTGATCGAGATGTTTGATGTTTGGAAAACGTACCCGAATGGCACGAATGCTTTGAAGGGTATCAACATTCGGATTGAAAAAGGCGAATTTGTGTATGTGGTTGGGCCGAGCGGCGCGGGAAAATCCACGTTCATTAAGCTCATGTACCGCGAAGAGAAACCGACCAAGGGCCAAATTTTTCTCGGCGGATTCAACGTCAGCCGGATCAAGGAACGGCAAATTCCGCTCGTTCGCCGCAGCATCGGGGTTGTCTTCCAGGATTTCAAACTGTTGCCGACACTCACTGTATTCGAAAATGTCGCATTTGCGATGGAGGTAATCGAGAGCAACCCGAAGCAGATCAAGCCGCGCGTCATGGACGTGCTGGGATTGGTCAAATTGAAGCACAAGGCGAAAATGCTGCCAAGCGAGCTGTCTGGTGGCGAGCAGCAACGGGTGGCACTCGCGCGGGCGCTGGTGAACAACCCGGGCATTATTATCGCGGACGAGCCGACGGGTAACCTCGACCCGGAGACGTCCTGGGAGATCATGAAGCTGTTTGAGGAAATCAACCAGCGCGGCACGACGGTCGTCATGGCGACGCACAACCGGGAGATTGTCAACACGATGAGAAAGCGGGTCATTGCCATCGAGGCAGGACAGATCGCCCGTGATGAGCAGAGAGGGGATTACGGTTATGAAGATTAGAACGCTGGGACGCCATGTCCGTGAAGGGGTCAAAAACCTCGGCCGGAACGGCTGGATGTCGTTCGCGTCGGTCAGTGCCGTTACGATCACCCTTTTCATTTTGGGCGTGTTCCTCATCTTGGCAATGAACGTCAACTACTTTGCCAAATCAGTCGAAAAACAAGTGGAAATCAGAGTCTTCATGGCGGACCTTACCCCCAAGGAAGACTTGCAAAAATTCGAACAGAGCGTGCGCAACATGCCGACGGTGGAGTCCGTCGAGTTCATTTCCAAGGACGAAGGCTTGAAGCAGTTCAAGGAAAGCATGGGCGACAAGGCGTACCTTTTTGACGGCTTGGAAAAGGGAAATCCGCTTCCCGATTCTTTTGTGGTCAAGACGAAGCTGCCGCAAGATACGCCGGCAGTCGCCAATCAAATCAAGCAAATGAAATCGGTCAGAAGCTTGAACTACGGGGAGGGGACGGTTGAAAAGCTGTTCGCTGCCACTGACACTGTGCGAAACGTCGGGATCGGCTTCATCGTCGGCCTGGGCTTTACCGCCATGTTTTTGATTGCCAACACGATCAAGCTGACGATTGTCGCGAGACGCCGAGAGATCGAGATCATGAAGCTGGTTGGCGCGACAAACTGGTTTATCCGCTGGCCGTTTTTTGTAGAAGGACTGCTGATGGGAGTGTCCGGGGCGCTGATCCCGATCATCATGCTGACAGTTGGCTACTACTACCTGCTGGATGCTATCAATACCAGCTTCGAAGCTTCCCAACTGTTCAAACTGTTGCCATTGTACCCATTGGTATATCAGGTAGCCCTCGCTTTGCTGGCGATTGGCGCGTTTATCGGAATCTGGGGAAGCTTGGTGTCTGTGCGCCGCTTCTTGCGAGTTTAACATTGGAAAACGTGGGAGGAGTATCATGAGAAAGAGGATCCTATACACACTCTTAATCACCGGCCTCTTGGCTGGTTCTGCGATCCCGACTAACGTGAGCTGGGCAGCCAGCAAAGCATCTTTGGACAAGATCAATCGCGAGTTGAAGGAAATACAGCAAAAGAAGAAACAACAGCAGCAACAATTGAAGCAAACCGAGCAGCAGATCAGTGTCGTGCAAAAGGAACAGCAAGATTTGCAGACGCAACTGATGACGATCGACCTGCGCCGCAACGAGGCGCAAAACAAGCTGGACAAGCTCGAAAAGCAAATGAATGAAACAAAGGAAAAAGCTGCCGAGGCGCAAGATCAACTGGACGAGGCGAAGGATCGGGTAGCGAAGCGGGAAACGCTGCTGAAAACCCGGGTAAAATCCATGTATGAACGGGGAAATGTCTCGTACCTGGACGTGCTGCTCGGATCGTCCGACTTTGGCGATTTTCTGACCCGCATGGAGGGTTTGCAGTTGATCCTTGAGCAGGATACGCGTATCCTAGAAGACAATATTCGCGACAAAGAAACGATCGAGACGAAGAAGAAAGAAATCGAGCATCAACTGACCGTTTACGCGGGAATGCTCGACGAGGCGGAAGCGCTCAAGGCTGAGCTGGACAAGCAGTACAAGCAAAGTCTCGTGGTCAAGGCCGAACTGAAGAAAAAAGAGGCCGCACTGGAAGAAGACCTGGAGCAGTACGGACAGCAACTGATCGAAATCACACGTCAGGAAGCCGCCAAATATGCGGAGCGTGTGCGCGCGATGAGCGCGTCCAGCACAGGGTACAAGGGCGGCAAGCTCGGTTTGCCGATCGCGGACGGACAGTTTCGCTTCAGTTCAGGCTTCGGGATGCGGTCAGACCCGTTTACAGGCCGTTCTGCTGGGCATAATGGTGTAGACATGGCAGCACACAAAGGAACGCCGATCTTGGCTGCGGCTGACGGGGTCGTCATTTTCGCAGGGTATTCCAACGGCTTCGGGAATACGGTAATGATTAAACACAGTGCGGAGATCACCACGCTCTACGGACACATTCGCGAGGGTGGCATCAAGGTTTCTGTGGGACAATCCGTATCGAGAGGCCAAAAAATCGCCGAAGTAGGCTCTACTGGCCGCTCTACCGGAAATCACCTTCATTTTACCGTCTACAAAAACGACGTTGCCGTCAACCCTATGCCGTACCTGAAATAGTCAAGCAACGGGCAGCCAGACAAATATTGCTAACGGCAAATGCATACACTAGCAGCATATCTTTTTGCCGGTAGCACAAAGGATGGTGACGTGAGTAGTGAGATGGAAAGGACGTACCGTATTAGCGCTTGTGCTCATCTCGATGGTGGCCAGCAGCTTTTTGACCATAGCGATGATGAAGACATCAGCCAGCGCGAACGCAACTCAGAATGGGGCGCTGACTGCGTCCACAGGCGCGGTGTTTTCGGGAGGCTCGGAATATCCCCAGGAGTTCAAGAAGCTGTATGAAGCGTTTACAGCGATTAAAAAAGACTACATTCAAACGGTTACGAATGAACAGTTGGTAGAAGGCGCAATCGGCGGGATGGTCGGAGCTTTGGAAGATCCGTACAGCGATTACATGGACCCGAAATCAGCCGAAGAGTTTACCTCGACGCTGCATTCGACTTTCCAGGGAATCGGTACAGAGGTCACGATGCAAAACGGACGGGTCACCGTCGTCTCGCCGTTCAAAGGTTCTCCGGCCGAGCGTGCGGGTCTTAGACCGAACGACCAGATTTTGAGCGTCAACGGAGAATCGCTGGAAGGCTTGGATCTGCATCAGGCCGTGACCAAAATTCGCGGGCCAAAAGGAACGAAAGCCGTTCTGAAGGTCGTGCGCGCAGGAGTGGCAGAGCCGCTCAACATCGTGTGCATTCGTGACGATATTCCAATCGAAACGGTGAATAGCCAAATTATCGAGAAAAACGGCGTAAAGGTCGGCGTGATCGGCATTACCCAGTTCTCGACGGAAACAGCCAAGCACTTCAAGGAGCAGCTTGCTTCCCTGGAGAAAACGGGAATCGGCGGCCTCGTCATCGACGTGCGCGGCAATCCGGGCGGCTATTTGCTGGCTGTCAAAGAAATCGGAGAAGTGCTCGTGCCGAAAAAAGGCGTCATCGTCGCCATTGAGTACGGTGCTGGCGGGCAGCAAAAAGAAGAGTACCGCTCGACAACGGATGCTGCCAAACCGTATCCGATTGCGGTCCTGATTAACGGCGGAAGTGCCAGTGCCTCGGAAATTTTGGCCGGGGCGATGCGCGACAGCGGCAACTACAAGCTGGTCGGCGAAAAGAGCTTCGGAAAAGGCACTGTCCAAAGCACGATGGAAATGACGGACAAGAGCCAGCTCAAGCTGACCATCGCCAAATGGGTCACCCCAAGCGGCGAATGGATTCACAAAAAAGGAATCGAGCCGGACTTCAAGGTCGCGCAGCCTGATTATTTCAATGCGACGCAGTTGCCAGCCGACAAGGAGCTGGCCCGCGACATGGCAGGCGCTGACGTGAAGAACCTGCAACTGATCCTGACCGGACTGAAATTGTCGCCAGGCCGCGATGACGGCTACTTTGACGAAAAGACCGAACAGGCGATCAAGCAGTTCCAGACGGCGAAAAAGCTGCCTGTAACCGGAAAAGTGGACGCGGCGACCCGCAGTCAGCTCGAAGAAAGCTTGCGTGAAACGATGCGCAAGCCGGAGAACGATCTGCAATTGCAGAAGGCGCTGGATGTCGTTACCGGCAAATAGGAAAAATAATCAAGAACAGGGAAGCAGGGAAATTCCGCTTTTCCGTAGAAATGATAACCACGGCAAATCACATGTCGTGGTTTTCTTTTTTTCCATTTGAGGTGAGGCAATTGGCGATTCAGGCAGATATGCTTTCCATTGCATATGGCTTTGCCGCATTTTTTCTCAATCCCGTTTTTTACCTCTTTCTCGGCTTCATTTACTTGCACTATCGCAGACAGATGAAGCTGGAAAGGCAGCTCTTTGCCGCACGCATGCAGTCTCCGCTCCTTTCGACAATCCGCGCAGCAGGGATGGGCGTGGCAGGGGGATTGTGCATCTCTCTTCTCGCCGCAGGACTGGGAGTCGTCGTGCAGGCGCAGGATTTGTGGATTTTATGGGCATTGGCCCTTCTTTTGGCGCTGGTTCGCTTGCGTTTTCTCTGCTTTGCTTATGCGGCGGGTCTGCTGACGGTTTTCCATGTAATTGCCCAACTGTTTCCGGGTTTGCAGGACGTTCCTGGTCTGGGCAGTGTGTGGACAATGCTGCTGCAGGCGAAGCCGATTCCGCTCCTTGCCCTGGTAGCCATCATGCACTTGATCGAAGCGATGCTCGTCCGCTGGAACGGGGGCAGGGACGCTTCTCCGCTGTTTGTCGAAGGACAGCGCGGACGAATCGTCGGGGCTTACTTGTTGCATTCTTTTTGGCTGACTCCGCTTGCCCTGTTCGTCCAGGTGGAGCCGGGGACGATCAGTGGCGCGCTTTATCCGGGTTGGCCGTTTTTTTCAGGCGAGCTTGCTTCCTTCGGACTGATGCTGCTGCCGACGGTTACGGGTTTTTCGGATATGACCCAGACGATGACACCATTGGAAAAGGTCAAGCAAATTTCCAAAAACCTTACCTGGTACGCAGTCGGGCTTTTGGCGCTTTGCGCCCTGTCCGTCTTGTTTGCCCCGCTCGTTTTGCTCGCTGCCCTGTTTGCGTTGTTCGGGCATGAAGCGTTGTTTTTCTGGAGCCAGTGGAAAGAAAGGAAGCGTTCTCCTTACTACATCCAGTCTTCACGCGGCATCAAGGTCATGGGAGTCATCCCGGGCACGCGGGCAGAGGAGATCGGGATTGTGACAGGAGAAATCATCGTGAAGGTCAACGGCATTCCGGTGCGGGACAAGGAAGACTTGTACCCGGCGTTGCAGGCCAATCCGGCTTTTTGCAAAATGGAAGTGCTCACGCGCGAAGGCGAGATGAAGTTTGTGCAGTGCGCTGTCTACGCGGGCAATCACCATCAGTTGGGAATCATCGTGGTGCCGGACGCAACGACTCGCGTATTTGTCGATTTGAAACGATCCAGCGTCGTCGAGCTTATCAAGCAGAAGCTGGAAAAACTGAATGTCGGAGCTTGATGTATCGAACGAGAGAAGGGGAGAAGGTATGCGCCAACGGTTGCGTGCCTTCTTTTTTTTGGATAGACAGGTTCGATAAAAACATTTTTCTGAAAAGCTCGTCTGTTCGTAAAACTTACGCCTGGCTGGCGCGTCTACCTTTACGAGGAAATGAAGGGAGTGAGTCATTTGTCCGATCTGAAAAAAACGGTCTTGTGCGTTTTGACTGGGGCGTTAACGGCGACAAGCATAATGGTTGCGCCATTTGCCGGAGCAAGCGCAGAAAAATCGGCCAGTTCTGTACTCGCAGCGAATGCCGAGAGCGCAGTCCCTGCACCTGTTGCCAAAGGGGTGCAAAAATTGGTTCGGCTGTTGCCGGAACTGTCTTCGCGCAAGGTCGTTTACGGTGGCGATGTGGATGGACCAGGTGTCAGCGGCGTAAAAGTGTCTTTTGTGCGGGCGGCCACCGGAACAGCTCAGGGGGAGGACAGCGCGATTTTTGACCGAGCCACAGGGAATTTGCTCCAGTTGGACCTCGTTCCCGCCAAAATGGCAAAGCCAGCATTTCCGACTGACCAGCAAGCGAAAACGCGAGCGCAGACTTTCCTGACAGGCTTGCTTGCTGGAAATACGTATCAGGCGAGAGAAGTGAAGAAGGAAGAAGGCAAGCTGACGGTCAGAATGGTTCGCAAAGTGAACAATGTGGTGTTCGACGATGCGTATGACAGCTTTGTCAGCTTCGACGATGCGTATGACAGCTTTGTCAGCTTCGACGCCGCGGGGCGGCTTGTCGGGTTGCGGATGTTTGACGGGCGATTGTATGAAACCGTGAATCTGGCGGTACTCCCTTCGCCGCAGCGCGTCATTTCCGCAGCGCAAGCAGTGGGCAAGTGGAAGGGACAACGCCCGCTGGAGCTGGTGTACTTGCTGCCGGAGCAGGAGCAAAACAATCAGACGGCAGCGCGTCTCGCCTATATTGTCAAGGATGGAGTCATTTCGCAGGAGCATACCGGCAGTGCCTTGGACGCGTTCAGCGGAAAAAGGCTGGCAGCACCAGTCCAGCAGGCACAAATTTTGAACGTGACCGGGACAGGGGAAAAGTGGAGCGCGCAGACCGAGAACGAGGCCCGCAATTTGCTGCGCATCCTGTTCAAACTCGAATCAGCCAATTTGCCGCTTGCCGTATTGGACGAGAAGTACGATGACGGCCAGGAGCGCCGTTTCTTTATTTGGGGTTACTTCCCGGAGAGTGTCGCCGATGCGGACAAGAAATACCACATCGGAAGTTTTCCGGTAGGGATCAGCCAGGCCCAAAAGCACCATATTATGCTCGAAACCGATGCCAAGACAGGGCGGCTGATTCGTTTTGTCTACAAGCAGGCAGATGAGCAGTGGTCCACCGCCAAAACAGACAAGAGCCGGGATCGCAAAGGGGCGGAAGCGTTGTTGCGAAGACTCGTGCCTTCCGGAAGCAACCAGTTGAGGCTTGCGGATGTCGGCACCGACAAATATACGACGCTGGTGGCCGACCCGCTTATCGGCGGCGTTCCTGTCTACCGGATCGGGCAGATGAAAGAAGAAGGGATGTACACGATTACCGCAAATGCGTGGACGGGCAAGGTCGAGGAAGTGATCGTACAGCGCCCGGACAACATGGTTTTCCCCGCTCGCGCCAAGGCGATCAATGAACAGGGAGCGATGGAGCGATTGCTGCAAGCCATGCCGCTTGAGCTGACCTACATTCACCAAAAGGATCGGCAAACAGGCGCGATGAGCTGGAAGCTTGGCTATGACCTGTCCTTCCGCCAGACCCGCTCGCACTGTTTTTGCGGGGGCGATGTGAAGATAGATACGACGTTGTATGTCGATGCGCTTACGGGACAGACGGTCGTAAAAGAATAGGGACAAGTAAAAAGAAAAAGCCGCACGCTCCAGAGAGAGCAAGTGCGGCTTTTTCGCATAGAAAGGACTAGGCGCTCGCTTCAAACCCGGTGATTTGATTCAGCGCAATTTTTTTGTCATCAGTCAAGACGAACTCCACGACGCCGTTTTTCATGCTGACGGCTTTAATGACACCGTTCAGGCTGTTGTCTATGGTCGAGCCGTCTGTATTGGTTTGCTTTTCCGTATAGGTGATGTTGAAGCCGATCATTTGGGCGTACTGCAGCGAATTGCTCATGACGCTGCTGTCCGGCCTGACGCTCATGCCCACGACCTGATCGAGCTTGACCGTCATGCCGTTATCGAGCGTAAACTGTGTGGCGCCGTCTTTCATGGAGAAGCCTGTGACGACCGCGTTGGCGATTTCATCTACTTTGGTGATGTCGTCTGTGGTCGCCGGATTGCCGTCTTTGTCTACTTCCTTGGTCGTCTTGTACGAGATTTCCTTGCCGATCATGTTCATGAACTTCACGCTGCTATCCAGCGCATTTCCGGTCATGCCCTGCGATTCCAGACCTTTGATGTCCGCGAGCGGAATCGGGGTAGACTCTCCGGCGATGCGGAAGTAGATTTTGCCGCTGTCCATGTAAACGGCGTCGAGCACGCCTTCCTTCGTCTCCGTCGAGGTTTCACCCGTCACCTCGTCTTTGGTCGTGAGGGAGTAGGTGGCGGTGCGGCCGATCAGCGACTCGTACTTTTCCAGTGTCAGCATGCTGTTGTTCGATTGCTCCATCAGCGTCGCCATTTTGGTGATTTTTTCCACCATGGTCATCATGCTCGTCTGCTGGATGAACTGGGAGTTGTCCATCGGGGACATCGGGTCCTGATGCTTCAACTGTTCCAGCAGCAGCTTCATGAAGGCGTTGTTGTCAAGCTCTGTGGTGAACTCCTTTTTGCCTTGATAGCTCATATGTGGTTGAATATAAGGATTATTTTTAACGGTGGTTCCGATATCTGACATGTCGATCCTCCCTGAAGGTGGCGAGTCTAACCGTACGTGCTTGTACACTACTACTTATTATCGGTATAATGTGTCGAAGGATGAAGACAAACATTTGTTCGAATTTCGGCTTATCATAGCCGGAATTGTGTTATAATGGAAATAGAAACAGTTATGCAACGAGGAGATGAACGAGGGAATGGACCGTTTTGAATTGGTATCGGAGTATCAACCGTCCGGTGACCAGCCGACCGCGATCGCCGAACTGGTAGCGGGGCTTCAGGCAGGCAAGCGGCACCAGACGTTGCTCGGGGCCACTGGTACGGGAAAAACCTATACGGCCGCCCAGGTGATTGCCCAGGTGAACAAGCCGACACTGGTGATGGCGCACAACAAGACATTGGCTGCCCAGCTATGCGCAGAGTTCAAGGAGTTTTTCCCGAATAACGCGGTGGAATACTTCGTCAGCTACTACGACTACTACCAGCCGGAAGCGTACATTCCCCAATCGGATACGTTTATTGAAAAAGACTCCAGCATCAACGACGAGATCGACAAGCTGCGTCACTCGGCGACCAGTGCCCTGTTTGAGCGGCGCGACGTCATTATTGTGGCGTCGGTATCGTGCATCTACGGCTTGGGTTCGCCGGAAGAATACAAGGAGCTGCTGCTGTCGCTGCGCGTCGGCATGGAAAAAGGACGAGACGAGATTTTGCATCGGCTGGTCGACATCCAGTACACGCGCAACGACATCAACTTTACGCGGGGGACCTTCCGGGTGCGCGGAGACGTCGTGGAGATTTTTCCGGCGTCACAGAGCGAGCAGGCGATTCGCGTGGAGTTTTTCGGAGACGAAATTGAGCGGATCACCTCCATTGACGTGCTGACCGGAGAGATTTTAGGGCAGCGCGACCACGTAGCGATTTTCCCTGCGTCCCACTATGTCACCCGCGAAGAAAAAATGAAGCTGGCCGTCCAAAGCATCGAGGCGGAGCTGGAAGAGCGGCTGGCAGAGCTGCGCGCAGCCGGGAAGCTGCTGGAAGCGCAGCGGCTGGAGCAGCGGACGCGCTACGATATTGAGATGATGCTGGAGATGGGCTTTTGCTCCGGGATCGAAAACTACTCGCGCCATCTGACGGGGCTTCCGGCAGGGCACGCTCCGTACACGCTGATGGATTACTTTCCAGAGGACTACCTGCTGTTGATTGACGAGTCGCACATGACCTTGCCGCAGGTGCGGGGGATGTACAACGGCGACCAGGCGCGCAAGAACGTACTGGTCGAGCATGGATTCCGCCTGCCGTCTGCGAAGGATAACCGCCCGCTGCGATTCGAGGAGTTTGAGCAGAAAATCAACCAGGCGATATACATCTCGGCAACGCCCGGCCCGTATGAGCTGGAGCACTGCCCGGAACTGGTGCAGCAGGTCATTCGCCCGACAGGACTGGTCGACCCGACGATCTCGGTGCGCCCGATCAAAGGGCAAATTGACGATCTCATCGGGGAAATCCAGGCTACGATTGCCAAAAACGAACGCGTCCTCGTCACGACATTGACGAAAAAAATGTCGGAGGACCTGACCGATTACTTGAAAGAAATCGGGATCAAGGTCCGCTACTTGCACTCCGACATCAAGACGATCGAACGGATGCAGATTTTGCGTTCCTTGCGATTGGGCGAATTTGACGTGCTGATCGGGATCAACCTGTTGCGGGAAGGTCTGGACTTGCCCGAGGTTTCGCTTGTCGCTATTTTGGACGCCGACAAGGAAGGCTTCCTGCGCAATGAGCGCTCCCTGATCCAGACGATCGGGCGGGCAGCCCGGAACGCCGAAGGGCGCGTGATTATGTACGCGGACAAGATGACGGACTCGATGAACTCGGCGATTCGCGAGACGGAGCGCCGCCGCGCCATCCAGCTCGCCTACAACGAGAAGCACGGCATCACCCCGCAGACGGTGAAAAAAGCTGTGCGCGAAGTGATTGAGGCGACAAAGGTGGCCGAGGAAAAAGCGGACTATTTGCCACACGCCGATTTCAAGAAGATGCCGAAGAAAGATCGACTGGCTGTCATCGAACGCATGGAAGAAGAAATGAAGGAAGCGGCGCGCAACCTCATGTTCGAGCGTGCGGCCGAACTGCGTGATTTGATTCTGGAGCTGAAGGCGGAACTCTAAGGAGAGGTTTTTTCATGCCATTGGAACATATTGTCGTCAAGGGCGCGCGTGCCCACAATCTGAAAAACATTGATGTAGTGATTCCGAGGGACAAATTCGTCGTATTGACGGGTTTGTCCGGCTCGGGAAAGTCTTCCCTTGCTTTTGACACGATTTACGCAGAGGGACAGCGGCGCTACGTGGAGTCTCTCTCTGCCTATGCCCGCCAGTTCCTCGGGCAGATGGACAAGCCGGATGTGGATTCGATTGAAGGGCTGTCGCCCGCTATTTCCATCGACCAGAAGACGACGAGCCGCAACCCGCGCTCCACAGTCGGCACGGTGACGGAAATCTACGACTATTTGCGTCTTTTGTATGCGCGTGTGGGCAGAGCGATCTGTCCAGAGCACGGCATCGAAATTCAGTCCCAGACGATCGAGCAGATGGTAGATCGCCTGATGGAGTACCCGGAGCGCACGAGAATGCAAATCCTCGCGCCCATGGTACAGGGACGCAAGGGAGAGCACGTCAAGCTGCTGGAGGACATTCGCAAGCAGGGCTTCGTGCGCGTGCGTGTGAACGGCGAAATTACCGATTTGTCCGAGGACATCAAGCTGGAAAAAAACAAAAAGCACAACATCGAAGTCGTGGTGGATCGCGTCGTCGTGAAGCCGGATGTGCAGTCGCGTCTCGCGGACTCTTTGGAGACGGCTTTGCGCCTCGCGGACGGCAAGGTGATCGTCGACGTGATGGAGCAGGAGGAGCTGTTGTTCAGCGAGAAGCACGCCTGCCCGATTTGCGGATTTTCCATCGGCGAGCTGGAGCCGCGAATTTTCTCTTTCAACAGTCCGTTTGGCGCGTGTCCGGAGTGCGACGGTTTGGGCGTAAAGCTGGAGGTAGACCCGGACATGGTCGTTCCGGATGCGACCAAGACGTTGCATGACGGCGCGATTGGCGCCTGGGAGCCGAAGTCGTCGACTTACTATCAGCAGTTGCTGGAATCGGCTTGCCGCCACTTTAACATTCGCATGGACATTCCATACGAGGAGCTGCCCCCGGAGCAAGTGCAGATTTTGATGTACGGCAGCGAAGGGGAGAAAATCCAGTTCCGCTATGAAAATGAGTTCGGGCAAGTCAGGGAAGCGGTTGTGCCGTTTGAAGGCGTCATTCCGAATCTGCAACGCCGTCATCTGGAAACCAGCTCGGACTACATTCGCGAGCAAATCGAAGGCTTCATGAGCCAAAAACCTTGCCCTGTCTGCAAAGGGCACCGTTTGCGTCAGGAGAGCCTCGCTGTGAAGGTTGGAGAGCGCAGCATTTCCGAGCTGACGACGCTGTCGATTCTCGATGCACACCAGTTCATTAATGAACTGGAGTTGACCGAGCGGGAAGCGAAGATTGCCAACCTGATCGTGAAGGAAATCAAGGCACGGCTCAACTTTTTGATCGACGTCGGGCTGGATTACTTGACTCTGAGCCGGGCGGCCGGGACATTGTCCGGGGGCGAGGCGCAGCGGATCAGGCTGGCTACCCAGATCGGCTCCAGCCTGATGGGCGTCCTCTACATCCTCGACGAGCCGAGCATCGGTCTGCACCAGCGGGATAACGCCCGCCTGATTAAGACCCTGGAGCATATGACCAAGCTGGGGAACACGCTGATCGTCGTCGAGCATGACGAAGATACGATGATGGCTTGCGACTACATTATCGACATCGGGCCTGGTGCGGGTATTCACGGTGGCCAGGTAGTGTCTGCGGGCACGCCGGAAGAAGTGATGAAGGATGAAAACTCGCTCACAGGCGCCTATTTGAGCGGTCGCAAGTTCATTCCGGTCCCGCTGGAGCGCAGAAAGCCTACAGACAAATGGATCAAAATCGAGGGCGCGAAGGAAAACAACCTGAAAAACGTCACAGCGAAAATTCCGCTGGGATTGTTCGTCGCTGTGACAGGTGTATCAGGCTCCGGGAAAAGTACGCTCATCAACGAGATTTTGCAAAAGGCGCTGTCGCGCGATCTGAACGGCGCCAAAGTAAAGCCGGGCGAACACCGCCGCATCGTGGGACTGGAGCATCTGGACAAAGTCATTGATATCGACCAATCCCCAATTGGCCGGACGCCGCGCTCCAATCCGGCGACGTACACAGGCGTCTTTGACGACATTCGCGATCTGTTTGCCTCGACGAACGAAGCGAAGGTGCGCGGTTACAAAAAAGGTCGCTTCAGCTTCAACGTCAAAGGCGGGCGCTGTGAGGCGTGCAGCGGCGACGGGATTATCAAAATCGAGATGCACTTTTTGCCGGACGTGTACGTGCCTTGCGAGGTGTGCCACGGCAAGCGCTACAACCGGGAGACGCTCGATGTAAAATACAAGGGCAAGAGCATCGCTGACGTGCTGGAAATGACGATTGAGGATGCGGTGGAGTTTTTCCGCAATCTGCCGAAGATCGAGCGCAAGCTGCAAACGATTGTGGACGTCGGCCTTGGCTACATGAAGCTGGGACAGCCTGCAACGACTCTCTCCGGCGGGGAAGCGCAGCGCGTCAAGCTGGCCTCCGAGCTGTATCGCCGCAGCACAGGGCGCACGCTGTACATTTTGGATGAGCCGACAACAGGCTTGCATACGGATGACATCGACCGTCTGCTCAAGGTGTTGCAGCGCCTGGTGGAAAACGGCGACACAGTACTCGTCATCGAGCACAATCTGGATGTCATCAAAACGGTCGATTACATCGTCGATTTGGGGCCAGAAGGCGGTACCCGCGGCGGACAGATTGTCGGCACAGGTACGCCGGAAGAAGTGGCGCAATTGGAAGGCTCGTACACGGGAACGTACTTGAAGCCGATTTTGGAAAGAGATAGAGCGAGAACCATGGCCAAGCTGGAACAGTTGGTATCGAAGTAAACAAAGATGGCCTCCCTGGCAAAAGCAGGGGGGCGTCTTTTTCTGTACAAAACAAGCCGGGCAAGAAAAAGGGAACCGCTAAAAGCGTGGCGAGGCTGCGCCATGCCATGCTCATGCTGGCAAGAGACGGGGGAGAAGAACATGGAATACGTGGCAAAAGCGCTGGCGGCCCTCCCAGCCGATCTGGTGGAGGAAGCGAAAAAATGCTTTGACGGTCAAGACCCTGCACACGATTGGCAGCATAATTTGCGCGTGCTGGCAATGTGCGAGCGGATCGGCGGCGAGGAAGGGGCGGACATGCAGGTGCTGCGCCTCGCTGCTTTGCTGCACGATGTCGGGAGAGCGGAGGAGCGGCAGACCGGGGAGTGTCACGCGGAAATCAGCGCGCGAGTAGCAGGAAAATGGCTGCGGGAGCGCGGCATGGATGAAGAACGGATCGCGCGGGTACAGTCCGCGATCCTCGCCCATCGCTTTCGCAAGGAGCGTCCGCCTGTAACCCTGGAAGAAAAAATCTTGTTCGATGCGGACAAGCTCGATTCAATTGGCGCTATTGGAGTTGCCAGAGTTTTTGCTTATACTGGGGTTATTGGAGGGCCTATCCAATCCGACGACCCGCAGCAGCATACTCCGTTCAAGGAGTACGACTGGAAGCTGCAGCGCATCAAAGACAGGCTGTTCACCAAAACGGCCCAAGCGATTGCGCAGGAACGGCACGCGTTCATGGTCCGCTTTTTTGCGCAGTGGGAGCGGGAAGTGAAAGGACTCCAGTAGACGCTGGGGAAACTGGCGGAAGGAGGAATGAGGATGATCCGCTGGATAATCAAAATGCTCCTGAACGGAGCTGCCTTGCTTTTCATTAGCAAATGGTTTGCGTCCATTTATGTTGCGAATTTCACCGTGGCATTGTGGGCCATTCTGATTTTGGGTGTCGTGAACACGTTGATTCGTCCGGTGCTAATGTTTTTTACTTTGCCGCTGACGATCCTGACGTTGGGGCTTTTCTGGTTTGTCATCAACGCTGTGACGTTTGCCCTGACAGCCTATTTCATTGACGGATTCGAAGTGGGACCGTGGCCGGACAATATCGGCATCGTCATCGTGGCTGCCGCGCTGATGAGTATTTTTGGCTGGTTGATCGAAATGGTTGTCGGCATGAAAAAAGAGAAAAGGTAGAAAGCATCAAAAAAAACCCGCGGACTCTTTCGGGAGAGTTCGCGGGTTTGCTATTGTGGCGGGATTATGCTTGATTGTTAGATTTCTCTTCGTTTCGCATGTGAGGCGGGAGTGGTTCGTACAAGAAACCGACTTTCATAACACCTGCGACGCTCAAAACAGACAGGGCGCCAAAGAAACTGCAAACAGTGGAAAGCACTTTCTTCATGGGTATCATCCTCTCGAAAATGTTTTTTCTAGGAAAGATACAAAGCGAAACGAAACAGGCATGAGAAGCAGAGACTGATAGATAATTGCTAGTATGTAAGTCATAGGTAGCTTATAGGAATATCTTACCAAGAAAAGTGAGAGAATGCAACCAATAACTATCAGTAGAATAGCGATTTTTCGATGCTTTTTCTGGACAGTTGGGTTGTCTGGCATGTATGTATGTTTAGCTGGAGCGTATGTATAATTGATAAATGTTCCTGCCCCTGCAACGAGAAGGATGAGGAGCGGCATGACAGCAACAGAAGCCAGAGAAACATACTTGATAATAGCACCGCCAATAAGTAAGAGCAGGAGTGTCGCTACTAGACAGGACCATGGATTTTTAAAATGAACGCCGCCCGTGAAAAAACGGAGTAGAAAAAAGAAACAAAGGAGAGGGAAGACTTCTCCTAATAAGTTGAATACCGCAGAAACGAGTACGATGAAGAAAAGATTGATGACATTTAGCAAAAAGAGTTCAATTCCATGCGCCAATTGTCCCACGGTGTATGGCGAATCTTCTGTCTTAATCGACCGGGCAATTTTTCCTGACAATTTTTCTGTCCAGGTCATTCGGTTGCCTCCCTGCTAGCGGTTTGCAAAAGAAATGCAAAAACTGGTGATACCATCGGCAGATTTGACTTGAATGTTGCCGTTGTAGCGTTCCGCCACGTTTTTGACGATGGCTAGTCCAAGTCCGCCTTCTCCATTTTTCTTCGTGGTATAGCCCATTTGGAAGATTTCCTGAAGTTGACATTCCGGGATTGTCGGACCGCTATTTTCGATATACAGGAAGTGCTCGTTTTCTGTTTGTCCCCATTCAAGGCGTATGTAGCGATTTTCCTCCAGTTCGTAAGAGGTTGCACGTATGGCGTTGTCCAGCAGATTGCCCAAGATTTTGATTAAATCATATGTTTTGTAGTGCGAGAACTGGCTGATCTCCTTGATTTCCAACGTGAGCGAGATACGCTCAGCCAGACAAACTACCATTTTGGATTGCAGCAAGGAAGCAACGGCAGGATTTTTGATACGCTCCAATACTTGCGAACTGGAATCAGCGGATCTTTCAATCAGGACCGTTTCCTTTAACAGTTGCTCTACGTATTCTTTGGCGTGGCTATGCAGTTCTTTTTTCAAGAATCCATTGATTGCTGTGTAATGGTTCAAAGAATCGTGCTTGATGGAGCGAACGGCGGTAAAGAGATCCTGAATGCTGTTCAAATAAGGCGTTCCGGTTTCTTCTTCTACACGATTGATCGTCAAATTAAGATAAATCCGGAACAAAACCACAATTACGATGAACAAAGCCAAAATGGCTAACTGAAAGAACATTTGAAACTGCGGAGTATACAGCGCAAGAATGGCCGAGTTGTTCTCTCTCAGAAAAAACGACGTGTTCATAAATAGAATGAGCAAAAACTCGACGCTTCCCAGAAGAATTAACAGGAACAAGTAACGATTTAAACGGTTGTGCTGAAATAGCTGATGAATGTCAAATTTGGTTGTTCGCAATACGATAGCGATGGTTAGAAATACGCCTAGATAAAATAAACGGGCAAACACTGCTAGCATCGTAGTAGACAATATTTCTTCCAGGAATAACTGCTGACTGTTAAAAATGGCGAGAATAATTGATTCGGCAAGAATCATGACGACCAGTGCGATCGTTCCCATAAATACCGATTTGAGAATGTTAAACCGATATAACAGGATCAGGTACGCAGTCATGCATAAAAACATCAATATCACTTTCGGTTGATAAAGCACTTCCAGCAAAGTTAGCAGCTCGCCTGTTAGTGCAAATAGCAGGCTAAATAGAATGGCTTGTTTCTTCTTTTCGAACACCGACAGGTTGAATAAAGCCAAACTAATCGTCAGTAGCAAGAAGGCTTCGGGTATGTCTACGAGTAAGAAGCGAAGTAAAAAATCCAAGGTGTTGCCTCCTCTTTTTGTCCGACATTCGGAGTAAAGCAGTCTATATTTGCACTTTAACCAGATTTCGCCTGATACCAACCTCATTTTATATCTTATGAAATAACGCGAAAAATGTAAATGATACGACAAATTGCAAGCTTAGGCAAGTTGGGGGGCGAGAGGCAAAGGTTGTCGGAGGCAAGACGGTTTCGATACAATAGAGGCACACAACCGGGGACGGATATCCCAGATAAGGGGGAAGCTTTCATGCGCAAGACAAATGTGAGCCACCTTGTGGATCATTTCAATATGACGATTTTAAGCGGAGAAGAGGGGCTGGGGCGCGAGATTACGGTGACGGATTTGAGCCGTCCGGGCTTGCAGCTTGCAGGCTACTACTCCTACTACGCCGAGGAACGGATTCAACTGTTTGGCTTGACGGAAATCAACTTTTTCCAGACGCTGAACAGGGATGAGCGATTGGAGCGCATGAATTTTTTGATGCAGGGGCAGACGCCGTGTTTTTGTGTGACGCGCAACCAGCCTGTCCCGGAGGAAATGATCGAGGCCTCGAACAACTGGGGCGTGCCTGTGCTGCAATCGCCTTTGGCGACGACGACCTTGGTGGGCAAAATGACCAACTTCCTGGAGAACCGCCTGGCGCCTACTACCACGATTCATGGCGTGCTGACGGATATTTACGGGGTCGGCGTCCTGATTATGGGATCGAGCGGAATCGGGAAAAGCGAAGCCGCTTTGGAACTGGTCAAACGCGGGCATCGGCTGGTGGCGGATGATGCTGTCGAAATTCGCCAGACGCAGGCAGGCCAGCTAAGCGGCAGCGCACCTGAGCTGATCCAGCATTTGCTGGAGATTCGCGGCGTGGGGATCATCAATGTCATGACCATGTTCGGAGCAGGGGCTGTCCGCAACGTGAAAAATATTGAGATGGTCGTGCAACTGGAGCTGTGGGAGCCGCACAAAATGTACGAGCGGCTTGGACTGGACGAAGAGACGCTGAAAATCATGGACACGGACATCCCGATCATTACCGTACCCGTGCGACCAGGGCGAAACCTGGCCGTCATTATCGAAGTGGCGGCGATGAACTTCCGCCTGAAGCGGATGGGCTACAATGCGGCGATGCATTTCTCGCGCAAGCAGTCGAACGCCATTCTGGAAGATGCCGATTCAGACTTGTAGGACGGAGAGTGGCGCATGAGGAAGACAACACGTTATCCGGTCCAGGGGCCAAACCCGCTCTGGCAAATGTACCGCACGGTCAGCTTCTGGAAAGTCATGAAAAACTTCATCGTCATCCAGCTTGCCCGCTACACGCCTTTTCCGTCATGGAAAAACTGGATGTACCGCACCTTTTTGCGGATGGAGGTCGGGCAGGAAACGGCAGTGGCGCTGATGGTCATGATGGACACGATGTTTCCGGAGTTGATAAAAATCGGCAAAAACAGTGTAATTGGCTACAATACGACCATTCTCGCCCACGAGTATCTCGTGGAGGAATACCGGCTGGGAGAAGTGCGCATTGGTGACAGGGTGCTGATTGGAGCCAACTCGACGATTTTGCCGGGGGTGACGATTGGGGACGGGGCGATCGTGGCTGCGGGAACGGTGGTCCACAAGGACGTGGCGCCCGGGTCTTTTGTCGGCGGCAACCCGATGCAAGTGATTCGGCCGGGAGGGCTTGAGGAAAAATAGGCTCGCGCGCCGCTGGTCAGGCTTTTGCGGGAGAAAGAAAGAATAAAGGAACGGAGTCCGTTTTGGCGGGCTCTTTTTTATTGGCTTGCAGCAGAGAGAAGCGGGGCTGCTGGTGAAGCCGTTGGAGATGAGCGGTGTTTGCAAGCATTGTTCGGGTCGCCTACAGCTTATAATCAAGAATTTTCCGACTATTCTCATCTCCGTTGACCGTGAGCGGTCTTCGTGGTAATCTTCATCATAACACTTTAGTTTGTTACCATATTAGCAGAGTAAAGCGAAACGGAGCAATGGAGGGAATGACGATGGCGAAGCCGTTGGGATTTGAAAAACCGCTGGGGATGCGGGACATATTACCGGAATCACTGGCGAAGCAACGGCATTTGGAGCGGGCGCTGCGGCATTGTATCGAACGGTGGGGGTACGAGGAAATTTCCACACCGTCGCTGGAGTATTACGATACCGTGGGAATGGCGAGCGCAACGCTGACAGATCGAATGTTTCGCCTGTTGGATAAACAGGGGCATACCGTTGTGCTGCGGCCGGACATGACGACGCCAATCGCTCGCGTTGTTTCTTCTTTATATAAAGATGTACCGCTGCCGATCCGCCTGTTTTATCAGGCCAACGTGTTTCGCGCCCAGGAGAAGGAAGCTGGCCGAAATGCGGAGTTTTTCCAGACGGGGATCGAGCTGATTGGCGACGGCTCTGTGGATGCGGATGCGGAGGCGATCGCGCTGGCAGTTTTTTGTTTGCGGGCGGCAGGCGTGGAGACGTTCCGAATCGCGATCGGGCACGTCGATTTTGTAGACGGGCTGCTGGAGGACGTGGTCGCCGAAGAGGATGTGCGCCAGCAATTCCGCCAGTATTTGCACGAGCGCGATTTTGTCGGCTTCCGCCAATTGCTGGAGACGGTTGCGATTGACTCTGCGGGGAAAAAGCGGCTGGACGCCTTGCTTCGTTTGCGCGGCGGAAAAAGCAAAATCGCGGAGGCGCGGGAGCTTGCGGGTGACGGAAAAGCAGGGCGGGCGGTAGAAACGATTGCTTCCTTGTGGGAATCGCTGGAGGCATACGGGGTTACCGAGGATTTGCTGTTGGACTTCAATCTGATTATCAATCTGAACTACTATACAGGCGTTGTCTTTGAAGGCTACGCCGCCGATCTCGGCTCTCCGCTGTTGGGCGGCGGGCGTTACGATCAGCTTTTGGCCCAGTTCGGGCGCTCTGCACCTGCCACCGGGTTTGCGATCAAAATGGATCGGCTGCTGACGGTCACGCCGTCGCTGCGAGGTCAAGCGCCAGAACGCATTTTGCTGCTTTATACAGAAGATCGGCGGCCGGAAGCATTGGCAAAGGCGCAGCAGTTGCGCGCGGACTTCCAGGTGGTCGTGACCCGGCTCGTAACGGGAAAAGCGGAGATAGCGGCAGAGAGCGGGCAAGGCTACAGCAAGGTGATCTGCATGACGGAACAGGAGGAGTAGGAGATGGCGTTTTTCGCAAATGAGCAAAAGCTGACGATTGCCATGCCCAAAGGGCGAATTTTTGAAGAGGCTGTGCACTTTTTGCAGCAGGCGGGTCTGGAGGTAACGGCTGAACTGCAGGATTCACGCAAGCTGGTCATCCCTGTGGAAAATGCCAGGCTCGAATTTATTTTGGCAAAGCCTACCGATGTCCCGACTTATGTGGAATACGGAGTTGCGGACGTAGGCGTGGTCGGCAAGGATGTTTTGCTCGAAGAAGAACGGGATGTCTACGAGCTGTTGGACCTGCAGATCGGCTACTGCCGGATGATGGTCGCCGGATTGCCGGACTGGAAGCCGACAGAAGCGCCGAGAGTGGCGACCAAATATCCGAAGATCGCTTCCCGCTATTTTCGCGAGCAGGGGCAGCAGGTGGAGGTCATCAAGCTGAACGGCTCGGTGGAGCTGGCGCCGATGATCGGGCTTGCGGACAGGATTGTGGATATCGTCTCTACCGGCCGGACGTTAAAAGAAAATGGCCTGGTGGAGCTGGAACATATTTGCGAGATTACGACGCGGCTGATTGCCAACCGCGCGAGCTACCGGATGAAAAGCGAAGCGGTCGATGATATTGCCGGAAAGTTTCTGGAGGTTATTCCAGGCAGAAAATAGAGAGAAGGAGGGGGAGAAGGACCATGCGGATTATGGAAGCGAGTCAGTTTGACGGAAAGCGGTCGGTGGAGTCGGGGACGAGAGAGCAGCAGGAAGGCGTCAGGGCCATTCTCGCCGCTGTTCGGGAGCGAAAAGACGAAGCTTTGCGGGAATATACAGAGAGGTTTGACCGGGTGCGGCTGGAGACGTTTCGGGTGAGCGCAGCGGAGTTTGCCGAAGCGAGCGAGCAAGTCTCTCCGCAGGTCAAAGCGGCTTTGCAGGAGGCGGCGGAAAACATACGCGATTACCATAGCCGCCAGGTGCGCCAGTCGTGGTTTGTGACGAAGGAGAGCGGCACGATGCTGGGACAGTTGATTCGCCCTTTGCAGCGCGCGGGACTGTATGTGCCAGGGGGCACGGCCGCCTATCCTTCCAGCGTCCTGATGAACGCGATCCCGGCCAAAATCGCAGGCGTCCCCGAGGTGGTCATCACTACCCCGCCGGGAGCGGACGGCAAGGTCAATCCGGCGATTCTCGTAGCGGCGCAGATCGCGGGGGTGACGGAGATTTACAAAGTGGGCGGAGCGCAAGCCATCGCGGCGCTCACCTATGGCACGGAACAGATCAAGGCGGTAGACAAGATCGTCGGGCCGGGCAATATTTTTGTCGCATTGGCAAAGCGCGAGGTGTTCGGGCTGGTCAGCATTGACATGGTAGCCGGGCCAAGCGAAATTGCCGTGCTGGCTGATGACACCGCCAATGCGCGTTATGTCGCTGCCGATTTGCTGTCGCAGGCGGAGCATGATCCGATGTCGGCCGCGATTTTGGTCACGCCTTCGCGGGAGTTGGCCGAGCAGGTGGCGCTGGAGGTAGAGCGGCAGCTTGCCGAACTGCCGCGCCAGTCGATTGCTGCAGCGGCGATTCGGGATTACGGGGCGATTTTGCTCGTGGAAAATTTGGACGAAGGGTTCGCCGTCATCAACCGGATCGCTCCCGAGCATTTGGAGATCATGATTGCAGAGCCTTTCGCACAGTTGGGCAAGGTGCAAAACGCCGGGGCGATTTTCCTCGGGCCGTACAGCTCAGAGCCTGTCGGCGATTATTTTGCCGGAACCAACCATGTGATTCCGACTAACGGCACGGCGCGTTTTTCCTCGCCGCTGTCGGTGGATGACTTTATCAAAAAATCCAGTGTCATCTCTTACAGCAAGGATGACCTGGTGAAAAACGGGCCAAAAATCGTGACCCTGGCCGAGCAGGAAGGGCTGGCGGGGCATGGACGCGCCATAACCGAGAGACTGCGCGACTTTGATCGCGAGAAGCAGGAGTGTGACCAGTGATGAGTGATCGTACAATCCGCACAGCAGCTATTGAGCGCAATACAAATGAGACGCAGATCGCCCTTTCTTTTGGCGTAGATGGAGCAGGCGAAAGCAAGCAGGAGTCGGGAGTGCCTTTTTTGGACCACATGCTTGACTTGTTCACCCGGCACGGGCATTTTGATCTGACGGTAAAAGCAAAAGGAGACATCGAAATCGACTACCACCACACGGTAGAGGACATCGGCATCTGTCTCGGGCATTGCATCCGCGAGGCACTGGGCGACAAAAAAGGAATCAAGCGCTACGGAAACGCCTTTGTTCCGATGGATGACGCGCTGGCGCAGGTTGTGATCGACATTAGCAACCGGCCGCATCTGGAGTATCGGGCCGCTTATCCTACGAACATGGTCGGCCAGTTTCCGACTGAGCTTGTGCATGAATTTCTGTGGAAGCTGGCGCTCGAAGCGCGGATCAATCTGCATGTGATCTTGCACTACGGCCACAATACACACCACATGATCGAGGCTATTTTCAAAGCGCTGGGCCGTGCTCTGGACGAAGCGACGACGATCGATCCGCGTGTAAAAGGGGTCCCGTCTACCAAAGGGGTTTTGTAGAATGATCGGCATCATTGATTACGGCATGGGCAATTTGTACAGCTTGAGCAAGGCTTTGGAGCGGCTCGGCTATTCGTATGAGTTCGTTTCTGCGCCTGATCGGCTGCAGGAGTACAGCGGGCTGATTTTGCCGGGGGTAGGCGCTTTTGGCGACGCGATTGCAAACATCAGGGAGCTGGGCCTGGATCGGGCGATTGACGCATACGTCGCTTCCGAACGGCCGATCTTGGGCATTTGCCTGGGGATGCAGCTTTTGTTTGACAAAAGCGAGGAGCACGGGGAAAACGCCGGACTCGGCCTGATTCGCGGTGAAGTGGTCCGTTTTTGCGGCGACTACAAAGTGCCGCACATGGGCTGGAACCAGTTGCGTCTCCGGCGGGAGCATCCGCTTCTGGAGGGAGTGCGCGAAGGCGAGTACGTTTATTTTGTTCACTCTTACCATGTGCTGTGCAAGCCGGATGTGCTGCTGGCGACGAGCGACTATCATCAGGAGGTCACGGCGATTGTCGGACGTGGCCAGGTGTACGGGATGCAGTTCCATCCGGAAAAGAGCGGAGAGACGGGGATGCGGCTGCTGCGCAATTTTGCCGTTCAATGCGAGGGGGTTTTGGCGTGAGTTTTATCATTTATCCAGCTATTGATATTCGCGGTGGAAAATGTGTGCGGCTGTTTCAAGGGGATTACGCCCAGGAGACGGTGTATGCGGATTCGCCTGTTGCCATGGCACAGCGTTGGGTAGAGCAGGGGGCCGAGTGGGTGCACCTCGTTGATCTGGACGGGGCCAAGGAAGGAAAGCCGGCCAATGCGTCCATCATCAAGGAAATCGCCCGCACAGTGTCCGTCCCCGTGCAGGTTGGCGGCGGCATTCGGACGGAAGCGCAGATCAAGGACTATTTGGATGCAGGCGTGGCGCGGGTGATTGTCGGCACCGCCGCGATTGAAGACGAGCCTTTTACGAAACGGATTTTGCAGGCGTACGGCGACAAAATCGCGATTGGACTCGACTGCCGCAATGGCCTGGTCGCTACGCGCGGCTGGCTGGAGACAACGGACGTCGCGGCGACAGAGCTGGCAAAGCGGCTGGTGGCATACGGCGCGGAAACGTTTATTTATACCGATATTGCCCGCGACGGCACGATGACAGGGCCGAATGTCGAGGAAATCGCAGCACTCGCGATAGCGACAGGCAAGTCGGTCATTGCCTCTGGAGGCGTGAGTCGGCTTGATGACCTGCTCGTTTTGGCAGGGCATGCAGCAGACGGAGTGTCCGGCGCGATTGTCGGAAAAGCTCTTTACACGGACGCTTTCACGCTGGAAGAAGCGCTGACTCGCATGGAGGGACGTGAGCAGGATGTTGGCTAAAAGAATCATCCCGTGTCTCGATGTCAAAGACGGGCGGGTTGTAAAAGGAGTCCAGTTTGTGGGGCTGCGCGACGCCGGAGATCCGGTCGAGCTGGCGAAGAAGTACAGTGAAGAGCGTGCGGACGAGCTGGTGTTCCTGGATATTTCCGCCTCCCACGAAGGGCGCAAGACGATGGTGGATGTCATCGAGCGGACGGCGGCCAACATTACGATTCCGTTTACCGTTGGCGGCGGCATCAACAGCGTGGAGGACATGAAGCGGATTTTGCGCGCCGGAGCGGACAAAATTTCGCTGAACACAGCCGCTGTGCTTCGTCCCGAGCTTGTTCGCGAGGGGGCGAATGTGTTCGGCTCCCAGTGCATCGTAGTCGCGATTGACGCCAGGTCGGTAGGGGAAGGGCGCTGGGAAGTGTACACGCACGGCGGACGCAACGCTGCCGGCAAAGATGTCGTTAGCTGGGCGCAAGAAGTGGAAGCGCTGGGAGCAGGCGAAATTCTTTTGACCAGCATGGATGATGACGGCGAGAAAAAGGGCTTTGGGATCGAATTGACCAGACGCGTCTCGGAAGCGGTAAACATTCCGGTGATTGCTTCTGGTGGGGCAGGCTCGAAGGAAGACTTTTACGACGTGCTGACAGCGGGGCGGGCAGATGCCGCTCTGGCAGCTTCTATTTTCCATTACGATGAGACGTCCATTCACTCGGTGAAAGAGTATCTCCAGACCAAAGGAGTTGTCGTGCGGCCATGACAGTAGAGCTTCTTACAGCAGAAAACGTGCGCTTTGACGAAAAAGGACTGATTCCTGTCATTGTACAGGATGCGGTGAGCAAGGCTGTTTTGACGCTTGCCTATATGAACGAGGAGTCGTTGCAGCGATCGCTTGAGACGAAAGAAACGTGGTTTTGGAGCCGCTCGAGACAGGAG